>CAKRTZ010000008.1 GCA_934402515.1 uncultured Lachnospiraceae bacterium
GGAAATAATGGTAATGAAAGCGGCAAGTACACCCTTACGGTTGTAAACGGAACAGGCGGCGGTACTTATGCAGCAGGCACCTCCGTTATCATCACGGCGAATAACCCGCCTACCGGTAAGGTGTTCTACAACTGGACGATGAGCACAACCATGAACATTGTCAGCTCACGTTCTGCAGCAACCACCATTACCATGCCGGCAAGCAATGCCACTGTAACAGCCAATTACATTGATTCCGGTTCTTCTTATCTGACGGTAAGCTCCAATGAAGTACAACCCCTGAAGAACAATTCCGTCAGTGGAAACAATCGTAATAATGGCACCAATACGGGTACCACAACCAATACCACAAACCGTGATAACAATAATAACGGCACTAAGGTGTCCATTACAAAACCGGGGATTTCCAACCGGGATCTGGCATCTGCTACCGTGAACGGTTCTACCGATAATTTCATTGTAAAGATTTCCGACAGTGCACTGGCTACGGAAGAGGTACAGCAGGCTCTGTTGGCAAGATATGGTTCTCTGGATGCCATCCGTTATGTGGCAATGGATATTTCCCTGTATGATTCCACTGGAACCACCAAGATTACCGACACCACGGGATTGACTGTAGATGTTACCCTTCCTCTGCCGGATGATTTGATCCAGTATGCCGGAAATAATAAGACGGCAGCTGTGGCAAACGGACAGCTGGAGGATTTGACCCCCAAGTTTACCACTATTGACGGTGTAGCCTGTGTAACTTTCCGGGCAACTCATTTTTCACCGTATACTATTTATGCAGATACCAACAATCTGGTAAGTGGTCTGGATCAGACCCCTAAGACCGGTGATGGTATTGCACCGAAGTGGTTTTTGAGTATTGGGTTTGCAGCAGTATCAATCCTTCTTTTCATGAAAAAGGATAAACCGGTAAAACGGAGAAAGCTGGCTTAATTGGTATTTTGAAAGGTATGGTTATTGTATGGGAGCAAAAAAACTGAAAAAGCTTTTGATTACCCTGTTATCCTGCATCTGCGTCCTCAGTATGGACGCAGATGCTCTTTTGCTGGTAAAGGCAGATAACATTACGAGTGGAACCGGCGGAAGTGATGAAGGGACGGTACTGGGATCCGGTACTGTGGTTGGTGGAAAGGCAGTAATTCTGATGAACCCTGCTTCTGTAGTGACAGGCTCTGCCGCAACACAGGAAACTTCGGAGGAAGAACAGACCGGACAGGAGAGTAGTGCCGTATACAAGCCTCAGGTTACACAGATATTGGACGGGCAGATTGTGGATGCGGCTTATTATAAGAAACAAAGCCTGACGCAGTATAATTTTCCGGAGGATGTAAACGCCATCGGAGATTTCTCTTTTGCAAGGAGTGGATTGACAGAAGTTGTGATTCCTGAGGGTGTGACCCGGATCGGATATGGTGCATTTTATCATTGTGATCAGTTAGCAAATGTGGAGATACCGGACAGTGTAACGGAGATAGAGCCTTTTGCTTTTGACATGACAGCCTGGATACAGCAGTGGCGTGCAGATCAGGCTGAACTCGTTTCTAGCGGAAAGGAAGCATATCTGATTGTGGGAGATGGCATCCTAATTGCTTATGAGGGAAATAAAAAGCGGGTGAACATTCCCAATGGAGTGAAAAAAATTGCTGGTAGTGTATTCCAGGACAGGAATGATATTACTACTGTCACATTTCCCACAACCCTGACGGAAGTAGGGGAGAGTGCTTTTGAAAATTGCAGTGCCCTGACATCAGTCAGTGGGGGCAAAAATCTGGTGAGCATTTGTGACAAGGCTTTTAGCGGTTGTCCAATTGCAGAAATTCAAATCCCGGAGACTGTCACAGAAATTGGAAGAGATGCTTTTGATGAGACAAATCTGGCAACGGGAAATGCCGTGGTAGTATTTCAGGGAACGAAACTCCCGCAGATCGGGTATACCAACCGTGCTACCCGATTATCCAATACTGCATACAGAAACCGTTCTTTTGAGGGAGTCTCCATTGCGGTTGTCCGTAAGGAAATAAGTAATGTAAAGGGATCGGTTTTGGATGAAAGCCTGTATGGCTTTGCAGGAATTGTATGCCGAATGGACAGTAACAAGGCATCGAACCAGGAAGGAGTTTTAACGATTATTAAGGTCAATGGGAAAGTGACGGCCTATCCGGAAAAGGTGACAATTTCCGGTATTACCTATCAGATTCAGGATCCATCCGAGCTGGTGGCAAAAAGTGAAAATGTGGTGATTCAGTCTGGTTTGACCTATACCATTGACAGCAGCTTATTTAAACCGCAGACCTATGTAAGCATTGATCTGAAATCACCGGATACTTCTTATCAACTGACGATGACCCAGAGTACGGTCACTCAGAAATCTATGGCTGTGTCTTATCAGGAAACCTATGGAAAGGAAGCACCTGAAAAATTTTACGGCTTTTCCATGAGTATGAAAGATATGCGTGCCAATGTACCGATTTATAAATTGGGAGAACAGACGCTTACCTGTACCCTGCCCGTGCCTTCTGAGTGGGATGTGGGTAACTTACATGTTTCGATTTTAGGAGATAATGGATTGTTAAAGGAAGTGAATTTTACTTCTTCTTCGAAGCAGGAAACGAATTGCATTACTTTTTCGCTGGATTGCATTGCGGATCTGGCAATTTATGAACAGCCTTGACGGACAGACCCTTTTTATTAACTTTTGCATAACATAATGAAAAAGAAAGCTGTGTGCAAAAGTGTACCGAGTCAGACATCAGATAGGATGCGACCAGGTATCCTACAAGGGTAAGGATGTTCAGGTGGTTTTATTGGACACTGGTATCTGTAAGCACCCGGACCTGGCAGATCATATAGAAGGAATTATGGATTTTACAGATCATGCGGGGAACGGCATAGACGATAATGGACACGGAACTCATGTGGCGGGATGTCTTTCAGGTGATGGCAGAGTTTCCAATGGAAAATATCAGGGTATTGCACCGAAGAGCCGAATCTGGAGTGGAAAGATTCTGGATCGGGATGGAAATGGGAATTTATCTCAGCTGGTGGAAGCGCTGGAGTGGGTAGTGCATTTGACCGATGAGACACCGATCCAGGTGGTGAACATCTCTGTGGGAGCAGCTAACCTACAGCAAAGTCTGGAGTTTCAATATGTAACAGAATTGATTCGCTACCTAAGTCGCAGAAAAGTACTGTTTTTTTGTGCGGCCGGAAACTTTGCAGCGAATATCAGGACGATATCACTGTTAGGAAGTCTGGAAAATGTGATCACTGTTGGCTGTCATGAAGGTAGCTTTGGAGTGGGAAGAAAAGATCTCTGCCAGTTTTATTCCTGCATCGGAAACCCCAAAGCCGAGGGAAACCATCGAAAGCCGGATGTGGTTGCACCGGGAACGGATATCATTTCCTGTAATCTGCATTTCCATGCAAAAAACGGAAGAGTCTGGAACGGTTACTGCAAAAAAAGCGGTACTTCCATGGCAACTCCTATCGCCGCGGGAGCGGCAGCATTGTTCAAAGAGAAATATCCTTCCGCCGGTGTGGCTGATTACAAAAGGGCATTGGCAGATTCCTGTCTGGATGTGGGATTGCCTTTTTTCAAACAGGGGTACGGAATGCTTTGGATTCCGGGTCTGTTAAATGAAAAATAGAATCAATGAGTAGGACTTGACAACACCTCGTATGATTGTATACAATAATACGAGGTGCTTTTTATACAATAAAAAGATGTCTGGAAACGACACTTTTATGAGGAGGAGCAAGTTATGAGTTATGATGCATTTCAAAATCGTCCGGTAACAATGAATCCGAGTAACAATCTGCTTGAAATAGAAGAGCATATGTATATTTTGGATGATGTGCAGAAACCGAACGTGTTCCGTAATATGTTTCCCTATTCAGAGATTCCGAAAATTCCGTTTAATGATAGAATTGTGCCACATAATATGCCAAAGGATATCTGGATTACCGATACCACCTTTCGGGATGGGCAGCAGTCCAGAGCACCGTATTCTACCGATCAGATTGTGACGATCTATGATTATTTACATCGGCTTGGCGGCCCAAACGGAATGATTCGTGCCTGTGAATTTTTCCTTTACAGCAAGAAAGACCGGGATGCCGTATATAAGTGTATGGAACGGGGCTACAAATTCCCGGAGATCACTAGCTGGATCCGTGCAAGCAAGGATGACTTTAAATTAGTAAAAGAAATCGGCATGAAGGAGACAGGCATTCTTGTCAGCTGTTCCGATTATCATATTTTCCTGAAATTGAAGATGACCAGAAAACAGGCGATGGAGCATTATTTGAGTGTTATCCGTGACTGTCTGGAAGAGGGAATCAGCCCTCGCTGCCATCTTGAGGATATCACTCGTGCTGATATTTACGGCTACGTGGTTCCTTTCTGTCTGGAACTGATGAAGCTGATGGAAGAGTACAAGATTCCCATTAAGATTCGTGCCTGTGACACCATGGGGTATGGCGTAAACTTTTCTGGTGCCGTAATTCCCAGAAGTGTGCAGGGAATCATTTATGCAATCCATACCCATGCGGGTGTGCCTTCCTCTCTGATTGAATGGCACGGACATAATGATTTTTATAAAGCGGTCACCAACTCTACCACCGCCTGGTTATATGGATGTTCCGGTGTCAACACTTCTTTATTTGGTATTGGTGAGAGAACAGGTAATACACCGTTGGAGGCGATGGTTTTTGAATATGCACAGTTAAAGGGTCACTTAAACGGCATGGATACAAAAGTGATCACAGAACTGGCAGAGTACTATGAAAAAGAGATCGGCTATCATATTCCTCCACGTACCCCCTTTGTAGGCAAGAATTTCAATGTCACCAGGGCGGGAATCCATGCGGATGGTTTGTTGAAAAACGAAGAAATTTACAATATTTTTGATACAGAAAAATTCCTGAATCGCCCGGTTTTATGTGCAGTTTCCAATACATCCGGACTGGCGGGCATCGCCCATTGGATGAATACTTATTACAAGCTTCATGATGAAGGAAGTCAGTTGCAGAAGACCAGTGAGCTGGTAAAGGCAGTGAAGGAATGGGTAGATGCAGAGTATGCCAGCGGACGTGTAACCGTACTTACGGATGAAGAACTGGTAGCTGAGATCAATAAGTGCTGTGAGAAACTGGGACTGAAAATAGAGGAACACACTGGAGTCAAAATTGAAAAATAAAATTTTTCAATTTGCGAGATTTGTGTCTGCACAGGTTTGGCACAAACTCGTTATGCGCTGAGAGAACGCGCAAAAATGTGGAGAAAAAACTATCATGAGTTTTGATGTGAAACAGGAAGTAACGGACAAGTATTCGTTGCGAGGAAGGGTATATTCCAAGATAAGAGAAGATATTCTCAACGGAAAATACAAAGAACACGAAGAACTGAAGGAAATGGCAATCGGTGAGGAACTGGGTGTGAGCAGAACTCCTGTGCGCGAGGCCTTTCGTCAATTGGAACTGGAGGGCTTGATTCAGATCATCCCCAACAAGGGTGCCTATGTAATTGGTATCACCATGAAGGATGTGCAGGATATTTATATGATGCGTGCTCGGTTGGAAGGGTTGTGTGCCAGATGGGCAACAGAGCATATTACCCAGGAACAGATGGAGGAACTGGAGGAAAATACCTACCTTGCAGAGTTTCATGCCAGCAAGAATCATCTGGAGCAGATGGCACAGCTGGACAACCGGTTCCATGAGTTGTTATACGAGGCATGTGATTCTAAAATGCTGGAAAATACTTTAAAGGATTTCCACCAGTATGTGATGCGTGTACGTCGGAAAACCTTATCCAGTGAAGCAAGAAGTACCGCCTCCAACAACGAGCATCGTCAGATTATGGAAGCCATTAAAGCCAAGAATGCCGATCTGGCAGAGGAACTGGCACACCAGCATATGATTAATGCCTACAATAACATGTTAAAGCATGGATTAAGTGAGGCTTATCGAGAAGAAAAATAAGGCAGTACGGAAAAGGAGGATTTAGCATGAGCGAAAACAAAATTAAGATGACCACCCCCCTGGTAGAGATGGACGGAGATGAAATGACCAGAGTTCTCTGGAAACTCATCAAAGATGAACTGTTACTTCCCTTCGTGGATTTAAAAACGGAGTATTATGATCTGGGGCTGGAATATCGTAATGAGACTAATGATCAGGTAACTGTGGATAGTGCCAATGCCACAAAGAAGTATGGTGTAGCGGTAAAATGCGCAACCATCACTCCCAATGCAGCCAGAATGACGGAGTACAACCTGAAAGAAATGTGGAAAAGTCCTAACGGAACCATCCGGGCCATGTTAGATGGAACGGTTTTCCGTGCTCCCATTATTGTAAAAGGCATTGAGCCTTATGTGAAAAACTGGACAAAGCCCATCACCATTGCCAGACATGCTTACGGTGATGTATACAAGGCATCCGAGATGAAAATTCCCGGCGCAGGAAAAGCAGAACTGGTTTACACTGCGGAGGATGGCAGTGAGACAAGAGAGCTGATTCACGATTTCAAGGGTGCCGGAATCATCCAGGGCATGCACAACTTAAACGATTCCATCGAGAGTTTTGCAAGAAGCTGCTTTAACTATGCATTAGATACCAAGCAGGATTTGTGGTTTGCCACCAAGGATACCATTTCCAAAAAGTATGACCACACCTTCAAGGATATTTTCCAGGAAATCTTTGACGCAGAGTATAAAGAGAAATTTGAGCAGGCAGGTATTACTTATTTCTATACCCTGATTGACGATGCGGTAGCCCGCGTGATTCGTTCTGAAGGCGGTTACATCTGGGCATGTAAAAACTATGACGGTGATGTGATGAGCGATATGGTTGCCACCGCTTTCGGTTCCCTGTCCATGATGACTTCTGTGTTAGTTTCCCCTAATGGCTATTTTGAGTATGAGGCTGCCCATGGTACGGTACAGCGTCACTATTACAAGCACTTGAAGGGAGAGGAAACCTCCACCAACCCCATTGCAACCATCTTTGCATGGACAGGTGCCCTTCGTAAACGTGGCGAACTGGATGAACTTCCGGAACTGATGGCTTTTGCAGACAAGCTGGAAAAGGCCTGCATCAAGACCGTAGAGGACGGAAAAATGACCAAGGATCTGGCTCTGATTACCACCCTGAAGAATCCCCAGACCTTAAACACCCAGGACTTCATCAAAGCAGTCCGTGAGACTTTAGAGAGCCTGTAAGAGTTAAAAAGAGAGGATAGAAAAGCCATGTACAGATTTTGTACATGGCTTTTTGTAATCTTACCCATATTGTCTACCCTTCACTCAGCACTTCCCACTGTTCGTAAAAGGTTTCCAGTTTTTCATTGTTGGCGTCCTTTTCTTTGGAGAGGGCAGTGAGTTTTGCCACATCCCGGCAGACTTCCGGGAGTGCCATTTCTTCGTCGATGGCAGCGTTTCTGTTTTCCAACTGCTCAATCTGTTCCTCGCATTTCTTTAAATCGTTGGCACGTTTCCTCTCCCTTGCCTGAGCCTCCCGTTGCTTTTGCCAGTTTTGCTTGTTTTCTGTAGATTCTGCAGAGGGGGCAGAACCTCCTGCCTGAAAGACTGGATTGGAAACGGTTTCACCGGACTTTTCCAGATAGTAATCATAATTGCCCAGATAATTGGTGAGATGATTGTTTCGCAAATCCAGAATGCGGTGTGCGGTTCTGTTGATAAAGTAACGGTCATGGGAGACATATAACACAGTACCGGTATAGGAATTTAGTGCATCTTCCAAAATTTCCTTGGACATAATATCCAGATGGTTGGTAGGCTCATCCAGGATGAGAAAATTGGAGTCGGAGAGCATCAACTTCGCCAGGGAAACCCGTCCCCGTTCTCCACCGCTGAGGGACTGGATTTTTTTAAACACATCATCACCAGTGAAAAGAAAGGCGGCAAGAGTATTGCGGATTTCCGTGTTGGTCAAAGTAGGGTAGTCATCGGAAATCTCTTCAAACAAAGTTTTTTCCATATGCAGCACATGATGCTCCTGGTCATAATAGCCAATCTGTACATTGCTTCCCAGAGTGATCTTTCCCCCATCGGCGGGAACCAGACCATTGATAATTTTTAAAATGGTGGTTTTTCCGGTTCCGTTATCTCCAATGATAGCGACATGTTCTCCCCGTTTAATCTCAAAGGACAAATCAGTAAAGAGAGGTTCTCTGTCAAACTGCTTGGACAATCCCTCAACGGTGAGAACATCGTTTCCGCTGACGAACTTGGGGGTGAGAGTCATATGCATGTCAGCTTTGGTTTCTGTGGGCTTTTCCACAACCTCCATTTTTTCCAGCATTTTTTCCCGGCTCTCTGCACGTTTGATGGATTTTTCTCGGTTAAAAGATTTTAGTCTGGCAATTACTTCTTCCTGGTGATTGATGACACGCTGGTTATTGACGTAAGCATTCCAGGCAGCCTGACGCAGGATTTCTTTTTTAGCGGCATAGGCGCTGTAATTTCCTTTAAAGACCGTGGCTTTGGTCTGATCAATCTCAATGATTTTGCCGGCAATTTTATCCAGAAAATAGCGGTCGTGGGACACGATAACCACAGCTCCTTTGTAATTGAGCAGGTAGGTTTCCAACCAGGCAATGGAAGACATATCAAGGTGGTTGGTAGGCTCATCCAGATAGATTAAATCCGGTTTCTGTAAGAGCATCTTTCCCAAAGCAACGCGGGTTTTCTGACCGCCGGAAAGGGTGGCAATTTTTTTGTCAAATTCTTCCTCGGTAAAGCCGAGACCCTTTAAGATTCCCACCACTTCACTGCGGTAGGCGTAGCCGTTTCCAAGCTCAAAGCGGTTGGTCAGTCTATTGTACTGATCCATGAGTGCTTCCAGAGCGTCACCACTTGCAGATTTCATTTCATTTTCCAGGAAACGGAGTTGATGTTCCATGTCGATAAATTCCTGTTTGACGGATAGAAGTTCCTCATAAATGGAGTTGTCGGAATCCACAGACTGGTGTTGTGCGAGGTAACCGAAAGTGGCATCCTTGGCATAGGTGACCTGCCCTTCATCTGGTTCCATTTCTCCCACGAGAATGCGAAGCAAGGTAGTCTTTCCTGCACCATTGATACCTACGATGGCGGCCTTCTCGTTTTCTTCTATATGAAAAGATACATTCTGTAAAACCTTGTGTTCCACAAAGGCTTTGCTGATATTTACTGCTGAAAGAATCATTTCTTATCTCCTGATGATTTATGTGTTACAAACGCTACTAGTTTACAGCCTGTAAGTCGTATCTGTCAATCATGCAGCAGTAAAACACTTGCTGTTTTGCTGCGTAAGAACGTGATTCATGCGTGAGCAGACTCCTCTTGCACAGCAAAACTAAATTGAGTCTGAGAAGGTCAATCATTGCCAGTCAAAAGACAGGCAATGATTGACAGATATTTAACATACGACTATAATAAGAGATAAAAATATGAATTTGCGGATATGGGGGAATGAATCGTGGAAACAAAAGAGATTTCGCAGGCAGTAATTGGAAGATTGCCGCGGTATTTTCGATATTTAGGGGAGCTGAAGGACGACGGCGTGGAGCGGATTTCTTCTCAGGAACTAAGTGAACTCATGCAGGTAACCGCCTCCCAGATCCGCCAGGATTTCAATAATTTCGGTGGCTTCGGACAGCAGGGATATGGATATAATGTGGAATACTTATATAAAGAGATCGGCCGGATCCTTGGTCTGGATCACACACATAACCTGATTATCGTAGGTGCTGGCAACCTTGGTCAGGCATTGGCCAACTATATGAATTTTGCCAAAAGAGGATTCCTGTTTGTGGGAATCTTTGATAAAGATCCGGAATTGTATGGCAAAAAAGTACGAAATATTGAAGTACAACCCATGGAAAATATGGAGCGCTTTGTAAAGGAACATGATGTGGACATTGCGGTACTGACCATTCCTAAGGCCAGTGTAGTGCCCATCGCAGAAGATCTGGTGCGTTTCGGAATTAAGGGTATCTGGAATTTCGCACATGTGGATTTAAAGGTTCCGCGGGATGTGCAGGTGGAGAATGTACATTTGTCCGACAGCCTGATGAAATTATCTTACAATCTGAATCGTTTTGAAAGCACGGAGAACATGTAAGGGGTGAGTTTGGTGTCACGATCTGAAAAAATATTTCAACCGGCATTAAAAGGGAAAAAGATTCCCATACTGACATTAGACAATAAATGGCATCTGCTTTTCAAACAGAAGGGAAAGCCTGCCCAGGTGGAGAAAACTGCTGCAGAGTTAAACGAACTTCTGGTTCGCCAGGGGAAGGTCAACACCCAGGTGAAAAAGGTGAAAACCTTAAAAAAGCAATTGATGGATGGTATCATGGTTGCCGCAGATGAAATGAATTCCGGAAAAACTGACGGCAAATCCGAAGGATTGCAGGAAAAGAAACTGAAGGAAAGTAAGCGCCTTATCGAGGACTGCAATCAGAAACTGGAGAAACTGGAGGATGAGCAGCTGGATTTGCCAAGACTCATTGAGGATAAGAACTATGATCTGATGTTGCAGACCATGGAGGAATGCTATATAACCATGGAGGAAAATACCAGCCAGATCCAGCAGATTGATGAATGGGTGAAACAGATCCGCATTGAGTTGAAAAAGCGCCTGGTACAGAAACAGGAGATGGAGGAAACAAATCGCAATCTTTATGCCTACATGCATGACATTTTTGGCTCAGATGTGATTGAACTTTTTGATATGAAGTATGACCCCAAGGACAATCTGGACATCGGGGATTCGCAACAGGGATAATGGGAGGGCAGCCGTAAGGTTGCCCTTTATGAATAGGAAAACAAAGAGGGAAAAGTATGCAGAATCTGGTAACAGCACAGGAAATGAAAGCGGCGGACAAAAGGACGAGTGAGCAGTTTGGAATAGACAGCCTTGTCCTGATGGAGCGGGCGGCTCTTTCCGCAAAAGAAATTTTGTCAAAACAGTTCCCCGGGGCAAACTGTTTTCTGTTTTTTTGCGGAGTAGGTAATAATGGTGGAGATGGATTGGCTCTGGCAAGAATGCTTTTTCTGGAGCAAAAGCAGGTGGAAGTAGTTATGGTGGGAGATCCTGCCCGCTGCACCCCTCCCTGCAGAAGACAGTTGCAAACGGCAAAAGCTTATGGAGTCCCTGTCTATACAAAAGGAAAATTACCGGAGGATGAAGTACTTCAAGAGAAAGTGAAACGGGCAGAGATTGTTGTGGATGCTCTGTTGGGGGTAGGTGTAAACCGGCCAATCGGAGAACCTATGAACCGGGTAATCCGGGCAATCAATCAGCGCCTGATAAAGACAAAATGCGTCAGCCTTGATCTGCCCACCGGCATTCACACGGATACCGGGGAAGTGTTGGGAACAGCTGTACGGGCTGATCTTACCGTTACCTTTGCTTTTCAAAAGCTGGGGCTGATTCGGTTCCCTGGATGTGAATTTGCTGGCAGGGTACAGCTTGCTGACGCAGGAATTACCAGGGAATCCCTGACGGATCCGGTACATTTCACATATACGAAAAGGGAGATACGGGAAAGAATACCCCGGCGGGCTGGATCCGGCAACAAAGGCACCTTTGGAAAAGTGTTGATCATTGCCGGAAGTCATGACATGGCGGGGGCAGCACTTTTATGTGCAAGAGGAGCCTATGGTGTGGGAGCGGGAATGGTGAAAATCGTCACTTGTGCCTCCAACCGCGTGATTGTGCAGACTTCGCTGCCGGAAGCCATGCTTTTGACCTATGAGGCAAAAGATCTGAAGGATGCAGAGGAAGAAAACGGAGGAGAATTTGATACCAGACTTGCCGATTCCATACAGTGGGCGGATAGTATTGTGATTGGCCCCGGACTTTCTATGGGAAAAACAGCGGAAAAGTTATTGGAACGTACAATTCGATATCTGAAGCATTCTTTGACGGAGAAAGTTGCACCAGATAAGGTCCTTTTATTGGATGCGGACGCGTTAAATCTTATCTCGGAAAAGGAAAATCTGCGGCAGCTTCTGAAACAATGTAATATCCCCACGGTGCTGACCCCACATCCCGGAGAACTTGCCAGACTGACGGAAAATCCGGTACAGACTCTGAAAGCAGACCCGGAACAGGGGACCGAAAAGTTTCGCCATATTTTTGATAAGGCAGTGCTTGTATGTAAAGATGCCCGCACTTATGTATTCCCGGATTTGCAATCGGAAAATCCCCATATTTTTGTCAACACCTTGGGAAATGATGGCATGGCAACGGCTGGAAGCGGAGATGTACTGGCAGGAATTCTGGGGGGAATCTGTGCCATTGTCATCCGTGACCAAAGGAGCGGAGAAAATTCTGCCTGGTGCTGGAAAACGGTATGCCTTGGCGTGGCGATCCACGGTGCGGCCGGAGATTTTGCAGCCGGAAAATTTGGAAAAGCATCCATGAGAGCAGGAGATATTGCAGATGAACTGCCGGAGGTAATGGGCGGTGGTCAAAGAGATGAGAGTATGATAAAATAAAACCGTCAGATAAAGGATACAAAAGAAAAGGAGAGCAGTATGCCTGAGATTCGCGTGTTGGATCATGACACAATTGATAAGATTGCTGCCGGTGAAGTGGTAGAACGTCCTTCCAGTGTGGTAAAGGAACTGGTAGAAAATGCCATGGATGCCGGTTCAGATACGATTACGGTAGAGATCCGGGGGGGCGGCATTGATTTTATACGGGTGACGGATAATGGTTGTGGAATTCCGTCTGACCAGATTGAAACGGCATTTATGCGCCATGCCACCAGTAAAATCCGCTGTGCAGATGATCTTGATGTGGTGGAAAGCCTGGGATTCCGCGGGGAGGCATTGTCTAGTATCGGTGCCGTGGCACAGATTGAACTGATTACCAAAACGCCGGAGGCTTTGATCGGAACCCGTTATATCAGCGAAGGGGATGGTCAAAAAAACTGTGAGGATATCGGAGCTCCGGATGGCACCACGGTGATGGTCCGCAATCTGTTTTACAATACTCCGGTACGCCGGAAGTTTTTGAAGACAGCAGCCACAGAGGGAAGTTATATCGCAGATCTGATGGAGCATCTGGCACTGAGTCATCCTTCTGTCTCTTTTAAATTTATGGTGAATGGTACGGTGAAATTTCACACCTCCGGAAACGGAGATCTGAAAGAAGTTATATATCGTATTTACGGCAGGGAGACCGCCAGTGAACTGATCCCTCTGGATTCCCAGGTGCCGGGAATGAAACTTACCGGGTATCTTGGTAAACCGGTGATGAACAGGAGTAATCGAAGCTTTGAAACTTATTTTGTCAATGGACGTTATATCCGAAGTGATTTGATTGCCAAAGCATTGGAAGAGGGATATAAAGAATATCTGATGCAGCATAAATATCCCTTTGTGGTCTTACATTTTGATATTGATACCGCTTATGTGGATGTCAACGTGCATCCTACGAAAATGGATGTGCGTTTTACCGACGGCCCGGCGGTATTTGACTTTGTGGCAAGTTCTGTGGAGTCAGCGTTAAAGGTACATGAGATGATTCCGGATGTCTATCTGGTACCACAGGAAAAAGATCCTCAGGTGAAGGAGTCTGTCCCCGAGCCTTTTGAAGAGAGAAGAATTGCCAATCCCTTGGGAGAACCGCCGGTTCAGGCGATTCCCAGAACCATTCCGCAGCCGGTTTCCAACGTGGTGATGCAGGAAAAAGCATCCGCAGGAAATGCAGCCTTTACCGTAAGCTTTGATGACGAGGAGGAAAAGACAGATTTTAAGGTGCTGAACAGTCAGCCTCAAACTTCGCCAGCAACATCCAGCGTAATTAAAGCGAAGGATACGGTGATCATTGAGAAATCGGTACAGATGGATCTGTTTGAGGAGAAACTTCTGACGAAGGATGCCAGACAGCAATATCGTATTCTGGGACAGATTTTCGATACCTATTGGATCATTGCATTTCAGGATAAAATCTTTCTGGTGGATCAGCATGCAGCCCATGAAAAAGTCCGGTTTGAACGTTTCATGAAAAATTATCGGGAAAAAACCATCGCAGCACAGTATCTGAATCCCCCTATCATTATTACACTGACAGGACAGGAAGAGAGTGCATTAAAAGAATACTTTAATTACTTTACAGAGCTGGGGTTTGAAATTGAGGAATTTGGAGGAAACTCCTATGCCCTGCGGGCAGTGCCCACAGATCTGTATGGGTGCAGTGAGAAACAGTTCTTTACGGAAATTCTGGATGAACTGGTGCAGGGGCCGGTGCGTGGAACCGCAGATGTAGTGCGGACAAAGATTGCCTCCATGTCCTGCAAGGCTGCCGTGAAGGGAAATACCCGGTTTTCCACAGCAGAGATGGAAGCTTTGATCGATGAACTGCTGACTCTGGAGAATCCCTATAACTGCCCTCACGGCCGCCCCACCATTGTGACTTTGAGTAAATATGAAATCGAAAGGAAATTTAAACGGATTGTATAGATGAAAAGTGAAAAGCAACCGTTAGTGATTTTGACAGGGCCGACGGCAGTGGGAAAGACCGCGCTTTCCATTGCGTTGGCAAAGCGTATACAGGGGGAGATCATCTCAGCAGATTCCATGCAGGTCTACCGTGGGATGGACATCGGCTCGGCAAAGATTCTACCGGAGGAAATGGACGGAGTTCCTCATCACCTGATCGACATTTTAGATCCGAGAGAAGAGTTTAACGTGGTGACGTTCCAGCAGAAAGCCAGAGAGGCAATGCTGGGAATTTATGAACGGGACCGTATTCCCATCGTAGTGGGAGGAACCGGGTTTTATATTCAGGCACTTCTGTATGATATTGATTTTACTGAAAACGGAGAGGATAAAAGTTTCCGGCATGAACTGGAAGAACTGGCGAAGACACCGGAAGGAGCCGGACGGTTACACCAGCGGCTGAAAGAAGTGGATCCGGTTTCTGCGGAAATGATCCATGCCAATAATACCAAAAGAGTGATCCGGGCGTTGGAATTTTTTGAAGAGACAGGGACAAGAATTTCCGACCATAATGAACAGCAGCGCCAGAAAGAATCACCTTACCGTTTCTGCTATTTCGTATTGGAGGATGAGCGTTCCCTGCTTTATGAACGGATAGACAGAAGAGTCGATGAAATGATAAGCCAGGGGCTGGTACAGGAAGTGGAGAAACTTCGCTCACAGGGATGTGACCGGAGCATGGTATCCATGCAGGGGCTGGGCTATAAGGAAATTCTGGATTATCTGGATGGTCAGTGCAGCCTGGAGCGGGCTGTATACCTGATCAAACGGGATACCAGACATTTTGCAAAACGGCAGATCACCTGGTTTAAACGGGAAAAGGATGTGACCTGGATCAGGCGCCAGGAACTGGGCAATGACCCGGTAGTGCTTCTACAAGCTATTGAGACAGAACTTACTGCCAGAGGAATCCTTTAAGAAAAGAACAGAAAGGTTGTTTTAGATAACATGCAGAATAAGGAACAGGAATTATTTGAAATCTATAAAAAGATGGGAATCACAGAACCGGTTTTTCAGTTTGGAAACCAGGTACTGGATGGATTGAAAGATCGATTTGAGCAGATCGATGCAGTGGCGGAATATAATCAGTGTAAGGTTCTGCATGCCATGCAGAAAAATCATGTATCCGAGGCCTGCCTGTTAGGAACCACCGGATATGGGTATAATGATATCGGACGTGATACTTTGGAGCAGGTTTATGCAGATGTATTCCATACAGAAGATGCACTGGTGCGCCCGCAGATTACCTGCGGAACCCATGCCCTTGCCCTGGCACTGATGAGTAATCTGCGCCCCGGTGATGAATTACTCTCACCGGTAGGGAAACCCTATGATACCTTGGAGGAGGTAATCGGAATTCGTCCTTCCAAAGGGTCTCTGGCAGAGTATGGTGTTACTTACAAACAGGTGGATCTGTTGCCGGACGGCAGCTTTGATTATGAAGGAATCCGCGCTGCCATCAATAAAAAGACGCATCTGGTCACCATCCAGCGTTCAAAGGGCTACCAGACCAGGCCTACGCTTTCAGTGGAACGGATCGGAGAACTGATCGCCTTTATTAAAGGAATCAAGCCGGATGTGATCTGTATGGTAGATAACTGTTACGGTGAATTTGTCCAGAAAACAGAGCCCACAGATGTGGGAGCAGATATGGCAGTGGGCTCCCTGATTAAAAATCCCGGAGGTGGACTTGCACCCATCGGCGGATATATTGTGGGCAAGAGAGAATGTGTGGAAAATGCAGCTTTCCGCTTGACATCCCCCGGACTGGGAAAAGAGGTTGGCGCATCCCTTGGAATTTTAAGCAGCTTTTACCAGGGCTTTTTCCTTGCACCTACTGTGACGGCAGGTGCATTGAAGGGTGCAGTGTTTGCAGCAAATCTTTATGAAAAGTTAGGGTATGCCTGTGTACCGGATGCAAAGGAAGAACGCTATGATATCATTCAGGCAATCACCTTTGGAAAACCGGAGGCCCTGATCGCCTTCTGCGAAGGAATCCAGGCAGCAGCACCGGTGGATAGTTTTGTAACACCGGAACCCTGGGATATGCCGGGCTATGACAGTCAGGTGATTATGGCAGCCGGTGCGTTCGTGTCGGGAAGTTCCATTGAACTTTCTGCGGACGGCCCCCTGAAAGAGCCCTATGCAGCCTACTTCCAGGGAGGACTTACCTGGCCCCATGCAAAGTTCGGAATGTTCCGCACATTACAGGCTCTGGCAGACAAAGACTTACTTGACTTTACAAAAAATTAAAGAATGTATTCTATACATCATTGTAGATTTATGATAAAATATTAGATGCTTTTTGGGAATCTGGCTTTGTGGGAGAGGGAAAGCGAGTCAGTATGTACAACATGAACAGCCCCCTGCCCTATGAGAAATTTTTGCAATACGGTCCACAGGCGATGTCGGAAGCAGAATTGCTTGCCATCATCATCCGGACTGGTACAAAAGAAAAAAATTCCCTTCAGATAGGGGAGGAAATTTTATCCCTGAGGGGAGAAGGAATCCTTGGACTCTGCAATTTAACCTTAGGAGAACTCCGGAACGTAGATGGAATCGGGGAAGTGAAAGCGGTGAAACTAAAATGTATCGCGGAACTTTCCAGACGAATCTGGATCTGTCACACCAGGGAAAAACTGGATTTTTCAAGGCCGGCGACAGTAGCAGCCTACTATATGGAATCTTTGAGGCATGCATCAAAGGAACAGGTGGTGCTGTTGTCTTTGAATTCCAAATGTGAGCTGGTGAAGGAAACCGTACTGTCCATCGGGACCGTGAATGCATCTCTGGTTTCCCCACGGGAATTATTTTTACAGGCACTGGAGGATCATGCGGTGACGGTGATCCTGTTACATAATCATCCCAGCGGAGATCCCACTCCCAGCAAAGATGACTATGAATTGACGAAACGATTACGAAAAGCAGGAGAACTCCTACAGATCCCGTTGCTGGATCATATCATCATCGGAGATCAGTGCTATACCAGCTTTTTAGAATCCAAATGTTTTTAGAAAGGGGCTTTATTTTGGCTAACAACGCTTTCGGTATCGATCTGGGTACGAACAACATTAAAATTTACAGTCGCGCAGACGACAATGTTATGGTGGAGAAAAATCTCATCGCCATCGAAAATAAATCCACACTGTTTGCATATGGAAATTCTGCCTTTGAAATGTATGAGAAGGCGCCAGCGAACATCAGCATTTCCTATCCTCTGTGTAACGGTGTCATTGCAGACATTCACAACATGGAGACCTTAGTAAAATATTTCATTGCGGATATGACCAAAAATAATATCCGGCCGGCAGACTATTATGTGGCGGTACCCTGGGATATTACCCAGGTGGAGAAACGTGCCTTTTATGATTTGATTAAAGAAGCCGGAGTAAAAGCCAAAAATATCATGATTGTAGACAAGGCGGTGGCTGATGGCCTGGGATGCGATATTGATGTAAAAAATGCCCAGGGTGTATTGATTGTTAACGTAGGTTACGATACTACGGAGATTTCTATTTTATCTCTGGGAGGCATTGTTTTAAGCAAGCTGATCAAGGTGGGAGGCCTCAAGTTTGACGATGCCATCCGCGCTGCAGTGCGCAGGGAGTTTTCTCTAATTATCGGCGGAAAGACGGCAGAAAATGTAAAGATAAATCTGAAACAGCTGGAGGAAAGTGATCAGGATGCAGTGGTATATGGCCGGGACATTGTTACCGGACTTCCTGTGGAACGGGCAATTCCTACCAACCTGGTAAATGAGTGCCTGAAAGAGCACTTTGCAACTATTATAGATAATGTAAAGGTCATTCTGGAAAGAACGCCACCTGAATTAGGGGCGGATATCTTCCGCCACGGCATTTATCTGACAGGAGGAGCATCCAGTGTGAGTCATCTGGCAGAGAT
The DNA here is from genome assembly GCA_934402515.1 of uncultured Lachnospiraceae bacterium. Classification (GTDB taxonomy): domain Bacteria; phylum Bacillota; class Clostridia; order Lachnospirales; family Lachnospiraceae; genus UMGS2037. Next base: position 18,432 of record CAKRTZ010000008.1, read on the forward strand.
GTTGGCCAATGGCACAGGATTAAAGGTAAATCTGGCAGAGAATCCTCTTACCAGTGTGGCACTTGGTTTGTCGAAAATTATCAAAGACGATAATTTTAAGTCTGTAGCCTACTCAATTGAAGGGATGAGTAAATGAGTCCAATCATAAAGAAAAAAGGAGAAAAGTTTACTCTGCCGAGTAAATATCTCCTTTTTATTTTAACTGTAATTTGTGTCGCTTTAATTCTGATCACATTTAATACCAATTTCTTAAAAGGATCTTCCGGTACGGTGCTGGGGTATGTGTTTGTGCCCTTCCAGAAAGGAATTACTACGGTATCCACTTATCTCAATGATCGTGCACAGGAATTGGAGCGTGTGAGAGAACTTCTTGCAGAAAACGAAGCCTTAAAACAGCAGGTCAATGAACTGACCATTGAAAACACCACCCTCCAGCAGGATCGGTATGAACTGACCAATTTGCGGGAACTCTATGCATTGGATGCCCAGTATGCCGATTATGACAAGGTGGGAGCAAGAATTATTGCCAAGGATTCCGGAAACTGGTTTCATTCCTTTGTGATTGATAAAGGAGCAGAGGACGGTATTACATTGGATATGAATGTGATTGCCGGCCAGGGACTGGTGGGCAGAGTGGTGGATGTACATGACAGCTGGTCCAAGGTGACCAGTATTATTGCAGATACCTCCAATGTCAGCGGAGAAGTACTGGCGACAGAGGATAAACTGGTAGTCAGTGGGGATCTGGAGTTGTACTCCCAGGGATATATTCGTTTTGCCCAGTTGGTGGATAGTGATAATGCAGTGAAAGAGGGCGACAAGATTGTAACCTCGGATATCAGCGAAAAATTTCTGCCGGGTATCCTGATCGGCTATGTCAGCACAATCAGCCAGGATGCCAACAATCTGACCAAATCGGGTACGCTGACTCCGGCAGTGGATTTTGAACACCTCAGTGAGGTTTTGGTCATCCTTGAAACCAAACAGGTGGTTACGGAGGACTGAGTATGAGACGGAATCTGATCGGGCTTTTGTTTGTGTTCTTTTGCTTCCTACTGCAATCTACCGTCTTTCAAACCCTGACTTTTGCGGGAATTGTACCGAACCTGCTTATGATTCTCACTTCTTCCTATGGTTTTATGAGAGGAGAGAAGGAGGGGCTGGTGTTCGGTTTTATCTGCGGTATGCTGTGCGATGTCTTTTTTGCCGGTGTGCTGGGAATGTATGCGCTTGTTTACATGTATATCGGGTTTGTGAATGGTAAGTTTGCCCGGATCATTTATCCGGACGATATTAAGCTGCCCTTAGTTTTGATTACGGTCAGTGATCTGACTTACGGCATGTTTTGCTATGTCTTTTTGTTTTTGCTTCGGGGAAGATTTCATTTTGCCTTTTATCTGCTGCATGTGATTGTTCCTGAGGCAGTTTACACTTTGTTAATTGCCCTGTTGCTGTATCCTTTGCTGTTGTGGGTACATAATCGACTGGAGAAAAAAGAAAAGGGAAGTGTCAGGGATCTTGTTTGATCGTTTTAAAGATGGCTTTATTAATATCATAACCTCCCGGATCACAGTTCTGGTGATCTTTTTCCTTGCACTGGGGACAATCCTGGTGTATACCGTGTTCAATCTGCAGATTGTACACGGAGGGGAATATCTGAATAACTTCCAGCTGACGATCCGGAAAGAACGTTCTATTGCCAGTACGAGAGGAAACATTTATGATCGTAACGGCAATCTTCTGGCGTATAACGAACTGGCGTATTCCGTCACTCTGGAAGATGTCTATGAATCCGGAAAGGGAAAGAATGCGGCGTTAAATGACACAATTTACCGCCTGATCGGCATTATCGAGAAAAACGGAGACAGTATTGTCAACGATTTTAATATTATTCTCAATACCAACAATGAGTTTGAATTTAATGTAACGGATTCAAAGCTTCTCCGGTTTATTGCAGATGTTTACGGAGAGAAATATGTTTCGGATCTGAAATATGCCCAGCAGACGGCAACGGCGGATGAAATTATTTCTTATCTGGCAGGAGAGAGCCGCTATGCCATAGGTGGATATTCTGAGGAGAATCCCAAGGAATTTATTGTGGGGCAGGGCTATAGCAAGAAAGAACTGTTGGAGATTGTGACGGTGCGTTACGCCATGAGTGCCAACAGCTATACCAAATACATTCCCACCACGGTAGCAACGGATGTATCAGAGAAAACGGTGGCTGTGGTCATGGAGAATCTTGACACATTGGACGGTGTGCAGATTGCGGAGGACACGATCCGGAAATATACGGATGCTGTCTATTTTTCCCAGATCCTTGGCTATACAGGCAAGGTGTCTACAGAGGAACTGGAAGAACTGCAAAAACAGGATTCTTCCTACACACAGTCTGATATCGTAGGTAAGGCCGGAATCGAACAGACCATGGAGACCACGCTTCAGGGTAAAAAAGGTTCGGAAACCGTTTATGTGGACAGTCTCGGTAAAGTAATAGAAACCAGCGACCGCAAAGAGCCGGTAGCCGGTTATGATGTTTATCTGTCCATTGACAAGGATTTGCAGGAGGCAGTCTACCATATTCTGGAACAGAAACTGGCAGGTATTCTTCTTGCCAAAATACAAAACATTAAAGAGTATTCACCGGGAGCCAATGCAACAAGAAGTGATATCGTCATTCCTATTTATGATGTGTATCATGCACTGATTAATAACAGTGTTATCGATATCTCTCATTTTGAAACACCCCAGGCACAGGAAAATGAGCGGGCTGTTTATGAACAGTATTTGAAAAAGAAACAGGCGGTTATTGAAAAATTGCGGGAAGAACTGGAGACAGGACATACCCCCTATAATAAGCTTTCCCAGGAGTACGAGGTGTATGAAAGCTTTATTGTCTCCTCTCTTCTTTATAAAAATAAGATGATTCTGGAGAATGAGATCGATACCAATGATGCCACCTATATTGCGTGGACAAAGGATGAGACCATCAGTCTTGCAGAATATTTAGAGTATTGTATCGCCCAGAACTGGGTAGATGTGACGACTCTGAATTTGGACAGTCAATACGCGGATTCCGACGAGATCTTTGCAAAAATAGTCGATATCATTTTGGAGAATTTGGATTCCAATGCAGAATTCGACAAGCGGCTTTACCGTTATATGATAAAATCCGATATGATCTCCGGAAAACAGATCTGTTCGATTTTACTGGAGCAAAATCTGGTGGAACTGGATGAAGAGGAGGAGACACAGTTTCTGTCAGGAAAAGAAAGTGCGTATATCTTTATGACGAACCGGATCCGCAATCTGGACATTACTCCGGCACAGCTGGCACTGGATCCCTATGGAGCCTCCGTGGTAATCACGGATGTCAATAATGGAGATGTACTTGCACTGGTCAGCTATCCCAGCTATGACAATAACCGCATGGCCAATGGCGTAGATGCAGATTATTATGCACAGCTGAATGCAGATCTTTCCTCACCACTGCTGAATTATGCAACACAGCAGCGTACAGCGCCCGGTTCCACCTTTAAGATGGTATCAGCCACCGCAGGTCTGCAGGAGGGCGTTATCAATACCAATACCATCATTAAATGTAACGGGATCTTCGAAAAAATTACACCATCGCCCCGATGCTGGATTTACCCCAGAGGAACCCATGGCAATTTGAATGTAACCGGTGGTATTGAAAATTCCTGTAATATCTTCTTTTATGAAGTGGGCTATCGTCTGGGAACGGAAGGAGACCGGTATAACAGTGACTTAGGTCTGGAAAAACTGGCCAAATATGCGGAGCTGTACGGTTTATCGGAAAAATCCGGAGTGGAGATTTCTGAGTACCAGCCCAAGGTTTCTGATTTTGATGCAGTTCGTTCTGCGATCGGTCAGGGAACCCACAACTATACAACAGTGGGGCTTGCCAGATATGTGACCGCAGTGGCCAACAGTGGAACCTGTTACAATCTGACACTTTTAGATAAGGTGACAGATCGCGACGGCAATCTCGTGAAGGAATACGAGGCAGAAGTGCGCAACACCATTGATCTTTCAGAAACTTCCTGGAGTGCCATTCACAAGGGCATGCGCCGCGTTGTGGAGAAGAAAAGCTATTATGCAAATTTCCCCATTGCGGTTGCAGGTAAGACCGGTACGGCGCAGGAGAGCACATCCCGGCCGAACCATGCCCTGTTTGTAGGCTATGCACCTTATGAAAAACCGGAGATCGCCATTGCAGCCCGTGTGGCCTTTGGTTACAGTTCGGACTATGCAGCACAGATCGCACAGGATGTGATCAAATATTATTACCAGGTTGAGGATGAAGAAACCATGCTGACCGGTACGGCAGATACCGTGGCCGGCGGCGTCTCCAACACCGATTAAAGGAGTACATAGTATGAAACATGCGGTAATCCTGAAAAGCTACGCACAGGGAATCAATCTGATTTTGGATGCCGAAGAAGAGTTTGACACGCTCCTCCAGGAAATCGGCAGCAAATTTAAAGAGTCTGCAGACTTCTTCAAAGAAGCGAAGATTGCACTTTCCATTGAAGGATGTAAGCTTGACAATGAGCAGGAGCTCCAGATCATCGATGTGATCGAAAGTAATTCCCAGGTCAAGGTCATGTGCATCATTGGCAGGGATGAGGAAGAAAGTAAGATCTATGTGAAGGCACTTGCAGAGATGAAACGCAGATTTCCCACACCGGAGGAACAGAACCAGTGTCAGATTTATCGGGGAAATATCACAGAGGGACAGACGATTCAGGTGACACAGAATTTACTCATTCTGGGAAATGTGGAAGAGGGAGCTTTAGTGGTTTCTGACAGGAGCGTGTTCGTTATGGGAGCCCTCAGAGGTGAAATCTTTTGTGGAGCAGATACACAGACTGACGAGAATGCTTTTGTTCTGGCGCTGGATTTTGCCCCCAGCCGTGTGAAAATCGGACCCTATCGCGTCAGCGACAAGGAGATGAAAGGCAAACGCGGGTGGGGACGCAAATTGAAAGGTCCGGTGGTTGCTTTTGTGGACAAGGCACAGGAAAAGATCCAGGTAGAGCCGGTGCAAAGCAATCTATTTACAGAATGATACAGATAAGCAGAAAAATAAATACAGATGAGATACTGGACTGAAGAAGGACAGGCGGCAATAGAATCAATTCTCTAAGTAACGGGAGGACTATGCAGTCATGTGTGAAGTGATTGTCGTCACATCAGGAAAAGGCGGAGTGGGTAAGACCACCACTTCTGCAAATGTGGGAACAGGTCTGGCATCCATGGGAAAAAAGGTTGCACTCATTGATACGGATATTGGATTGAGAAATCTGGATGTAGTAATGGGACTGGAAAACCGGATCGTTTATAATCTGGTGGATGTGGTTCAGGGAAAATGCCGTGCAAAACAGGCTTTGATCCGGGATAAGCGGCACCCTAATCTGTATTTATTACCGTCTGCACAGGCTGCAGACAAATCCGCAGTCAAGCCAGAACAGATGATTCGTCTGCTGGATCAGATCCGGTCGCAGTTTGATTACATTATTCTGGATTGTCCGGCAGGAATTGAACAGGGATTTCAAAATGCAATTGCGGGTGCGGACAGAGCGATTGTGGTCACTACACCGGAAGTTTCTGCCATCCGCGATGCGGATCGTATTATAGGCTTGTTGGAAGCCAATAACTTTAAGACAATTGAACTGTTGATTAATCGGCTGCGGTCAGACATGGTCAAACGGGGAGAAATGATGTCCAGTGTAGATGTGGTGGAGATCCTTTCCGTGCCATTACTGGGCATCGTGCCGGATGACGAAAATGTGGTGATCAGTACCAACCAGGGGGAGCCTTTGGTTGGAAGAGCTTCTTTGGCGGGACAGGCTTACCAGAACATTTGTGAGCGTATCATGGGACAGGAAGTACCTGTTCTGGAGTTTGAGAAGGGAATATCCTTCTGGACAAGAGTTTCAGGAATGTTCCAGAAAAAGCAGGAGGTGCGCCATGGGGTTTAAAAGATTATTTCAACGGAAGAAGTCCCGGGACATTGCAAAAGACCGATTAAAAATCTTACTGATTTCAGACCGTGTCAATTGTTCTGAGGAAATGATGGAGATGATCAAACACGATATTGCACAGGTAATCTCCAAATACATGAAAATTGATGCACAAAGCATGGAGATTCAGATAACAAAGACCGGAACCAAAGGCAGAAATGCAAAAAATCCGACTTTGTATGCCAATATTCCGATTCTTGATCTGCACCAATGAGATAAGAGGAAACTATGTTTAAGAATTACCGACTCCGAGATTTTGATTTTAAGTTAGTTTTGCTGGTGGTGTCACTGACCATTATCGGCATCTTTGCCATCGGGTCAGCCAAGGTATCAGTCCAGTCGGCCCAGATTAACGGACTGTTGATGGGTGTGGCGGTCATGATATTTCTGGCATTGTTTGACTATTCTATAGTACTAAAATTCTACTGGCTTTTTTATCTGATCGATCTGGTTCTGCTCATCCTTGTAAACACAGGAATGGGCAGCACCGGAGGCGGTGCCCAGCGCTGGCTGTCTCTTGCAGGAATTCGATTTCAGCCCTCAGAACTTGCGAAAATTTTATTGATTTTATTTTATGCAGCGTTTATTATGAAATATAAAGATAAGATCAATACGTTCAAATTTTTGGCAGCTGCAATCATTCTGGTTGCACCTCCTCTTTACCTGATTTACAGTCAGCCGGATCTGTCTACAACCATTGTGGTTGCAGTGGTATTCTGCATTATGCTGTTTATGGGAGGCCTGAGTTACAAGATCATATTTGGGGTACTTGCGGTGGCAATACCATCGGCACTTGTCCTTTTGTATATGATTTTGCAGCCGGATCAGCAGATTATTGAGGAGTATCAGCAGCTACGAATTTTGGGATGGCTTCATCCGGAAGAATATGCCAACACCATTGCCTATCAGCAGACAAATTCTAAAATTGCGATTGGCTCTGGCCAGCTTCTCGGAAAAGGCTACAATACCAATGTGATCAGTTCTGTGAAGAATGGAAACTTTATTTCAGAACCGCAGACAGACTTCATTTTTGCGGTAATCGGAGAAGAAACGGGATTTGTAGGAGCCTGCGTGGTAATAGCATTGATTATTCTGATTGCATTGGAATGCTGTCTGTGTGCCAGAAAGGCGAAAGATCTGGGAGGCGTGCTCATTTGTTGTGGGGTAGGAGCGATGATCGGCTTCCAGGGATTTTTCAATATTGGTGTAGCAACAGGAATTATGCCCAATACAGGATTACCACTGCCTTTTGTGAGTTATGGTCTTTCTTCCCTGCTTTCCTGCTATATGGGAATTGGGTTGGTGCTGAATGTCAGATTACAGGCAAAACGGGCTAACCGTGGAGATTACGGGGAACGAATAGGATAGTCTTTACTATTAATACATTCAAGAGAGGGAATTCTTATGAACATTGCACTCATTGCGCATGATGCAAAGAAAAAACTGATGCAGAACTTCTGTATTGCATACAGAGGAATTTTGTCTAAAAATGACTTATATGCAACCGGAACCACTGGCAGATTAATTGAAGAAGTAACAAACTTAAATATACACAAGTACCTGGCGGGACATTTGGGAGGAGAACAGCAGATTGGTGCACAGATTGAGCATAACCAGATCGACCTGGTAATTTTTCTCCGGGATCCCCTGGCACCCAAGGCACATGAGCCGGATATCAACAATGTCATGCGTCTTTGTGATATGCACAACATACCTCTTGCCACCAATCTGGCAACAGCGGAACTGTTGATTAAATCACTGGACAGAGGAGATATTGAGTGGCGTGAAATGTACAAATAAGAAGTGCCGTATTTTAGCGGTGACTCTTGGTGTGCTGGTTTTGGTGGGAGCACTCACCGGTTGCGGAACCGTCAATTACGATATGCAGTATGATACAGATTACGGGGTGAGTTCCTATCGCGTTAATGTGAATTCCTCTGCGGAAAGGGCAAAATCATTTGCCCAGGATCTGTGTGTGGCGGACGGAGACATTGAAGCAAGCGGACAGGTAAATATGGAGACGGCTTCCGTTGCAGGACTTTTTGACTTGAAGGATGCAGATACTTTATATGCAAAAAATATCTATGCAACCATGAATCCGGCATCTCTTACCAAGATCATGACGGCATTGACAGCGTTGAAATACGGATCCACGGAACAGGTACTCACAGCCTCAGAAAATTGTGTCATTACGGAGTCGGGGGCTCAATTATCCGGCATCAAACCGGGAGACCAGATGACTTTGAACCAGGCTTTACATATTTTACTGATCTATTCGGCAAATGATGTGGCAATTATGATTGCAGAGGGTGTTGCAGGTTCCGTTGACAATTTTTGCAACTTAATGAATGAGGAGGCGGCAGCAATCGGCGCCACAGGTTCTCATTTTCTAAATCCAAACGGACTGACCCAGGAAGGTCATTTTGTGACTGGATATGATATGTATCTGATTTTCAATGAGGCAATGAAATATGACCTTTTCAATGAAATCATACAGATGCCTTCCTATACCACAACCTATACCCTGGCAAATGGAGAGAGTAAGGAACTGACAGTCAATAATACCAATCGCTATATGCGTGACAATCTGGCAACAGCACCGGAGAAAATTACGGTGATTGGTGGCAAGACCGGAACAACGGCAGCGGCAGGCCATTGCCTGATTTTGCTTGCCAGAGACTCAGCGGGAAATCCCTATATTTCTGTCATTTTGAATTCAGATTCTACTGATAATATGTATTTGCAAATGAATGAATTGTTAGACGAAATCAACAGACAAATCGAAAAATAAGTTGTTTTTTTGTATAATATCACTTATAATTAAGATAGTAAAAATACATTTAGGAGGATGAGTCCAATGGTTCAATTAATCGTAGGAAAAAAGGGTAAAGGTAAGACCAAAGAGTTATTGGATAAGGTAAATGGTCAGGTTAAGACTGTTTCCGGCAGCGTTGTTTATCTGGATAAGTCTACAAAACATATGTATGAACTGAATAATAAGGTAAGACTGATCAATGTACCGGACTATCTGATATCCAGCAGTCAGGAATTTTTGGGCTTTATCTGCGGTATTATTTCCCAGGATCATGATCTGGAGCAGATGTACTTAGACAGTTTTCTCAAAATTGCATGTGTGGAAGAGGGAGATATCGCTCCTGTTATTGAGAAACTGGAAGAAATCAGCGAGAAATTTCATGTAGACTTTATCCTGAGTGTATCCCGTGATGAATCAGAACTTCCGGATGCATTAAAGTCAAAAGTCATTATTGCTCTTTAAGATAAAAAACGATAGAATAAATAAGAAACCCTCGGATGTTTCCGAGGGTTTTTTGAGGGAAAAGGAAGGAGGGAGAGCCTTGGCAAAAAATAACATCAGAAAATACCGCAAGCCCATCAATATCAACATTGGAATGATTATTTTCCTTGCAATTTTTGCTTATCTTGTGATCTGTGTTGTTATGTATGTGAAATCAGATCCGGTGGTGGGGTACGAAGTGAAAAAAGGTTCCCTCTCTGTAAATTCTACCTATCAGGGGATTGCTCTCAGAACGGAACAGCTTGTGGAGGCACCACGGGCGGGCTATGTAAATTATTATGCCAGAGAAGGGGAACGGGTTGCCGTGGGCAATCTTGTTTATTCCATTGACGAGACGGGAAGAATTGCGGATTATCTGGGTGAGGCTGCTTCCGGGGAAAATGCTTTGTCAGATAACGATCTTGCGGAGTTAAAGGCGGATATGGTGAATTTTGCCCATGGGTTTTCCAGTGGAAATTTCAGTTCCATCTATGACTTTAAATATACTCTTCAGGGAACGGTAATGAAGTTTGCCAACAATGCGTTGTTAGGAAATATTGAGGCTTTGTCGGGATCCAACGGGGCTGTTAACTTGTGCTATGCTCAGAATACAGGCATTGTAGTGTATTCTGTGGATGGATTTGAAAATAAACTTCCGGAGGAAATTCGCACAGCCGATTTTGACAGCGAGAACTATAAAAAGACATCCTTACTAAATAATGAATTAGTTGCCACCGGGGAAAACGTATACAAGGTATGCACATCAGAGGACTGGGAGATCGTGATCCGGGTAGGCAATGACATGGCAGCCGAACTTAATGAACTGGGTTATGTAAAGGTCCGTTTTTTAAAGAATCAATACGAGTCCTGGGGACAGGTGAAACTGCTGGGGGTCTGTGATGAAGATCCGGATGAAACTTTTGTCTCTCTGAAATTTAATAATTCCATGGTGACTTTTTGTACGGATCGTTTTCTGGATGTTGAGTTGATTACGGAGGAGGAAGAGGGATTAAAGATTCCCAATTCATCCATTGTACAAAAGGAATTTTTCCTTGTGCCGGAGGATTATGTGGTTCAGGGCGGAAACAGCAGTTCCTTTGGAGTCATGAAGGAGACTTATAGTGAAGACGGTTCAAAGAGCAGTGAATTTGTAGAAACCCCGATCTATGAACATACAGATAACGAGTATTATCTGGATGACTCTCAGCTTCGAATCGGAGATGTTATTGTAAAACCTAACTCTATGGAAACCTATACGGTATCCAAACGGGGCGGACTCATAGGAGTATACAATATTAATAAAGGATATGCGGACTTTAAACAGATACAGATTTTGTATCAGAACGATGAGTATTCCATTGTGAAGTCCAATACAGAGTATGGACTGAATGTCTATGATTATATCGCACTGGATGCGGAATCTGTGACAGTGAATGATTTTATTTATGAGTAACTATTCAGAGCCATGCAGATTTGCTTTTTGCGAATGGGGTGCTGAATAGTTATCACTTTAAGCAAAAGGATGTGAGAATATGATACAGGAAAATTTGAAACAGGTGCAGGAAAATATCCGGGAAGCATGTAAGCGGGCAGGAAGAAATGCAGAGGAGGTTCATTTGATTTCTGTCAGCAAGACAAAACCGGTGGAAATGCTTCAGGAAGCTTACAACGCCGGAAGCAGGGACTTTGGTGAAAACAAGGTGCAGGAAATGTGTGATAAAGTACCGGTTCTGCCTGCAGATATCCGCTGGCATATGATTGGACATCTCCAAACCAATAAAATCAAATATATCATTGATAAGGCATATCGTATCCACAGTGTGGACAGTATTCATCTGGCAGAGGCAATCAGCAGAGAGGCAGCGAAGCATAACGTGTCTGCCAATATTCTGTTGGAGGTCAATGTGGCGGAGGAAGAGTCAAAATTCGGGGTTCATACGGATGAGGTGATGAATCTGGTACAGGCAGTTTCCAAACTCTCGAATATTCAGGTAAAAGGTCTTATGACCATCGCTCCTTTTGTGGAAAATCCGGAAGAAAACAGGCAATATTTTCGGATTCTGCGACAATTAGCTGTTGACATAAGTAGGAAAAGCATTGATAATGTTACTATGAATGAGCTCTCTATGGGAATGACCGGCGATTATCAGGTGGCTGTAGAAGAAGGCGCAACCTGGGTAAGAGTTGGAACCGGTATCTTTGGAGAAAGAAATTATAAGATTTGACCAGTCACTTACGAGACAGTCAGATCAGGGGAGATTGACGACTATGGGCGTAATGGACAAGTTTTTAAATTATATGAAATTAAATCCGGACGATGATGACGAGTACGCAGATGACGATTACTACGATGAGGATGACGAGGAGGAAACTCCTGCACCTAAGAAGGCAGCTTTTTCCAGAGAAGATCCAGAACCGGAAAGCAGACCTGTAAAAAAGGCTCCTGTAAGCAAGGTGACTTCCATACGATCCGTGGGTGGTTCCCGCAATCTTTCTACAGATGGTATGCAGGTATGTGTGATCAAACCTACTTCCGTGGAAGATGGAAGAGAGATTACCGAGACTCTTCTGGCGAATCGGACCGTGGTCTTAAATCTGGAAGGCCTGGAGGTGGACATTGCACAGAGAATCATTGACTTTACTTCCGGTTCCTGCTATGCAATCAGTGGAAATTTACAGAAGATTTCCCACTACATTTTTATTGTAACTCCACCCAGTGTGGATATCTCAGGAGATTTTCAGGAAATCCTGAATGGCTCTTTCGACGTTCCCATTAATAAATAACGTGTTTTAGGGGCGATCTGAACGGATCGCCCTTTTTGAGTATGTACACAGAAATATACAAAAATAGACAAAGGACAGAAAGAAGGACATTTTATGTCACAGCGTTTACCAATTCTTTATAACAAGAAACCATGTTATGACATTGTATTTAGTCACACTTTTGAGGAATTTCCTCAGGAACTGCAGGACTTGGGAGTGGAAAACCGTAAGGTATGTATTTATACGGACTCTAATGTAGAAAAGCTTTATGCAAAACAGATTCAGGAACTGTTAGAGCCTGTCTGCCGCAAAGTGATCCTGTTTTCTTTCCCGGCAGGAGAAGAGCATAAGACACTGGATACCATCAAAGAGGCTTATAAGACATTGATTGAAGCAGGATTTGACAGGAAAGATCTGATCCTGGCATTAGGTGGCGGCGTAGTAGGTGACATGGCAGGTTATACAGCGGCAACTTACTTACGAGGCATTGACTTTGTCCAGGTTCCCACCACTTTACTGGCTCAATGCGATAGCAGCATTGGGGGAAAAACCGGTGTGGATTTTGACGGATACAAAAATATGGTAGGTGCATTTCACATGCCCAGACTGGTTTATATGAATCTTGCCACCTTAAAAACACTGGATGACAGACAGTTCTATAATGGGTTTGCCGAAGTTATGAAACACGGACTGATTAAGGACGCCATTTTCTATGAATGGCTGATCGACAAGATGTATGAAATCTGTGAGCGTGATCTGGATACGTTGGAAGAAATGATTATGCGCAGCTGTACCGTAAAGAAACTGGTGGTGGAGAAGGATCCCACAGAGCAGGGAGAACGGGCACTCTTAAATTTCGGACACACCATCGGACATGCCATTGAGAAATATAAAAATTTTACGTTGTCCCATGGAGAATGTGTAGCATTGGGATGTGTGGCAGCGGCGTTTATTTCCTGGAAGCACGAACTGCTTACCATGGAGGAGTATTACGAGGTGCGGGACATGTTCGTGCCTTTCAATCTTCCTATTTCCGTGGAAGATATCGATCCTCAGGAAATATTGCGTTTAACGAAATCCGACAAGAAAATGAAGGATGGTACGTTACAGTTTATCCTGTTAAAAAGAGTAGGAAAAGCCATGCGGGATACCTCTGTGACGGATGAGGATATTCTGGCAGCTCTGGACGAGTTGATTTTTAAAGATGAGGATTGATCATGGATAAGAAAAGAAAAATTTTACTCTTTATAGATGTACTGGTAGTGATTCTTCTGATAGGGTTGGACCAGGTAACCAAGTATCTTGCGGTGATAAAACTGAAAGGCAGGGATGCTTTTTCTGTGATTCCCCATGTGTTGGAACTCAAATATCTGGAGAACCGGGGAGCTGCCTTTGGAATGTTACAAAACCAGAAAGTATTTTTTATCTGTATGGAAGTATTGATTCTGTTGATTGTATGTTATATTCTGGCAAAATGTCCGGCGCAAAAAAAGTATCGTCTGGGTCGTATCTGCATGATCGGTATCGCGGCAGGAGATGTGGGAAATATGATTGATCGTGTGATGCAGGATTTTGTGGTAGATTTTATCTATTTTGTACCCATCAATTTTCCTATTTTCAATGTGGCGGATATTTACGTTACCCTGTCAACCATTGGCCTGGTGATTCTTTTACTGTTTGTATACAAGGAACAGGATCTGAGTTTCTTAAGTTTTCAGCAAAAAAAACTTAGGGATGTGGATGGCTCCAATGGCAGGAGTTAAGGAGATATCGTTATGGATACCTTTCGATTTGAGATAACAGATGAATTAGAGTATTTACAGGGAGAGCGCATTGACAAGGCGCTCTCTGTTCTTGTGGATAGTGTTTCCAGGTCTTTTGTACAGAAGCTGATCCGTGAAGGAGCAGTATTTGTGGGGGAAAAACCGGTAAAGGCCAACTATCGCCTGCGTATTGATGATGTGGTCAGCTTTGAACTGCCGGAGAATGAAGAACCGGATATTCTGCCGGAAGATATTCCTTTGTCCATTCTCTATGAGGACGAGGATATCCTGGTGGTGGATAAACCCAAGGGCATGGTGGTTCACCCGGCGGCAGGACACTATAGCGGCACGCTGGTGAATGCAGTGATGTATCATTGCGGAAATTCTCTGTCGGGAATCAATGGGGTAATGCGGCCGGGCATTGTCCATCGGATTGATCGGGATACCACAGGGTCTCTGGTGATCTGCAAAAACGATATGGCGCACAGGGCGCTGGCGGAACAGTTTAAGGTTCATTCCATTACGAGAAAATATCGGGCAATCTGCTTGGGAGTATTAAAGGAAGATACCGGGACAATTCACAAGCCCCTTGCCAGAGACCCCAGGGACAGAAAGCGGATGGCGGTGACCACGGAAGGAAATGGGAAGGATGCAGTCACCTATTACCGGGTAATGGAGCGGTTCCGAAATCATACCTATATTGAATGCGAACTGGAGACCGGGCGCACCCATCAGATTCGTGTGCATATGGCAAGCATCGGGCATCCTCTTTTGGGAGATGAGGTCTACGGAAGTGGAAAGAATGCATATCATTTAGAAGGACAGACTCTTCATGCCTGGAAACTTGGTTTTCTCCATCCAAGAACACAGGAGTATGTGGAGTTTGATGCACCATTACCGGAATACTTTCAGAAGCTTTTACAAATTCTTTAGAAATTTTTAAGAAATATGTCGATATATGTTGCGAAAAAGAGGGGATTATGCTATTCTGATTTAGTGTGGTAGAGTGTTAATCGATTGTTAAAGAGGTTATATTTTATGACTGCAAGTGACTATTTGGATAGACTGCTGGTGCGCTATTCAGGTATGTTTGATATTTATCAGCCATATCGTATAGAAGAAGAGGAATACCCTGCATATGGGTATTTTTTTTCGCATAATGAGAAATATGTACTGATCCGGGAAGCTAATTTATGGACGGTAGACAGCTTTGAACACATGCTGTTTGACACCAGAGAGAAAATTACCATAGAAGACATTGATCGAGCTGACCGTGTCATTCGTGAATATATGGAGCCGGTACTGGTTTGCAAAGGGGAAAAAATGCCCGAAAAGAACCATATGTACAGTTACCTGACCTTTGTTTTTATTGTTGATCAGGCACCTGGTCCGGAGGTAATCAGGAAAGTAAAGAAATATAAGTTTGAAAAGGGCTATCAGTTCAATATTCGCGGCTATTCCAGTGGAAGAATGGTGTTGGTGGACATTTCTTCAGAGAAAGTCTATACCAACTATCAGGCGCGGAAGGGAAAGAAACTTTTTGCTGAGACCTTTGAAGATGTGAAGAAAGGTAAAATTACCTTTTCCCAGCTTTGTGAAAAACATGAGATCACACCTTTTACACAGGAACTGGAAAGAGAACGCAAAGGGGAATCCAGGGAAAAAGCGGATATAGTCCACTGAATGAACACGATATAAAACAGAACTGATTCTGTTTTATATAAATCTCACATGTAAAAATTTTATGATAGGAGGAAAAAAGTGTGAGTGGAGTATTATTAATCTTACTTGGCATCGTAATTTTCGTAGTTGCGTACATGACTTACGGTAAATTCCTTGCGAAATCCTGGGGCATTGATCCGTCCCGCACCACACCGGCTCATACATTAGAAGACGGTGTAGACTATTGTCCTGCTAAGACCCCTGTTCTTATGGGACATCATTTTTCATCCATCGCAGGCGCAGGCCCGATCAACGGACCTATTCAGGCAGCTTACTTTGGCTGGGTACCTTGTTTCTTATGGATTGTCATCGGTGGTATCTTCTTCGGTGCAGTTCAGGACTTCGGTTCTCTGTTTGTTTCCATTCGTCATGATGGTAAATCCCTTGGTGAGGTTATCGAGGATACCATTGGTCGTAGAACCCGCGTGTTATTCACTGTATTTGCATGGCTGGTATTATTACTGGTTATCGCGGCTTTCGGTGATATCGTGGCAAGCTCCTTTGCAGGAAGCGCAGCAAACGGTTCTGTTGCAACCGCATCCATTCTGTTCATTTTCCTGGCAATTGGCTTTGGATTTGCTGTTTACAGAAAGAATGCACCGATGTTGGTAGCATCTATCGTAGGTGTTGTCCTTTTGGCTTTGTGCGTAGTAATCGGTCTGTTCTTCCCTATCATGCTGCCTAAGTCTTTCTGGATTGGTTTTGTATTTGTTTATATTATGATTGCGTCTGTAACCCCTGTATGGATTCTGTTACAGCCCCGTGATTATTTAAGTTCTTATTTACTGTATTTCATGATGATTGCTGCCATAATCGGTATTATTGGAGCTCATCCTACCATTCAGACTCCTGCATTTGTAGGATTCCATGTAGGAAATAACTACATGTTCCCTGCATTATTTATCACCATTGCCTGTGGCGCAGTTTCCGGCTTCCATTCTCTGATTGCATCCGGAACCACTTCCAAGCAGTTGGATAATGAGAAGGATGCTCTGTTAGTTGGTTACGGTTCCATGTTAATCGAGTGCGTACTGGCAGTGATTTCACTGATTACCATCGGTTATCTTTCTGTAGATGGTTCCCAGGCTGCAGTTAAAGAGGCTCTTGGTCTGGATACCATTTCCCCGACCATCATTTTCGGTACTGCTATTTCCGGATTCTTTGCAGATATGGGATTTGGAGAGAAAGCCATCAGCGCTACTTACACCATTATTTGTCTGGCAGTTTCCTGCTTCTGCTTAACCTCTCTGGACACCGCAACCAGATTGGGACGTTTCATGTTCCAGGAGCTGTTTGCTACCAGGAAGAACGGTGAGAAGAACATTCTGTCCAACATGTATGTTGCAACCATAATCACTGCACTGGGCGGTTTCGTTCTGTGTCTGGCTGGTTACTCCAAGGTATGGCCTCTGTTTGGTGCTGCAAACCAGTTGGTAGCAGTTCCTGCTTTCCTTGCAATCGCCTGCTACTTAAAGAAGATTGGAAAGAACAACAAGATGCTGTTCATCCCCATTATCTTCATGGCTGCTGCAACCTTAACCTCTCTGTGCATGACCTTTGTAAACAACATTAAGGGATTTGCTGCTGCAGAGGGTACTGCTAAATTTACCTGCGTACTGCAGGATGTAATCATTGTTCCCTTAGTAGTATTGGCTGTTATCTTACTGGTCGATGGTGCAAAGGCATTGCTGGCTAGGAAAACGTCTTAAGATAAGTGAATTGATACATTACATAATGTAGAAGAACCGCCGTCCTTGTGATTTCGTGTCACGGACGGCGATTTTTATTATATAGGAAAATCCTTTTCATGAATCTTTCTTTAAATTCTTCCACACGGTCTAATTTAGGAAAAAAGATTGATTTTTACAATCGGGTCTAGTATAGTAAAGGATGGTATTTAATTTAAAAACGGAGAAAAAGATATGTCAGACTATATTAATGTAGCCGTGGACGCGATGGGAGGAGACAATGCCCCCGGAGAGATCGTGAAAGGAGCGGTGGATGCTGTCAGGGAAAGCAGGAAAGTAAAGGTTTTCCTGGTAGGACAGGAAGAACCGGTACGCGCGGAACTGGCGAAGTATGAATATCCGACGGAGCAGATTGAGGTGGTAAATGCCACACAGGTCATTGAGACAGCGGAACCACCTGTGAATGCAATCCGTAAGAAAAAGGATTCCTCCATTGTAAAAGCCATGTATATGGTGAAGAATGGAGAGTGTGATGCTTATGTATCAGCCGGAAGTACCGGGGCAACTCTTGTGGGCGGACAGGTGATCGTAGGCAGAATCAAAGGGGTGGAAAGACCTCCTTTGGCACCACTTATTCCTACCTTAAAAGGTGTCTCCTTACTGATTGACTGCGGAGCCAATGTGGATGCCAGACCCTCTCATCTTGTTCAGTTTGCCAAGATGGGTTCCATTTATATGGAAAACGTGGTAGGTATCAAGAATCCGAAGGTAGCGTTAGCCAATATCGGGGTGGAAGAAGATAAGGGAAATGCCCTGGTGAAGGAAACCTATCCTTTACTAAAGAACTGCCCGGATATCAACTTTGTAGGCAATGTGGAAGCAAGAGACATCCCCAATGGAGATGTGGATGTGGTTGTTTGTGAAGCTTTTGCCGGGAACATGATTTTAAAAGTCTATGAAGGCACGGCCAGTGCCCTGTTATCCAAGGTGAAACAGGGAATGATGAGTTCTCTGCGTAGCAAGATCGGTGCGCTTTTGATCAAACCGGCACTTAAGAAAACACTGAAAGGGTTCAGCACCGAGGAATACGGCGGAGCGCCCTTGCTTGGTTTAAACGGTCTGGTAGTAAAAACTCACGGAAGTTCAAAAGCCGTAGAAATCAAAAACTCTATTTTGCAGTGTATCACATTCAGTGAACAGAAAATAAATGACAAAATTAAAGAGAAGATTAGTCAGGAGGACAAAGATGGAATTTGAAAAATTAAAAAAAGTAATTGCTGAGGTCTTAAATGTAGATCCGGAAGAAATCACAATGGAGACCACTTTCATGGATGATCTGGGTGCAGATTCTCTGGATGTATTCCAGATTATTATGGGAATTGAAGAAGAATTTGACATTGAAATTCCCGCAGAAAAAGCAGAGAAGATCTCCACCGTGGAAGAAGCGGTTGAACTGATTAAAAGCGCATTGAACTAACAACGTGTCACCAGGAAAACCCTTTTATAAAGTCAATCCCACTGATGAGAGTGACTTTATATAAGGGTTTTACTTTGTTGATTATTGACTAAGGGAAAACAGGTAAATCATGGAAAAAAGGGACTGGGAAAATCAATTAGAGGAGCAGCTTGGATATCATTTTCAGAACAGAATGCTGCTGACGCAGGCATTATGTCATAGCTCCTATGCAAATGAACGTAAAATTAACAAAATTGAAGATTATGAGCGGCTGGAATTTTTAGGTGATGCCGTTTTGGAATTAGTATCCAGTGAATTTTTATTTAAGGAACATCCTCATATGCCGGAAGGTGAGATGACTAAGACCAGGGCCTCCATGGTCTGTGAACCGGCATTGGCTTTTTGTGCAAGACAGATTGGACTGGAACAATACATACTGTTGGGTAAAGGAGAGGAAACCACCGGCGGACGGGGAAGAGATTCTATTACCTCTGATGTGCTGGAGGCTACTATTGGAGCCATCTATCTGGATGGCGGCTTTGAACAGGCCAAAAAATACATTCATCGTGTTGTTTTGAAAGACGCAGAAAAGAATGTACTGTTTCATGATAGCAAGACAAAGCTTCAGGAAGTGGTGCAGATGATGGATCATGGGGTACTTACTTATCAACTTTTAGATGAGAGCGGACCAGAGCATGACAAACGATTTAAGGCACAGGTGCTGATCAACGGAGAGGCATTGGGAGAAGGTGTGGGACACACCAAAAAAGCAGCGGAACAGCAGGCTGCTTTTCAGGCACTTTTAAGCCTGAGAGACAGAAAAGAGAAATAGCAGGTGGAGCATGTACTTAAAGAGTATTGAGATACAGGGGTTTAAATCCTTTGCCAACAAATTGACTTTTCAGTTCCATAACGGAATTACCGCAATCGTAGGACCGAACGGAAGCGGAAAGAGTAATGTAGCGGATGCAGTGCGCTGGGTACTGGGTGAGCAGCGTATTAAGCAGCTCCGTGGAGCATCCATGCAGGATGTTATATTTTCCGGCACAGAGCTGCGCAAACCTTTAAGTTTTGCCTATGTGGCAATTACTTTGGATAATTCTGACCATCAGCTTGCTATCGATTATGATGAAGTGACAGTATCCCGTCGGATTTACCGTTCCGGGGAAAGTGAATATATGATCAACGGAACGGCATGCCGTCTGAAGGATGTGAATGAACTTTTTTACGATACCGGTATCGGTAAAGAAGGCTATTCCATCATCGGACAGGGCCAGATTGATAAAATTCTTTCCGGCAAGCCGGAGGATCGACGAGAACTTTTTGATGAGGCGGCAGGAATTGTGAAATTCAAACGCCGTAAAGACACTGCCTGTAAGAAACTGGAGGAGGAAAAAGCCAATCTGGTTCGTGTCAGTGACATTTTGTCGGAACTGGAAAAACAGATTGCTCCCCTGGAGAAACAGTCGGAAACTGCAAAGGTCTATCTGAAGAAAAAGGAAGAACTGAAAAATCTGGATGTCAATGTATTCTTGTTGGAAAATCAGCGTGTTACAGAGCAGTTAAAGACGGTGGAAGGCAATTATGAGACAGCTTCCCAGGAACTGCAGAGTACTTCTGAAAAATATGAGAATATTAAATCAGAGTATGAGAGGATTCAGAGTGAAATTGAGTCCTTGGAAGCGGAAATTGAACAGACCAGAAGCAGTCTTACAGATACCAGTGTGACCAGAGGAAAACTGGAAGGACAGATCAATGTCTTAAAGGAACAAATTCGTTCTGCAGAGGGGAATGCCCAGCACTTAAACAGCCGCATGGACACCCTCAACAGCGAGATTACAGAGAAACAGGAAGAAAAGAAAAAAATTTTGTCTGAAAAGTCTGCCATCGATGAACAGGTGGCTGAGATTCAGTCTGCCCGCGACGAGGCAAACCATCTCCTGGAAGAAGTACAGGCAAGAATCGAAGAATTGAATAACCGTATTGAAAGCGGTAAAAATACCATTATTGATGAGTTAAACAAACGCGCCACCATCAAATCCAGAATGGGACGCTATGATACCATGCTGGAGCAGGTGAACATCCGTAAGGCAGAGTTAAACTCCCGGCTGCTACGGGCAAAATCCGATGAAGCCAAACAGGAAGAAAACATTAAGGAGCTGGAAGAGGCTTTTTCCAGGGTCAATGAAGAAATCGGCGGTATGGATGCGGAAGTAGCATCCATGGAGCAGTCCCTGGGCGAGTACAAGGATAAACTTACCGGCCTGGATGAACAGCTTCGCAAAAAACAGGAAACTTACCATCAGGAGAAATCCCGTCTGGAGGCAGTATCGAACCTGGCAGAGCGCTATGAGGGGTATGGTGGCAGCGTCAAAAAAGTAATGGAGCAGAAGGATTCCCATAAGGGAATCGTAGGTGTTGTTGCGGATATTATTAAGGTAGAAAAGAAGTATGAAACTGCCATCGAGACAGCACTAGGTGGAAATATCCAGAATATCGTTACGGAAGAAGAAGAAACCGCCAAAAAGATGATTGCTTACCTGAAAGCAAATCGACTGGGACGTGCTACTTTTCTCCCCCTTACCGCCATTAAGAACAGTCCGGAATTAAAATCCAAGGAAGTATTGGAAGAAAACGGCGTCATCGGCATGGCAGATGAACTGGTTCAGATTGATCAGAAATATCAGGATGTTGCCAAAGCAATGCTGGGCAGGATCGTGGTGGTTGACAATGTGGATCATGCAGTTAAGATTGCAAGAAAGTATGAATACAGTATTCGAATGGTAACCTTAGAGGGTGAGTTACTTGTACCCGGAGGTGCCATCAGCGGAGGGGCCTTTAAGAATAACAGCAATTTTCTGGGGCGACATCGTGAGATGGAGGAACTGAAAAAGAAAATTGCGGAGATTGAGGCACAGATTGAAGAAATTCAAAAGAGTATCGAAGATACGAAGAGTGATCGCAATAAACTGCGAATTAAAATTGAATCTGCAAGATTAAAGCTACAGCAGAAAATGATTGAGCAGAATACGGCCAGAATCAGCGTGGAACAGGCAAAAGAACGCCGTGCAGAAACTGCAGAGGGCTCTGTATCCCTGCGAAGTGAGCAGGAGGAAATTGAGCGCCAGATCATTGAGATTCAGGACAATAAAGAAAAGATCAGTCAGGAACTATCCGATTCCGAACAGTTGGAAAAGGATACCACAGTGTCTATTAATGAGTACCAGGCCCAGGTAGATAAGGAACATGCGGAAGAAACGGTCCAGAGCAGCAAGGTGTCCGAATGGGATGTGGAAGTCCAGAAGATGCGGCAGAAGCAGGATTTCGAACAGCAGAATGTGGATCGTATCGATGCAGAACTTTCCCGGCTGGTGAGAGAACGGACAGAGATCGAAGAAGGAATCACATTAAGTCAGGATGATGTGGACAGGAAACGAAGCAGCATTGAAGAGATTGAAAAGACGATCGCAGCTTCTTATACCTCCCAGTCTGATGCAGAACAAAAACTGAAGAAAGATACAGAAAAGAAAGATGAACTGACAGCAAAGCAGAAAAACTTTTTTGCTACCCGCGAAGAGATGGCAGAAAAGATCACAGCGCTGGATAAGGAAGTTTATCGTCTGCAGTCCCAGAAAGAGAAACTGGAAGATTCCATAGAATCCCAGATCAATTATATGTGGGACGAATACGAGATTACCCTGTCGGATGCGGCTGGACTCCGTAACCCGGAGATGACAGATCTGTCTGGAATGAAGCGGGAAATCAGTGGTTTGAAAGACCAGATCCGTAAATTGGGAGATGTGAATGTCAATGCCATTGAGGACTATAAAAACCTTATGGAGCGTTACACCCAGATGAAAACCCAGCATGACGATCTGGTGGAAGCCCAGAATATGCTCCAGGGTATTATCGAGGAACTGGATACCGCCATGCGCAAACAGTTTATGGAGAAATTTGCGGATATCAACCGAGAGTTTGACAAGGTGTTTAAGGAACTTTTTGGCGGCGGTAAGGGAGCCTTGGAACTGATTGAAGGCGAGGACATCCTGGAGGCAGGTATCCGGATCAGTGCACAGCCCCCCGGAAAGAAACTGCAGAACATGATGCAGATGTCCGGTGGAGAGAAGGCATTGACAGCCATTGCACTTCTCTTTGCGATCCAGAATCTGAAACCTTCTCCTTTCTGTCTCCTGGATGAGATCGAGGCTGCACTGGATGAGGCAAATGTGGATCGATATGCGAAGTATTTACATAAGCTTACCAAGAATACACAGTTTATTGTAATTACCCACAGACGTGGTACAATGGAGAGTGCGGACCGGCTTTACGGAATCACCATGCAGGAAAAGGGTGTATCCACTTTAGTCAGTGTCAGCCTGATAGATAAAGATTTGGACGATTAGAATGTGAGGTATCAATGGGAGAAGAAAAGACCGGTTTTTTCGGAAGATTAAAAGCAGGGCTTACCAAAACCCGCGACAATATTGTACATGGCATTGATTCTGTGTTTAATGGCTATTCAGCTATTGATGAGGATTTCTATGAGGAACTGGAAGAGATCCTTATCATGGGAGATATCGGCGTCAATGCCACCACGGAAATTATCGAACGCTTGAAAGCGCAAGTAAAAGAAAAGCACATCAAGGATCCTGCAGAGTGCAAGCAGCTTCTTATTGACAGTATCCGGGAGCAGATGCAGGTGGGAGAGACTGCCTATGATTTTGAAAAAGAGCAATCGGTGATCCTGGTGATTGGGGTCAACGGTGTAGGAAAAACCACCTCTGTAGGAAAACTTGCCGGAAAGCTGAAAGACCAGGGGAAAAAAGTTCTCATTGCGGCGGCAGATACTTTCCGTGCTGCGGCAGGGGAGCAGCTGGCCGAATGGGGCAGACGTGCCGGTGTGGATATTATTGGCGGCAAAGAAGGAACCGATCCTGCCAGCGTGATCTATGATGCAGTGAATGCAGCAAAGGCAAGGCATGTGGATGTTCTTCTCTGCGACACTGCAGGAAGGCTTCATAATAAGAAAAACCTGATGGAAGAGCTCCGGAAGATGAACCGGATTATTGACAGAGAGTTTCCCAATGCCCATCGGGAAAACCTGATCGTGCTGGATGGAACCACCGGACAGAATGCACTGGCACAGGCGAGAGAATTCGGAGAAGTGGCGAATCTGACCGGTATTATTCTGACCAAAATGGATGGAACCGCAAAGGGAGGTATCGCTGTTGCGATACAGTCGGAACTGAAAGTTCCGGTGAAATATATCGGTGTGGGAGAGACAATAGAAGATCTGCAGAAATTTGATTCAGATCAGTTTGTAAATGCACTGTTTGATGTAAAACCAGAAGAAGAGGAGAAAGACAATGGCGGAGAAGATGCTGACGCTTGAAAAATTTGAGGAAGCTTCAGAAATTGTAAAACAGGTGACCCAGGAAACCAAACTGGTTTACAGTGATTATTTAAGTAACCAGACAGGAAATAAAGTCTATCTGAAACCGGAAAATATGCAGTTTACCGGTGCTTACAAGGTAAGAGGCGCTTACTACAAATTGAGCACCCTGACGAAAGAAGAAAGAGAAAAGGGACTGATTACCGCTTCAGCAGGAAATCATGCCCAAGGCGTGGCTTTTGCAGCGAAAACATACGGTGTGAAGGCAGTCATTGTAATGCCCACCACCACACCTCTTATCAAGGTGAACCGGACCAAGAGTTACGGTGCGGAAGTGGTACTGTATGGTAATGTCTATGATGAAGCCTGTGAAAAGGCATTAGAGTTGGCAAAGGAGCATGGTTATACCTTCGTACATCCCTTTGATGATCTGGCAGTAGCTACCGGACAGGGCACGATCGCTATGGAGATTTTTAAGGAACTGCCTTTGGTAGAATACATTCTGGTGCCCATCGGGGGCGGTGGACTTTGTACCGGCGTATCCACATTGGCAAAATTATTAAATCCCAATATTAAGGTGATTGGCGTGGAGCCTGCCGGGGCAAACTGTATGCAGGAGTCCATCAAGGCCGGTAAGGTGGTAACACTGCCTTGCGTTAATACCATCGCAGACGGAACTGCAGTGAAAACTCCGGGAAGTAAGATCTTTGAGTATGCCAGAAAAAATCTGGATGATATCATTACCGTGCCGGATGAGGATCTGGTGGTAGCATTTCTGGATATGGTTGAGAACCACAAGATGATCGTAGAAAACTCCGGACTTCTGACAGTAGCTGCCCTGAAGCAGTTAAAGGTAAAGAATAAGCGTGTGGTTTCTATTTTGAGCGGTGGAAACATGGATGTGATTACCATGTCCTCTGTGGTTCAACAGGGACTCATTATGCGTGACCGTATTTTCACTGTATCCGTACTTCTCCCTGATAAGCCGGGTGAGTTGTCCCGTGTGGCAGATGTGATTGCAAAGAAGAACGGTAATGTGATCAAGCTGGAGCATAACCAGTTTGTCTCCATTAACCGGAATGCGGCAGTGGAACTTCGTATTACCCTGGAGGCTTTCGGAACCGAACATAAAAATCAAATTATAGAGGCTCTGAACGAGAGCGGATACAAACCGAAACTGGTACAGGCAAAGATATAAATGAAAAAGAATCCGCATGTTGTGGCATGCGGATTTTACTTTCGGAGATACTGATTGGAAAGTTAAAACAGAAGGGAGCAGGCACATGGGAGAAAATATCGAACGACAGCAGATAGAATTTGAAAACCGCAAAAATGTCCGGCAGAGAGTGAAGGACTATATCTTTATTACCATTGCCTCTTTTTTTCATGCCATGGGAGTGAGCATGTTTTCTGATGCCAATAATCTGGTTCCCGGTGGGGTAAGTGGCATTGCCATTTTGTTAAACAATCTCTTCGGACTGGGAACCGGTACCTGGTTCTTTATTCTAAATGTCCCAATTATGATTCTGGGACTTTGGAAGTTTGGGTTTAAATTTATTCTTTCCACTATGTATTGTATTGTAATGACTTCCCTTTTTACCAATATGCTTGCTCCCTTTGGGGCAGCCACCAACGATTTACTCCTGGCCAGCCTGGGGAGCAGTGTATTAATTGCGGTCACCATGGGTGTGATTTTCCAGGCAGGAGCCACCACTGGCGGCTCTGACATTATTATCAAGCTGCTGCGTCTGCGGTTTCCTTATATCAAGACCGGAATGTTATTTTTCCTCATGGATCTGGTGATTGTAGGGGCGGCTGCTGTTGTATTTAAAGATGTGGATGCAGCGTTGTATTCCCTCATCTGTGTGGTGGTAACTTCCCTGGTGTTAGATGTGGTGTTATATGGACGGGATGAGGCGAAGGTTATTTATATCATTTCGGACAACGCAGACAGTATTGCCAAACGTCTTTTGGAGGAATTGGATTTGGGCGTGACCTTTATCCACGGAGAAGGGGCGTACAGTGGCAATAAGAAAAAGGTCATTATGGTGGCAGTAAAAAAGATGATTGCTCCCAGAACAGAGACCATTGTCCGGGAGGAAGATCCGGATGCCTTTATGATTGTTACCAGCGCAACGGAGATTTTCGGGGAAGGCTATAAAAGCTATTTCAGCGAAAAGTTATAGACAGAAACTGCTAAAATTTATAAAATGATGAGTATGAGTGTAGAGAAAAAGATCAGCGAAAAACAGCGTTTAAATAAATATCTGGCGGCCTGTGGAGTCTGTTCCAGGCGTGAGGCAGATAAGTTGATAGAAGAAGGCATAGTCACAGTAAATGGTGTGACTGCCCAGACCGGAGTTCAGGTGGGAAAGGGAGCCCTGGTTTGTGTCCGGGGAAAACAGGTGGAGCAGAAGGATGAACGGGTGTTGCTTGCCTATTATAAGCCCACAGGAATTACCTGTACCCAGAAAGATGCCCATGCAGAGAAGACTGTAGCCGATGTGTTACAATATCCCGTGCGTGTCACCTATGCCGGGCGTCTGGATAAGGAATCAGAGGGGCTTCTTCTCATGACCAACGACGGGGAATTGATTGACAGAATGATGCGGGGAGCGAATGGCCATGAAAAGGAGTACGTGGTTCGTGTAAACCGTGAGGTAACGGATTTATTTCTTCATCAGATGTCCAGGGGAGTCTATCTGGAGGAATTAAAACAGACCACCAGACCCTGTCAGGTGGAGCGGATTGGAAAGTATACCTTCCGCATTGTTCTTACCCAGGGGTTAAATCGACAGATCCGCCGGATGTGCCGTGCTTTTCAGTTTCACGTTAACAGCATTAAGAGAGTGCGGGTGATGAATGTGGAGCTGGGTACTTTGAAACCCGGAGAATACCGGGAAGTGTCCGGAGCAGAGAAAGAGAATCTTTATCGGCAATGCGGCATGTTGAAAAACAGATAGAAGCAGGAGAAGGCAAATGGATCGCATCGAGAGAATGAAAGAGCTGGTAGAGCTTTTAAATAAAGCATCGGAAAGCTATTATGCCAAAGATGTGGAGATCATGAGCAACTTTGAATATGATCGCCTTTATGATGAATTGACAGCACTGGAAGTAGAAACCGGAATGACTCTTGCCGGAAGCCCCACTATGCGTGTTGGCTATGAGGCAGTGGATGAACTGCCCAAGGCAAGACATGAGCAGCCTATGCTTTCTTTAGGAAAAACCAAGGAACGGGAAGAACTTCGGGACTGGCTGGGGGATAAAAAAGGAATTCTCAGTTGGAAACTGGACGGACTGACCGTGGTACTTACCTACGAAAACGGAGAACTGGCGAAAGCGGTGACCCGGGGAAACGGGGAAGTTGGAGAGGTGGTTACCGGAAATGCACGGGTCTTTAAAAATGTACCCTTAAAAATCCCCTATAAGGGAAAGCTGATTCTCCGGGGAGAGGCAGTCATTTCCTATGCGGATTTTGAGAAGATCAACGATCAGATTGAGGCGGTGGAGGATAAATACAAAAATCCACGAAACCTCTGCAGTGGTTCAGTGCGCCAGTTAAATAATGAAATTACAGCGAAACGAAATGTAAACTTTATTGTATACAGCCTGATTCAGGCAGAGAACAGCCCGGAACATCCGGTGGAGGTACACAACTCCCGAAAAGGTGAATTTGAGTTTGCTGCCAGCCAGGGGTTTACGGTAGTGCCTTACAAAGAAGTCACTGCAGACAACATTCTGGATGCAGTGGCTTGGTTTGAGGAGGAGATCAAGCATTATGAATTTCCTTCTGATGGTCTGGTATTGACCTATGATGACATTGCCTACAGTATGTCTTTAGGACGCACGGCTAAATTTCCCCGTCATTCCATTGCTTTTAAATGGGTGGATGAAGTGCGGGAGACCGTATTAAGGGAAATTGAGTGGAGCCCCAGTAGGACAGGTCTGATCAATCCGGTGGCAATTTTTGATCCGGTGGAACTGGAGGGAACCACAGTCAGTCGTGCCTCTGTCCACAACATCAGTATATTGCGGAGTTTAAAGCTGGGAATTGGCGACCATATTACGGTATACAAAGCCAATATGATTATTCCTCAAATTGCGGATAACCTGACAGGTTCTGATTCTGTGGAAATTCCGGAGGTCTGTCCCGCCTGTGGTCATTCCACTGAGGTGCGGGCAGCCAATGATGCGGAATCTCTCTATTGCACCAATCCGGAGTGTGCGGCGAAGAAGATCAAATCTTTTACCTTGTTTGTAAGCAGAGACGCCATGAATATGGACGGACTGTCGGAAGCAACTTTGGAGAAGTTCATTGGGCATGGTTTTATTCATTCCTATGTGGACTTGTTTCATCTGGATCGTTATAAAGATATTATTGTGAAAATGGAAGGTTTTGGAGAGAAATCCTACCAGAACCTGATGAACAGCATTGAGACAGCCCGGACTACCAATTTACACCGGGTATTATATGGACTGGGAATTGCCGGAATCGGGCTGGCGAATGCGAAACTGCTGTGCCGCCATTTTAATTATGACCTGGATAAAATCAGACAGGCAACAGTGGAAGAGTTCCTGGAGATTGATGGACTGGGAGAGGTACTCGCCAATGCCTGTGCAGCTTATTTTGCTGACCGGGATAAAATGGAAGGACTGGATGCCTTACTGAAGGAACTGACACTGGAAAAACCCCAGACAGACGGAACTGCCCAGACTTTATCCGGTATGAGTTTCGTTATTACCGGTTCTCTGGAACAGTTTTCCAACCGCAATGAATTAAAGGAACTAATTGAGGCAAAGGGAGGGAAGGTAACAGGTAGTGTTACCGGAAAAACCACCTGTCTGATTAACAATGATGTGACTAGTGCCTCCTCCAAAAATAAAAAAGCGAAGGAATTAAATGTCCGTATCATTTCCGAGGCGGACTTTCTGGAAGAGTACATGAAGGGAGAAAATTAACGTACCATGCCAATTAAAACACAAAACGACCTGCCTGCAAAGGAAACGCTGGAGAGAGAAAATATCTTTGTTATGGATGAAAACAGAGCCATGCATCAGGATATCCGTCCCTTGCAGATTTGTATTTTAAATCTGATGCCCTTAAAGGAGGATACGGAACTGCAGCTGCTCCGGGCACTGTCCAATACGCCGCTACAGGTGGATGTAACCTTTATGCGGATGAGTACCCATGTCTCCAACAATACCTCTGCCAACCATCTCAACAAATTCTACAATACTTTTGACGAACTGAAGGAAAATACCTACGATGGATTGATCATCACCGGGGCACCGGTGGAGAACATGGCATTTGAAGAGGTGGACTACTGGCAGGAACTGTGCCAGGTGATGGAGTGGTCAAAAGAAAATGTAACTTCCACCTTCCATATCTGCTGGGGAGCCCAGGCGGGAGTTTATTATCATTTTGGATTAAACAAAGTACTGTTGCCGGAGAAGTTGTTTGGTGTTTACAAACATAAAGTCAACAACCGTAAGATTCCTCTGGTAAGAGGGTTTGACGATTACTTTTATGCTCCCCACAGCAGACATACGGCAGTGACTTCTGAAGATATTCATAACTGTGAGAAACTCATTGTTCTGGCAGAGTCTGATGAGGCAGGAGTGCTGCTGTGCATGACCCCGGACGGAAAGCAGATTTTTGTCATGGGGCATCTGGAGTATGACCGCATGACCTTGGACCAGGAATATAAGCGGGATTTAAGTAAGGGACTGCCCATTCACCTGCCCCAAAATTATTATCCAAATGATGACCCGGACGAAAGACCTAATTTACAATGGCGTGCTACCAGCAACATTTTGTATACAAACTGGCTGAATTATTACGTCTATCAGGACACACCCTATGAGTGGGGGAAGATTAAGAAATAAGCAATGAAAATGAAACTCTACGACAAAACAAAAATTGACTGGGAACATAGGATGTTCGACAACAAAACCCTGTGGATGTTGCTGATTCCCTTAATGATAGAGCAGTTACTGAACTCTTTCATGGGAATGGTGGACACCATGATGGTGGGAAACGTGGGAACAGCGGCAATTTCCGCGGTATCCCTGGTGGACTCCATCAACAATCTTGTCATCCAGGTGTTTTCCGCATTGGCGACAGGCGCAACCATTGTCTGCTCCCAATATCTTGGCAGGCGGGATGAAAAGGGCAGTAACCGGGCAGCAAGACAGGTGGTTCTTGCTGTCCTGTCTATTTCTGTCCTGTTGATGATTATTTTTCTCATCGGCAGGGCGCCACTGTTACAACTGATTTTCGGAAAAGTGGATGCGGATGTGATGGAGGCCTCCCTCATTTACTTCTACATAACCGTATTGTCCTATCCCTTTCTGGCGTTATTCAATGCAGGCTCTGCCTTTTACCGGGCAGGAGGAAATGCCAGATATCCCATGAAAATTTCCGTCATTTCCAATCTGTTAAACGTTGCGGGAAATGCTGTTTTAATGTTTGGACTGAATATGGGGGTGGCTGGTGCCGCCATTTCCACCCTGCTTTCCCGTGTGTTCTGCACGGTGGTAATTTTCTGCAGCCTGCGGAAAACCAGACAGCCGATTGTGATTGACAATTATTTACAGATGCGCCCGGATTTTGCCCTTATTGGGACGATTCTGGCAGTGGGAATCCCGGCGGGGATTGAAAACGGCATGTTCCAGTTTGGTAAGCTGGCGATTCAGTCCACGGTTTCCACCATGGGAAGAATTGCCATTTCTGCCCAGGCGATGACCAACATTCTGGAGATGGTGAACGGTGTGGCTGGAATGGGAATCGGAATCGGTCTGATGACGGTAGTGGGACAGTGTATCGGAGCCGGACGCAAAGAGGAGGCAAAGTATTACATTGTGAAACTCACAGGTTATGCCTGGATTGCAGTCATTTTATCCTGCCTTTTTGTCCTGGCGATTGTAAAACCAGTGACCATGCTGGCAGGGTTAGAGCCGGACAGTGCGGCACTCTGTATCCAGATGGTGATTGCCATTACCATTGTGAAACCGATTTTTTGGACATTTTCTTTTATCCCGGCATACGGCATGCGCGCGGCTGGTGATGTGAAATTCTCCATGATTGTTTCCACCTGTACCATGTGGTTCTTGCGGGTGGCACTTTGCATTTTCCTGGCAAGGGTATATCACATGGGACCCATGGCGGTGTGGATTGGCATGTTCTCCGACTGGGCATTGCGGGGGCTGATTTTCGGACTGCGTTTCCTCAGTGGGAAATGGCTGGATAAGCAGGTAATTTAATATCCATAAAGGGGGAAAGGGAAAGCTCTATGAAACTGGTACATTTATCGGATTTGCACCTGGGAAAAAGGGTATACGAATATTCCATGCTGGATGACCAGCGGTATATTTTGCAGGAAATTCTGGAAATCATTGACCGGGAAAAGCCAGATGGTGTGCTGCTGGCGGGGGATATTTACGACAAGCAGATGCCGTCCATAGAGGCGGTAAGGCTGTTCGATTTTTTTCTGGAGCAGTTGGTACAGCGGGGACAGAAGGTGTTTATCATCGGGGGAAACCACGATTCCATAGACCGGATTTCCTTTGCCTCCCCTCTTTTGCAAAAAAGCGGGGTATATATTACCCGTGCCTATGATGGAAAGACGGAACCCATTGTGCTGGAGGATGCCTATGGCAGTTGTAATCTGTACCTGCTCCCTTTTGTAAAACCGGTTCAGGTGGCACAGCTTTTCCCAGAGGAGGAAATCCGGGACTATACCGATGCGGTGGAGGTGGCAATCCGGCAGATGCAGATGGACTACAGCAAGCGGAATGTGCTGGTGATACACCAGTATGTGGCAGGGGCGTCCCGGTGCGAGTCGGAGGAGACCAGCATCGGAGGACTGGATGATGTGAGTGCCCGTGTACTGGAGGGGATTGACTATGTGGCGATGGGACATATCCACAATCCCCAGAAGGTGGGAAAGGAGACGGTTCGCTATTGTGGCACGCCGTTAAAATATTCCTTTTCCGAGGTACATCATCAAAAAAGCGTGACGATAGTGGAATTGAGAGAAAAGGGCGAGGTGGAAATCCGTACTATTCCTCTGACACCCCTCCGGGATTTTTACGAGATTCGGGGGACTTATGAGGAACTGACAGCCCGTTCCTATTATGAAGGAAAACCCTTCTGGCAGGGATATTTAAAAGTTACGCTGACGGATGAGGAGGATGTGCCGGAGGCTTTGGGAAAACTTAGGGCGATTTATCCTTATATTATGCGGATGGAATATGATAATAAACGTACCCGTGCAGCATCAGAGATCGGGGTATCGGAGCAGATTGAGGAAAAGTCTCCACGACAGCTTTTTGATGAATTGTTTCAAAGCCAGAACGGTGGGGAAATGTCCAGGGAGCAGGGAGCCCTGGTGGATACTCTCATTGAGCAGATATGGGGAGGTGCAAAGTGAGACCGGTTCGATTGAAAATGTCGGCTTTTGGACCTTATGCCGGAGTGGAAACGATTGAAATGGAGCGATTGGGCACGGAAGGAATCTATCTGATCACAGGAGATACCGGTGCCGGAAAGACTACGATTTTTGATGCCATCACTTTTGCCCTGTTTGGGTGTGCCAGTGGAACAGAGCGTACAGGCAGCATGATGCGCTCCAACTATGCACTGCCGGAAACACCCACAGAGGTGGAACTGGAATTTTTATATCAGAATAAAAAATACCGGGTACAGCGAAACCCGGAATATACACGCCCAAAGGCGAGGGGAGAAGGAACCACAAAGCAGAGTGCTGACGCTACCCTTTTTCTGCCGGATGGCAGTACCGTAACCGGGGTACAGAATGTCACGGCAAAGGTGGAGAAAATTCTGGGAGTCAATTACAACCAGTTTTCCCGGATTGTGATGATTGCCCAAGGTGCGTTTCAAAAGTTTCTCTTTGCGGATACACCACAGCGTCACGATATTTTCCGGCGGATTTTCCGGACGGAGAATTATGAGCAATTGCAGATACAGTTGAAACTTCTTCTCCAGAAAGCGGAAGGGGAAAGATTGTCCCACTGTGACAGCATCCGTCAGTATATCCAGGATATGGTATGTGAGGAGAATAGTCTTTTTGCTCCGGAGGTAAAACGGAGTAAAGAGGGACAGCTTGAAGTGGCTGACACAGTTAACGTGCTGCAGAAGCTGCTTACCAGTGACCAGCAGGAGTTGCAGGAAGTGGAAAAAACGCTGGAAAATCTGGAACAGGAAGTGGGCGGTTACAAAGAGCTGCTTGTGAAAGCAGAGGAGGCGCAGAAGATCCGGGCAAAGCTGGCGGCAGATGGTATCCAGAAGGAAAAGCTGGAACAGGAACGGGAAAAGTTCTCCTTGGAAGTGGAGAAACAGAAAGCACTGGAGCCGGAACGGAAAAGTCTGAGAGAAAAGATTACCCTTCTTCAGGAAAAACTTCATGACTATGAAGTTCTGGAACAGCAGGAACTGGAAATCCGGCTGCATCGGAAAGAACTGGAGGAAGTGACTCAGCGGGAAGAACAGGGAAAAGCACAGCAGGAGAAGTGGCTGTGCTCCCAGAGGGAAGTAGGACAGGAGCTGGAGACTCTTTCCGGGATTGATGCAGACGAGGGGAACTTAAAAGTAAGGTTACAAAGTTGGAAAGAGAGAAAGAACGATGTTCTGGCCTTGCAGGAGCAGTGTCTTTCCTGTGAAAAACTGAAAAAACAGTGGGAGCAGGAAAAACAGGCACTGGAACAGGCGTTACAGAATTATGAATTCCAGAACCAGAAATATGCCAAGGACTACCAGCTTTATTTCCGGGAGCAGGCAGGAATTCTGGCAACGGGATTGGAGGAGGGAACCCCCTGTCCTGTCTGTGGTTCTGTTTATCATCCGAGCCTTGCGGTGGCAGCGGGAAACGCTCCATCCAGAGACACGCTGGAGCAGGAAAAACAGGAAACGGAGCGGTTAAATGGAATCGTCCAGAAGAAAAGCGAGAAGGTTGCAGGGCTCAAGGGAATGTTGGAGGCATCTGCCCAGCAGATAGAGGAAAAAGCAGGGGAATTGGAGTTTTCTTTCGCCAGGAAAACGAATGGAGAGATCAGCCAGACACTGAAAACAGCATTGCAGGGGGAATTACAAAGACTCACCGAATCCATTCAAAACGCAGAGGAGGAACTTCGCCAGTTACAGAACCAGAAAGAACGAAGAAAATCTCTGGAGGAACAGGCTGTGAAACTCACCAAACAGCTGGAGCAGACACAGCATACCCTGTTGGAACTTTCCACACACAAGGCGGGAATGACAGCAACCATTTCCACCGAAGAAAAGCATGTGGAGGAGAGCCGGAAAAAACTTTCCTTTGCCACCAGACAGGAGGCGGTAGAGGACCTGGAATCCCAGAAAAAGAGACAGGGGCAGCTACAGCAGGCGTATGACCGGGCAGTGGAGCAACAGGAAGTCTGCGAAAAGAATCTCCATGCAGTGTCCACCAGAGTGGCAGCTTATGAGGAACAGCTATCTTCTATGGAGGAGATTGATGTGGAGCAGTGCCGGAAAGAGGTGGAGGAGCGAAACAACCGGAAAAAGGAACTGACACTAAAGCGGGATGCAGTGTTAGCACGCCTGTCCGTGAACCGGAAATCCTTTGACAAAATCAACGAAGGAAAAGGAAAGCTGGAGCAGTTGGAGACAAGGTGCAGGCAGCTGCGCACTCTTTCGGACACTGCCAATGCCACTTTACCTGGAAAAGAAAAGATCAAGCTGGAAACTTATGTACAGATGGCATATTTTGACCGGATTCTTGCCGGGGCGAATGTCCGGTTGATGATGATGACCAACGGACAGTATGAACTGAAAAGACGGCAGGAAAATACCAGCCGCAAATCTGAAGTGGGGCTGGATTTGGATGTGGTTGACCATTACAATGGCGGCATCCGGGATGTGAAATCCCTGTCCGGCGGTGAGTCCTTTAAGGCGTCCCTTGCACTGGCACTGGGGGTCTCCGACGAGATGCAGGCTGCAGCTGGAGGTATCCGATTTGATACCATGTTTATCGATGAAGGGTTTGGTTCCCTGGATGAAGAATCCCTGCAACAGGCAATTCAGGTACTTCAGCAATTGAGCGGAAGTGGACGACTGGTTGGAATTATTTCCCATGTAACGGAATTAAAGCAGAACATCGAGAAGCAGATTGTGGTATCCAAGGATCGTGCTCAGGGCAGTCACGCAGCCGTTGTTTCTATATAGACAGAATAGTTTAATATTTTATGAAAACGGAGGCTTTTTCCTGTATTTGGTTGACAAAAAATTATAGACTATGTAAACTGAAAACAAAGGAAAATCCTGAAAGGAGTATAGCAATGAAAAAGTTCATGAAAAAAATGTTAGCACTGGCTTTGGCAGTTGGCTTATGTCTGACCTGTTTCCAACCTGTGACAGCAAAGGCGGATGAGTTACCCTTGTCTAAAAAAGGAGGTCCCTGGACTGTAGCGGAGGGCGTTACCGCTTATGTAGAAGATGGAATCTTATATGTAAAAGGAAATGGAGAGATTCCTGATTATGATTTCTACACCTTATACAAACGTCCTTGGGATGGATGTATTTTTGAGACCTTATATATTGATAATGGTATAACCTCAATCGGCAGTAATGCATTTAATGGTTATGAGAGATTAATGTATGTGACCATTCCAAGCACTACGTTTATTAAGGATAACACCTCATTTGCTGGTATCCATGCGGGTGCCCATATGAGAATTTGGGGAACTCAAGTAACTGAAACAACAATCGGTGCAATCCCTTATACCAGCGTTATGAGTATTGTGCGTGATGCACAGGATCATCCCGGATATTTATATTTAATTGATTATAGTTATGGCTGGAAAGCTTTGTTAATGACGATGGATTATCCAGCATTAACCAATATTTACTATGCAAACAATACGGAACTCTTTAAAAATGGAACATATCGCGATCCGGATTTCTATAACGCAGATACTTATAGTTCACCTTTAAAATATGCAAAAGGAAGCAGTGGCCCTTTTGGTGCAAGCTTAAAGGCTAAAAGAAGAGTTCAGGGCTATTATTTATATCAGCATTTATCTAACTTCTTGACACTTGTAAATCCCGGTTACACTTGGGGAACAGCTTACTCTATTGAGTCCATAGGATTGGGTGGAAAAACAGTATCCGATTTATCTTCTGTACAGACCTTTACCTTCGATATTCCTAAGGATTTACAAAGAGCAGGAAGAACATTTAAGATTATGATGTTGGTAAGTAATGCGACTGGAGAGGTTATTACCTTTGATGACTTAGATGCAAGTAATACTACCATTACTTTCCAGACTGATAAAATTGGTGTTACCTATGCATTAATTTATCAGGACACAAATTTATTCGGATTACCTCAGTAATCGAAAAATAAATACAAAAGAGAAAGAAGAGCGAGGGACAAGGGAATTTGTCCCTCGCTCTTAGTGAGAAAAGAAATATGAGTATCAATATCATGAAACGCCCCGGAAGAAATGAGGCATGCTGGTGTGGAAGCGGCAGAAAGTATAAGCAGTGCCATGAAGCCTTGGATGACAAAATTCTGATGTATCAAAGACAGGGACATATCGTTCCTGACCATGAAATGATTAAGAACCCCGAGCAGATTCAGGGAATCCGGGACAGTGCAAAGATTAACTGTGCGGTGCTGAATGCAGTGGCTGAGAAAATCTGCATTGGCATGCCCACAGAGGACATTGACCGGATTGTGGCAGAGACCACCAGGGCGATGGGAGGAATTCCGGCACCTTTAAATTATGAAGGATATCCTAAGAGTGTTTGTACCTCTATTAACGACCAGGTATGCCATGGAATTCCCAGCACTGAGGATTTGTTAAAGGATGGAGATATTGTAAACGTGGATTGTTCCACCATCTATAAGGGTTATTTTTCCGATTCCTCCAGAATGTTCTGCTTAGGAAATGTATCGGAGGAAGACCAGAAACTGGTTCGTGTGGCAAAAGAGTGTATGGAACTGGGAATCAAGGAGGCAAAGCCCTGGGGATTTTTAGGAGATATTGCACAAGTTATCAATGATCATGCGATAGAGAATGGCTATTCCGTTGTCCGTGAAATCGGAGGACATGGAGTAGGCATTGAATTCCACGAAGAACCCTGGGTCAGCTATGTGACCAAGCGAGGAACGGAGATGCTTTTAGTGCCTGGAATGGTATTTACCATTGAACCAATGATCAACGCAGGCAGACACGACATCTATGTGGATGATGAGAATGATTGGACAGTCTACACCGAAGACGGCAAAAAATCTGCCCAGTGGGAAGTAACCATTGCCATTACGGAAGATGGGAATGAAGTGATTTCCTGGTAGGTAGGAATGGGTATTTGACGGACGCCCACTGCATCGAAACAAACAGAAAATCCGCTCACTTATCAGTTAAGTGAACGGATTTTT
>CAKRTZ010000009.1 GCA_934402515.1 uncultured Lachnospiraceae bacterium
GGTTCGGAGGGTATTGCAGTAGGCATGACCACATCCACACCTCCCCACAATCTGGCCGAGGTGATCGATGCCACCAAGGCGTACATGAAGGACAATGAAATCTCCACCAGAGAGTTGATGAAATACATCAAGGGGCCGGACTTCCCCACCGGAGGAATTGTCACCAACCAGAAAGAACTTCTGGACATTTATGAGACCGGAGTAGGTAAAATTAAGATCCGGGGCAAGGTGGAAGTGGAGAAAGCAAAGGGAGGAAAGATCAATGTGGTGATCACGGAGATTCCCTATCCCATGATCGGAGCCAATATCTCCAAATTTCTGCAGGATGTGGCGGCCCTTGCGGAGTCCAAAAAGACACAGGATATTGTGGACATCACCAATCAGTCTTCCAAAGAGGGAATCCGTATCGTCATTGAACTGCGTAAAGATGCAGATGTGGACAATTTTATCAATATGCTCTACAAAAAGACCCGTCTGGAGGATACTTTCGGCGTCAACATGCTTGCCATTGCCGGGGGACGTCCCGAAACCATGGGACTGAAGCAGATTCTGAAAGCCTGTGTGGACTTTCAGTTTGAAGTCAACACCAGGAAATATACCAACCTTCTGAAAAAGGAGCAGGAAAAGAAAGAGATTCAGGAGGGCTTAATCAAGGCATGTAATGTCATTGATCTGATCATTGAGATTCTCCGTGGCTCCCGTGACCGGAATATGGCAAAGGCCTGTCTGGTGGAGGGTAAGATTGATGGGATTAAGTTTAAAACCAGAGAATCCAGGATTATGGCAACTCAGCTGCAGTTTACCGAAGCCCAGGCGAATGCGATTCTGGAAATGCGTTTATATAAATTGATCGGACTGGAACTGGATGCCCTGATCAGGGAGCATGAGGATACCATGGCGAATATCTTCCGATACGAAGATATTCTGGAACGCCGGGATTCCATGGCGCAGGTTATTATCAACGAACTGGATGCCATCAAGAAGGAATATGGCAGAAAACGCCGCACAGTCATTGACGATGTGGAGGAGGCTGTCTTTGTGGAGAAACAGGTGGAGGAGATGGAAATCATGTTCCTCATGGATCGTTTCGGCTATGCAAAGACGGTGGACATGACCACCTATGAGCGCAATAAGGAAGCGGCAGACTCGGAAAACAAATATGTGGTAAAATGTAAAAATACCGGTAAAATTTGTCTCTTTACAGATAGCGGACAGTTGTATACCGTTAAAGCAATGGACATTCCTTTTGGCAAATTCCGGGACAAGGGAATTCCCATCGATAACGTGAGCAATTACCACTCCGACAGGGAGCAGATCCTGCTGGTTACCAGTCAGACGGAATTGAACTTATACCGGTTGATTTTTATGACGAAGCAGGCAAAGACCAAAATTGTCTCTGGTGGAGAGTTTGATGTAGCGAAACGCACGGTGGCCTCCACCAAACTGATGGAAGGAGATACCCTGTTAAGTGTTGCCGTTTTAAAGGAACAAAAACAGTTGGTTTTACAGTCTCACGACGGATTTTTCCTGCGCTTCGCACTGGATGAAATACCGGAACAGAAAAAAGGTGCAGTAGGTGTCCGGGCCATGAAGCTGGGGGAAGAGGATTATCTGGAGGCTGTCTACTATAGTGAACCTACAGTGGAGACTCTGATTCCCTATAAAGATAAAGAAATGGAAATCACCAGGGTAAAACTCGGCAAACGGGATTCTAAAGGTGTGAAAATCCGTTTGTAGATCGAAACAAAAAGTTTAATGACAATGGGAACAGTGCGTAAAGAAACTGTATAGCCCGTTGGAAAACAGGAGGTACGCTATGCGTGTAATCGCAGGAACAGCCAGAAGTCTTCCTTTGAAGACCCCCACAGGGATGGATACCCGTCCCACCACGGATCGGATCAAAGAGACTTTGTTTAACGTAATACAGAACGAAGTGCCGGGAGCGGCATTTATTGATATATTCAGCGGAAGCGGCGGAATCGGCATTGAGGCGTTGAGCCGGGGAGCCAGAAAGTGTTATTTTCTGGAAAACGATAAAGAAGCTTTAAGCTGTATCAGGGATAACCTGAAATTTACAAAATTTGAGGATCGGGCAGTGATTCTGAGCCAGGATGCGTTTCTTTCCCTGAATAATATTTTCGAGAAAGAAATTGATGTGATCTTCATGGATCCTCCTTATCGCCAGGAACTGGAGAAACAGGCACTGCAGATTTTAAAGTCCATGAAGTATGTGACACCGGATACGCTGATCATTGTGGAAGCTTCCAAAGAGACTGACTTTGCATATCTGGACGAGATGGGGTATGATCTCTTAAAGGAAAAGATCTATAAAACCAATAAGCACCTGTTTATCAGGAAGAAAGCGTAAAAATATGAAGAGAGCGATTTATCCGGGAAGTTTTGATCCGGTAACCTTTGGGCATCTTGATGTGATTCACCGTGCCTCGCAGATGTTTGACGAATTAACGGTCAGTGTGTTGAATAATACCACAAAGACGCCATTGTTTTCTGTGGATGAACGTGTTAAGATATTACAAATGGCAACAAAGGATCTGCCGAATGTAAAGATTGATTCATTCAGCGGTCTTTTGATTGATTACGCAAGGG
The DNA here is from genome assembly GCA_934402515.1 of uncultured Lachnospiraceae bacterium. Lineage (GTDB taxonomy): Bacteria > Bacillota > Clostridia > Lachnospirales > Lachnospiraceae > UMGS2037. Next base: position 2,608 of record CAKRTZ010000009.1, read on the forward strand.
AAAAGGATGTACATGTATCGGTGCGGGGGCTGCGTGCAATTACAGATTTTGAGTACGAGTTACAGATTGCACAGACCAATAAGCTGTTATCCCACGGCGAACTGGATACGATTTTTTTAACCACCAGTCTGGAGTATGCCTACTTAAGTTCCTCCAGTGTGAAGGAGATTGCAAGCTTTGGTGGGGATATCAGTATGTGCGTACCTGATTTCGTGGCGGCTCTTGTCTATGAGAAATATGGGCATAAAGGAAATTAATTTAGGGAGATTAAGGTAGAACATGAGCAGTAAAATTGAACAACTGATTGATGAAATTGAGGAATATATTGACACCTGTAAATATCAGCCTCTTTCCAAGACCAATATTGTTGTCAATAAAGAAGAGATCGATGAACTGTTGCGGGAACTCCGGATGAAAACTCCGGATGAGATCAAACGGTATCAGAAGATTATCAGCAATAAAGAAGCCATTTTAAACGATGCCAAGCAGAAAGCAGAAGCATTGATCAATGAGGCAACGGTTCATACCAATGAACTGATCAATGAGCACGAGATCATGCAGCAGGCCTATGCCCAGGCCAATGAGGTCGTTACTCTGGCATCCAAACAGGCTCAGGAAATTCTGGACAATGCCACAATCGAGGCCAATAATGTGCGCAGTGCGGCAATGCAGTATATGGACGATATGCTGGCAAATCTGGAGGGAATTATTACCCAGTCCATGGAGACAGCATCCGGTCATTATCAGGGATTGCTTTCTTCCCTCGGTAAGTATAACGAGATCATTAAGTCCAATCGAAACGAACTGCATCCGGTGGAAGACGATGATCTTGAAAATGTAGTACTCAGTGATGACAAAGAGAGCGATAAGCTGGATTTAATGTAAGACAAAAGGTGCAGGTTTTATTCTGCACCTTAATTTTTATGTAATTGGAGGCAGTATGCAGAAAATAATAAAACGTCTGTTTCTAAGCGTGTTTATGGTAGGAATGATGTTTGCTTCAAATAAACTGGATGTACATGCAGAAGATGTGGTAGTTGTGATTGATCCCGGACACGGGGGAGAAAATCTGGGCGGTCAGTGGGCAGGCCATGATGAGAAGGATCTGACTATGGTGACAGCGCAGGCTATGAAGGATTATCTGGAGTTGTTTGACGGAATTACTGTCTATATGACCAGAGAGGATGACAGAGAGCTTTCGTTGCAGGAACGAGCAGATTTTGCGGGAGAAAAGGACGCAGATTTCCTGTTCTGTATCCACTACAATATGTCAGAGGAGCATACTCTTTTTGGTGCAGAGGTTTGGGTTTCCGCCTTTGGTGAGATGTTCCGGAAAGGTTACACTTTTGCAGATGTGCAGATGAAGGAATTTGACAAAATGGGGCTGTATTCCAGAGGAATCAAGACCCGGCTTAACGATAAGGGGACTGACTATTACGGAATCCTCAGGAACTGTACTGCACTGAATATTCCTGCAGTAATTATTGAGCATTGCCATCTGGATCAGTCCAACGATACCGCTTTCTGGAATTCTGAGGAAAAGCTGCAACGCTTTGGAGTGGCGGATGCCACCGCTGTAGCGAAGTATTTCCGGTTGAAATCCGAGACATTAGGGTTGGATTACTCCGATTATGAGAATATCCAGGTGACCGTACCAGCGGATGTGGTTCGTCCTGACACCGTTCCGCCGGAGTACTGCACCATGACCCTTGACAGCGTGGACTACAAAACCGGAGAGGTGAAAGTTTACGTGGAAGCTGCTGATGCCGACACCGTGATCCATTATGTGGATTTCAGCCTGGATGGAGGTGCCACCTGGCAGGATTTACAGGCCTTTGACGGCACGAAAAGGACTTTTACCCTACAGGTCAGGATGGGATCCACACCTACGCTGGTGGCCAGAGCCTACGATCTCTATGATCTGAAAACAGAAAGTGAACCTTTGCGGCTGAATACTTTTACCATCACACCTACGCCGGTGGATCCGGAGGAGGAGATTCGCATGGAAGAAAGCAAGGAAGCGGCAGTGGAGGAGGCCACTCCGGATACACCGAAAGATGTGGTGGAATATACGGTTCAACAGGGAAGCCATACTGTTGATCTGGTTATGTATGGATTGATCGGTGTGCTGGTGGCACTCTTAGTTTTGCTCTGTGGATTTTTAATCTCTATTTTTCTTACCAACAGAAAGATGAGACGGCGCAAAAAATCACACACAAAAGTGTCATTTTAATCCGTGCCTTCAGATAGGAACCAAGCGACAGGGAAGTTCCCCGGATCATGCTTTTGGTTTGAAACAGACAGGAGAGTCCGCCAAACTGCAAGGCACCCATACAAAAAACTACCAGGATGGCGGGTGGAAGGGTTATAGCTGCCTTTCCATCCTGTAGAAGGCCGGACAGAAAAGAAAGCCCTCCTGTAATTTCCAACAGAAGATAGAAAAGAGACTTCAGATAGAGAAAGCTCCGGGTGTGCTGTAACGCTTGGGGAAAACATTCCAGTGCTACCAGAAAAACAGGAAAAAACATCATGTATCCGGCAAGCCGGCTGATGGCAATGAGATTTCCCGTTACGATGGCATCGAAATTCGATTCGGTTACTGCAGGAAAACCAGTGGTGCTTTCTGCTGCCGATAAAGCACAGGAGGGTTTGGATGACAGGCTTTGATTGAGAAGGAATACTTCTTTTATGCCAAAGCAAAGAGGAATTCCATACATTCCCATCAGTGCTGCAGGGAGCGGAAATGCCGGGCAGATCCGGTGCAGGATGGGATAGGCGAAGCTGATAAAATAAACGGGACCGATTTGGTTACAGAAGTTTAAAAGAGTTTGCGCCATGGAAAGAGAAAGCTGCCCACGATGTTGAAGGTCTGCAACTGTTTTTGCTCCCATGGGAAAACCACAGAGAAATCCTGTCAGGATGGAGTACAAACCGGCGTCCGGCAGCCGGTACAGAATTTTCAGAATAGGACGGAACAACGTTAAAAAGACGGGAATCAGATCAAAACAGATCAGAAGCTGACTCATCATCATAAATGGAAAAAGGGCGGGAATCATTCGTTCCCACCAGAGCGTGAGCCCTGTTAAGGTGTAAGTCAGGGCTTCCGATGGAAAAAGAAGCAGCATTGTCATACAGAGAAGCAGGGAAGAGGCTGCCAGAATTCGTTTCAAAATAAAATCTCCTATCAAGCTTCTTATTAGGAATATATGGAGTTATAAAATATTTAGAAGGATTTTCATGAATGATTCGTTTAGATAAATATATGTGTGATTTGGGAATCGGCTCCCGAAGTGAAGTGAAAAACTGGATTCGCAAAGGAATGGTTATAGTGAATGGTGAAGTAGCCGGGAAGCCGGAGCAGAAGCTGGATGAACAGACGGCAGTACTTACCTTTCAGGGACAGGAATATTCCTATGTACGCCATGTCTATTACATGATGAACAAACCGGCGGGAGTGATCACAGCCACTTCTGATGCCAGAGAGCGCACAGTTCTGGATCTGCTGAGGGAGGAACTGACTGCACAGGATATCCCCCTTCGTCCCGGAATTTCCCCTGTAGGCCGTCTGGATAAGGATACGGAGGGACTTCTTTTACTTACCAATGACGGGGCATTATCCCATCATTTGCTTTCCCCCAGACATCATGTAGCCAAAACCTATGAAGTACATTGTGCAAAACCGATTTTAAGGGAAGCAGTGGCAAAGTTAAAAGCAGGAGTGGATATCGGAGAAGAATCCCCCACCTTACCGGCTGAAGTGACGGCGTTGACTGATTCAGTCATTTTACTGACCATTTATGAAGGCAGGTTTCATCAGGTAAAACGGATGATGCAGGCAGTGGATAACGAGGTCGTCTATCTGAAACGACTGCAAATGGGAACCCTTTGTCTGGATGAAAGCTTGAAAAAAGGAGGCATTCGGCCTCTGACGATGGAGGAATTACATGATCTCCAATGATTTTTTACCGATCTCCAAAGAAGATATGAAACGCCAGGGCATTGAACAGCTGGATTTTGTCTATGTCATTGCGGATGCCTATGTGGATCATCCATCTTTTGGACATGCCATTATCAGTCGTGTGCTTCAGGCGCACGGTTATACTGTAGGAATTATTTCCCAGCCGGATTGGAAAGAGGATACCAGTATTTCAATTTTGGGAGAACCAAGGCTTGCTTTTATTGTCAATGGCGGGAATATGGATCCTATGGTAAATCATTACACGGTGGCAAAGAAGAGACGGCACAGTGATGCTTATACTCCTGGTGGTGTGATAGGAAAGCGCCCCGATCATGCAACCATCGTATACGGGAATCTGATCCGTAAGACCTACAAAACCAAGCCGGTGATTATCGGTGGCATTGAGGCATCTTTGCGCCGCCTTGCCCATTATGATTACTGGTCGGACCATTTCAAACGTTCCATTCTTCTGGACGCCCAGGCGGATCTGATTTCCTATGGGATGGGAGAGAAATCCATTGTGGAAATTGCAGATGGATTAAATGCCGGCATTGAAGTAAAGGATCTGACCTATATTCCAGGAACGGTCTATAAAACCAGGGATCTGTCCAGTCTCTATGAGCCGGTACTCTTACCCACCTATGAGGAGATGGAGCAGGATAAGACAAAATATGCGGAAAGTTTCCGAATCCAATATGAAAATACAGACCCTTTCACCGGGAAAAATCTGGTGGAGGGCTATGATCATGGTATTTATATAGTACAGAATCCTCCATCGGAACCTTTGACGATGCAGGAGATGGATGATATCTATGATTTGCCCTATATGCGAACCTATCATCCCAGCTATGAGGCGGCGGGCGGGGTTCCTGCCATAGAGGAAATCCGGTTTTCCCTTACCAGCAATCGTGGGTGTTTTGGTGGGTGCAGCTTTTGTGCTCTGACCTTTCATCAGGGGCGTACGGTACAGGTGCGCAGTCATGAATCCATCATCAAGGAAGCAAAGTTGATGACCCAGGATCCGGCATTTAAGGGATACCTGCATGATGTGGGAGGACCCACTGCCAATTTCCGGCATCCCTCCTGCGAAAAACAGCTTCGGGTGGGAGTGTGCAAAAATAAACAGTGTCTTTTCCCAAAGCCTTGTGCCAACCTTACCGTTGACCATCAGGATTATCTGAAGCTTCTGCGTAGTCTTCGGGCACTTCCCGGAGTGAAGAAGGTGTTTGTCCGTTCCGGCATCCGTTTTGATTATCTTCTGGCAGATCCGGATGATACTTTTTTTAAGGAATTGATCAAATATCATGTGAGTGGTCAGCTGAGAGTGGCACCGGAACATATCTCCGACAGAGTGTTAAAGCTTATGGGTAAGCCGGAGAATCAGGTGTACCGGAAGTTTTTGGAGAAATATGACCGGCTGAACCAGCAGATGCACTTAAAGCAGTATGCGGTTCCCTATCTGATGAGCTCCCATCCGGGTTCCACCTTAAAAGAGGCCATTGAACTGGCGGAATATCTCCGGGATTTGGGCTATATGCCGGAGCAGGTGCAGGATTTTTATCCTACGCCTTCCACGGTATCCACGGTGATGTATTACACCGGTATTGATCCCCGGACCGGCGAGAAGGTTTTTGTATGTTGCAATCCCCATGAGAAGGCCATGCAGCGGGCTTTGATTCAGTATCGGGATCCCCAGAACTACGAGCTGGTAAAAGAGGCACTGCTTAAGGCAGGACGGGCAGACTTAATTGGTTTTGGAGAGAAATGTCTCATTCCACCCCGGAAACTGGGTGGGAAACCTGTAGAAAAAGCAAAGCCAAAGCCCAGAACCGATGCCGGAAATCCGGATAGGAAAAATCAGGACAAAAAACGGCAGGAGTACCGGAAACCCGACGCACGGACCCTCACGAAAGCAAGCAAGAATAGAAAGGCAAAACATAAATGAGAAAGACAAAACGTGTTACAAAAGGACAATATGGCTACATGGTGTACCAGAAGAAATTCACCATGATTCGCTCCCTCGCTTACTTCGGTATTTCCCTGGCGATTTACATTATGGGACGGATTTCTACGGGAACCAATGCAAATCTGCTGTCCGTTGTGGCGGTCTTGGGATGTCTGCCTGCTAGCAAAAGCATGGTCAATGCCATTATGTTTCTCCGGGCAAAAGAATGCAGCGAGGATTTACACCGGGAAATTGAGCCGGTGATGGGAGAACTGGACGGCGGCTATGACTTTTTGCTGACCTCCTATTCGGCTAATTTTGCTCTGAGCCATGTGGTCATCCGGGGAAATAACCTCTGTGGCATCACGGAGGATCCCAAGTGTGATGTGACAAAGGCACAGCAGCATCTGGATGATTTGTTTCGCCAGAATTCCTTTAAAGGAATGACTTTTAAAGTTTTTACGGAACCTGGAAAATATACGGAGCGCCTGCAACAGCTGCAAAAGCTGGAGAAAAGCGGACAGGAAGCTGAAATGTTGCAGCTTGTGGGGAACATTTCTTTATGAGAACCTTTACCATCGGTCCCAATGAGGCGGGACAGCGTTTTGATAAATATCTGCATAAACTTCTTCCGGAGGCAGGAAATTCTTTTTTGTATAAAATGTTGAGGAAAAAGAATATCACGCTGAATAACGGCAAAGCGGAAGGGCGGGAACTGTTAAATCCGGGAGATACGGTGAAAGTTTTTTTTGCAGAGGATACCTTTTTAAAATTTGCGGGAGGGGACAAGGCATCTGCACCTGCAAGTGCTTTGTCCAATGCCTCGACAGCATCCTCTGGGAATTCTTCCGTTTCCGAATACCAGAGGGCTTACCAGACCTTAAACAGCCGGAAAAATAAGCCGGTGGTTCTCTGGGAAGATGCGGACATTCTCATTGTGGACAAACCGGCAGGAATTCTGACCCAGAAAGCAGCGCCGGGGGATTTGTCCATGAATGAATGGCTGATTGGCTATCTGTTGGAAAGAGAAGCAATCACAGCCAATCAGCTTGTCACCTTTCATCCTTCCGTCTGCAATCGCCTTGACCGCAATACCAGTGGATTGGTTTTGTGCGGGAAAAGCCTTGCAGGTTCCCAATTACTCAGTGAACTGATCAGAGAGCGAAACATTGGAAAATTTTACCGGACCATTGTGAAGGGAACCATTAAGGAGAGTCAGCACATTGAGGGCTTTTTATATAAAGATGAGCATAGCAATCAAGTGACGATCTACCGGGATAAAGCGCAGGCAAAACCGGAACACCAGAAGGGACTGTCTGCTATCAGGACCTCCTATACCCCATTACAGATCTTTAAAGTAAAAGAACAGGCTTTTACCTATCTGGAAATCCAGCTGCATACAGGAAAATCCCATCAGATCCGTGCCCATCTGGCCTCCATCGGCCATCCCATCCTGGGAGACACAAAGTATGGGAATGCTGCCTGTAACCAGATGGCACAGAGAACCTGGCATTTGCCGTACCAGTTACTTCACGCCTATCGGGTGACTTTCCCGGAACTTAAGAAAACAGGGGAACCGCTGAGCCAAAAATCAGTGACAGCGCCCCTTCCTCCGCTTTTTTCACAGATTCTAAATGCAGAAGAATAGAAAGACTGCTAGATAACAGGAGAACTTTTCATGGCAACATGGAATTCAAGAGGTTTGCGGGGTTCCACCCTGGAGGATCTCATCAACCGTACCAATGAAAAATATCTGGAGAGCGGGCTGGCACTTATTCAGAAAATTCCCACGCCTATCACTCCCATTAAAATTGATAAAGAGAGCCGTCATATTACCCTGGCTTATTTTGACCAGAAAAGTACGGTGGATTATATCGGAGCTGTTCAGGGAATTCCGGTCTGTTTTGATGCAAAGGAATGTCAATCTGATACCTTTGCCCTGCAAAATATCCATGAACATCAGGTGAAGTTCATGCAGGATTTTGAAAAACAGGGAGGCGTTGCCTTCTTTCTGATCTATTATACTTCCAAAGATCTTTTTTACTACCTGCCACTGGAGATGTTGCTCTTTTTCTGGGATCGTGCAGCCAAGGGGGGACGGAAGAGTTTCCGCTATGAAGAACTAAATCCTGCCTATATTTTGCCCAAAAAGAACGGGGTTCTGGTTCCTTATCTGGATATTTTGCAAAAAGATCTGGAAGATCGTGATTAATTTCACAGATAGAATTGACATTACCGAAACTTTTCTATATACTACAGATAGTTTCACTTGCTAACACGTTACCATAGTAAAGTGCTTATAGAAAGGCTGACAGAATGATGAATCAACGTTTGTTACATACACCGGAAGGTGTCCGTGATATCTACGGTTCGGAATATGCCCGGAAACTTTCGGTACAGAATACTCTGCTTGGACAGTTCCGGCTTTATGGATTTGAGGATATCCAGACTCCCACCTTTGAGTTTTTTGATGTGTTTTCCAGTGAGATCGGTACAACACCTTCCAAGGAATTATACAAATTTTTTGATAAAGAGGGAAACACTCTGGTGCTTCGACCGGATTTCACCCCTTCCATGGCGCGGTGTGCTGCCAAATATTTTATGGAAGAGAAGAAGCCCATCCGTTTCTGCTATGCGGGAAATACCTTTACCAATACCTCCAATTTACAGGGTAAGTTAAAGGAAGTGACCCAGCTTGGTGTGGAACTGATCGGTGATGATTCCGTTTATGCGGATGCAGAAATGCTTTGTATGGTGATTAATTCCCTGAAGGCGATCGGGCTTACTAAATTTCAGGTAAGTATCGGGGAGGTGGAGTATTTCAAAGGAATCTGTGAGGATGCAGGACTGGATGAGGAAACAGAGCTGGCACTTCGTGACTTTATTTCCACCAAAAATTACTTCGGCGCAAGAGATCTGTTGATGGAACGGCAGATCAAGCAGGAGGATATGGAGGTGCTGTTAAAGTCAGCGGATTTGTTCGGTGATTTTAATTCTCTCAAGGAGGCCCGTGTACTTGCCAATCATGCCCGTTCCCTGGCCGCTATTGACCGTCTGGAACAGGTTTACGAAGTTTTGAAACTCTATGGTGTGGAAGAGTATGTCTCTTTTGACTTAGGCATGCTTTCCAAATATAATTATTATACAGGAATCATTTTCAAAGCCTACACCTATGGTATCGGGGATGCCATTGTAAAGGGCGGACGATACGATTCCCTGCTTTCCCGTTTTGGAAAAGAAGCACCGGCCATCGGCTGTGTGGTCGTCATTGACGATGTGATGGAGGCACTGAAACGCCAGGGCATTACAGTCCCTGTGGCAGAGACGAAACAGGTGCTGACTTATCGTACCGATGATTTTGAACAGGTGCTGCAACAGGCTTCCAGGCTGCGTGAAAAGGGTGTAGCGGTAGAGTTGAGACCTGCAGATTAGATTGCGGTAGACATAATATTATTATGTAAACTTATGGCGCAAAATGGGAAAGGTTTAAGAAATCATGAGTGAAGAAAGATATATTACCTTTGCATTGGGCAAGGGAAGGCTGGCAGAGCGAACCCTGGAATTATTGGAAGAAATTGGTATCACCTGTGAAGAGATGAAGGATAAGAAGACCCGCAAGCTGATCTTCGTCAATAAAGAACAGAAGTTGAAGTTTTTCCTGTCCAAGGGACCGGATGTACCAACCTATGTAGAATATGGAGCGGCTGATATAGGCGTGGTGGGTAAAGATACCATTCTGGAGGAAAACCGGCGGGTTTATGAGGTGCTGGATTTAGGCTATGGAAAGTGCAAAATGTGCGTCTGTGGTCCCGCATCTGCCAGAGAATTATTGCAGCACCATGAGATGATCCGGGTGGCAAGCAAATACCCCAATATAGCCAAAGATTATTTTTATAACAAAAAGCATCAGACTGTGGATATTATCAAATTAAATGGTTCTGTGGAATTAGGGCCTATTGTGGGACTTTCCGATGTGATCGTGGATATTGTGGAAACCGGTTCCACCTTAAAGGAAAACGGGCTGGAGGTTCTGGAGGAGGTTTGTCCCCTGTCTGCCCGCATGATTGTCAATCAGGTAAGTATGCAGATGGAACAGGAGCGGATCAAAGATATCATCCGCCGTTTGAAAGAGAAAATATAAGGGAAGATAAAGGAGAGCAGCTATGAATGTTATTAACTTAACGGAGGAATCCATTCAAGGACTTCTTACAGATTTATTAAAACGCAGTCCGAATAACTATCCGGAATATGAAGGAACCGTCAATGAGATCATTGAGTCGGTTCGCGAAAAAGGCGACGAGGCTCTTTTTTCCTACACAGAAAAATTTGATCACTGTGTGCTTTCTCCTGATACCATTCAGGTAACCCGGGAAGAAATCGATGAGGCTTACACGAAACTGGACGAAGAGTTTATTCGTGTGATGCGCCAGTCTGCGGAGAACATCCGGGTTTATCACGAGAAACAACTTCGCACATCCTGGTTTGATTACAAGCCGGATGGAACCATTCTCGGACAGAAAATCACCCCCATTTCCCGTGCCGGTGTGTATGTACCCGGTGGAAAGGCTGCTTATCCTTCCAGCGTGTTGATGAACGTGGTTCCTGCAAAGGTAGCCGGTGTCCCGGAGATACTGATGTGTACCCCTCCGGGAAAGGACGGAAAAGTAAATCCCGGAACCTTAGTAGCTGCTGATATTGCAGGCGTGGATAAGGTCTATAAAGTCGGCGGTGCCCAGGCAATTGCGGCTATGGCCTTTGGAACAGACTCTATCCCCAAGGTCGACAAGATTACAGGCCCCGGTAATATCTTTGTAGCATTGGCCAAGAAAGCTGTTTATGGTTTTGTCAGTATTGATTCTATTGCCGGTCCCAGTGAAATCCTGGTTCTGGCGGACGAGACGGCAACACCCCGCTATGTAGCTGCGGATCTGCTTTCCCAGGCAGAACATGACGAACTGGCAAGTGCCATTTTGATTACTACCAGCAGGGAACTGGCGGAGCAGGTTCAGGTGGAAATCGATGGGTTTGTAAAAAAACTTTCCCGCAGTGAGATTATCGGAAAATCCCTGGATCGCTACGGCTACGTTCTGATTGCGGAAAATATGGATGCCGCCATTGCTGCCGCCAACGCAGTGGCAAGCGAGCACTTGGAGATTCTTACAAAGAATCCGTTTGATACCATGACCAGGATTAAAAATGCAGGAGCCATTTTCCTTGGAGAGTATTCCTCAGAGCCTCTGGGAGATTATTATGCAGGTCCAAACCATATTTTACCTACCAACGGCACTGCAAAATTTTTCTCTCCCTTAAATGTGGATGATTTTATCAAGAAAACCAGTATTATTTCCTACTCCCAGTCGGCACTGGAGAAAGTTCATAACGATATTGAACTGTTTGCAAAGAATGAAGGCCTGACTGCACATGCCAATTCCATTGCAGTTCGGTTTGAAAACTAGGAACATGTATTTTCATTTACCATAACAGGAGGATTTCCATGGCACGAAGCGCAACGGTAACCCGTAAAACAAAAGAGACAGATATTCAGATTATCTTTAATATTGACGGAACCGGTAAAGGGGAAATTTCTACAGGCATCGGTTTTTTCGATCATATGCTGGAGGGATTTACCCGTCACGGCTTTTTTGATCTGAAATGTAAGGTGGAAGGTGATCTGTATGTGGATGGTCACCACACGGTGGAGGATACCGGAATTGTATTGGGGCAGGCCATCAAAGAAGCTCTGGATGATAAGAAGGGAATCAAACGTTTCGGTCAGTTCCTTCTTCCCATGGATGATGTTCTGGTTTTGTGTGCCATTGATTTAAGTGGCAGACCCTATTATCAGTCCAATGTCAGCTTTACCACACCCTCCATCGGTGGTCTGGATACAGAACTGATCCGGGAATTTTTCTATGCGGTCAGCTACAGTGCCGGCATGAATCTTCATTTCCAACTGCTTGCCGGAGAAAATAACCATCATATTGCAGAGGCCATGTTTAAAGCCTTTGCCAAGGCCTTGGATGAGGCAACCACAAAAGATCCTCGGATTACCGAAGTGTTAAGTACGAAAGGAAGTTTATAAATACTTATGAGTCAGAAATTATTGATGCCCTGCATTTACCTTTATCAGCAGAAAGCAGTGGCAGGATTAAACGATAAAACGGTGGTGAATATGAACCCTGTGGAACTGGCGCGTTATTACAGCGACCAGCAGGCGGATGCACTCCTGATTTTTGATTTGTCCAATGGTGATGTGGAGCATGAGGAAGCGCTGGACATTATGAAGGCTGTCTGCGAAACGGTTGCGATTCCTGTCATTGGGGCAGGCAACGTAAAGCGGATGGAGGATGTGAAAAAAATTCTTTATGCCGGATGCAAGAAGGCGGTTCTGAATTTTTCCAAGGAGAGCAACATCGCTATCCTGGAAGAGGTATCCAAAAAGTTCGGAAAGGATAAAATCATTGTTTCTATTGCGGCGGAAACAGAAATTGTGAATCACCGCGTGGAGATTGAGCAATATGCGGCGGAAATTCTACTGATCAATGAAAACCGCATCCGCGAAACATTGGAACTGGCGACCTTACCGGTTCTTATGTCTATGCCGGATGTTTCTCTGGATAAAATTATGGAGGCGTTCGGACGGGAGAATGTCTATGGAATCACCGGAAAAGCCATGAATGACAATGCCCAGGAGTTTGTGAATATCAAGCAGCTCTGTAAGGAGAATGGTCTGGAGGTACATACCCTGGAGGCATCCTTGAAGTGGTCTGATTTTAAGAAGAATTCTGACGGACATGTAACTGTGGTGGTTCAGGACGATAAGACAGACGAAGTCCTGATGGTTGCCTATATGAATGAGGAAGCCTACAATATGACCGTGAAAACCGGCCGTATGACCTATTACAGCCGCAGCCGTGATGAACTTTGGATTAAAGGTGAAACCAGTGGTCATTACCAGTATGTGAAATCTCTCACTGCGGATTGCGACCTGGATACCATCCTGGCCCGTGTAACCCAGGTGGGAGCAGCCTGTCACACCGGAAGTCATAGCTGTTTCTTCAATTCCATTATGAAACAGGAGGAAGAGCAGGAAACCAATCCTTTAAAAGTATTTGAGGATGTGATGAATGTAATCAAAGATCGTAAGGTTCATCCTAAGGAAGGCTCCTATACCAATTATCTCTTTGATAAAGGAATTGACAAGATTCTGAAAAAACTGGGTGAGGAATCTACAGAGATTGTCATAGCTGCCAAGAACCCCAACCCCAATGAGATTAAATATGAAATCTGCGATTTCCTCTATCACATGATGGTACTGATGGTCGAAAAAGGTGTTACCTGGGAAGAAATCACAGAAGAACTGGCAAAACGTTAATTTTGCTATAGATTGTATATATTGATAGCTTCCTATACATTATTTTGCCTTGAAAAAAAGTGTCCGGGAGGCTATAATATTTTTATAATAACTATTTGTAAATAAGAGTCCTGAATAGTTAAAAAATAAATGAAACCGGAAGGGGGACTTTATATGAACACAATTATTACAATCGGACGTCAGTTTGGCTCTCAAGGACGTGAAATCGGCGAGAAAATTGCAGAGTATTTTAAAATTCCATGCTATGACAAGGAACTGTTATCCAGAGCAGCCAAGGAGAGTGGTTTCTGCGAAGAGATGATTGAGAACCATGATGAGCGTCCCACCAATTCATTCTTATACAACTTGGTTATGGATACTTATTCCTTTGGCTACAATGCATCCTCCTTTATTGACATGCCTATCAGCCACAAGGTATTTCTGGCACAGTTTGATACCATCAAGAAGATTGCAGATGAAGGTCCCTGTGTTATTGTAGGTCGTTGTGCAGATTATGCATTAAGCGAGTACAAAAACTGCCTGAACATCTTTATCTATGCCGATGAAGCATCTAAGATTAAACATCTCTGTGAGCGTTTCTCTGATCTAAACGAGCAGAAAGCAAGAGATATGATTGCCAAGAAGGATAAACAGCGTCAGAGTTATTATAACTATTATTCCTCTAAGAAATGGGGACGCGCAGACAGCTATGATCTGTGCATCAACAGCGCAAAGCTTGGTGTAGAAGGCACTGTAAAGCTGATTACCCAGTATGTGGAAGATTTTGAGGAAAAGAGAGCTGCGGAAGGCGAGAAGTAAATAAGCTATAGTAATATTTTTAAAAGGGCTGAACAACTGTGATGTGTTCAGCCCTTTAAATATTTTACTTATTTTTATTTCTAAGAGAAACTGCATTGGCAGCCTGACGCTTGTGTTCGTCCTCAATGGCAGCATAGTAATCAATGGTAGTATTTACGTTTTCGTGTCCCAGAACGTCAGCCACCAGCCGGATATCACCGGTTTCCCGGTACAATGCCGTACCGTAGGTGCTGCGCAGCTTATGGGGGGTAATTTTCTTGTTAGGAACCGCCATTTTGGCATATTTTTTTACCAGCAGTTCGATGGCATCCACACTGATCCGGCGTTTGTGGAGGGAGAGGAAGAGAGCAGTCTCTTCTCCTGACTCCGGAAGTGTCCGGTTTCGCTCCCCCTCAATGTAGGTCTGGAGTGCATCGTGAATTTCTTCACCAAAATATAAAATGTCCTGTCCACCACCTTTTCGAACAATGGTAATGGTGTTGGCGCGTAAATCTACATCTGCTAAATCCAATCCGGCACATTCTGATACACGGATTCCGGTTCCCAGCATCAAGGTCATAATTGCCAGGTCACGTTCTCTGGTGCGTTCCCGGAAAGCCAGCTGATGCTTTGACATCTGGGCATTTCCAAATTCCACCGTGTTTAACACATCCGCAACCTCATTTTCATTCATTCGGATAATATTTTTGTCCTTTTTGATACGGGGTAATTTTACCAGAATCATTGGATTTTTCTCAATATGCTCATGTTCTAAATGATATAAAAACATGCCACGTAAGGGAGCCATTTTCCGGGCAATGGCTTTCTTTCCGTTTTCGTGTTTTTCCCCGTCCTCGTTTAATTCCAGATACCGCTGGTACTCGGAAATATCTTCTGAAGTCAGCTTTGCCAGATCTTCAATGGTAAAATCGGTCATGGATTTATTGGCAAAGGTGGGATTGCTATATTGTAAATAGCGGAAAAAGGTTAATAAATCATAAGCATAAGAAACCAGTGTGCTGGTCTGGGATGTCATTTCTTTATCATATAAAAAATCCTTGGCGCAACCGGGAAGCTGTAACATTAATTCCCGTAGTTTCAACGTTTGTTTTTTCTTTTTATCTTTGTAATATGCGGAATCCTTACCCATAAGATGCCTCCTTCTCTTTTGATTTCCCAACTACTTTTGCGGAAAAACTGATATTTATCCGATAAATAGATTTCTCCTCTTTTACGAGGATTATAGCATATCAGAATCCAAATAAATGGTAAAGGGACCGTCGTTTAAGAGATCCACTTTCATGTCTGCACCGAAAATACCATGCTGCACAACAGGAATTTGTTTAGAACATTCAGAAATAATGTACTCATATAATTCCTTTGCCATATCCGGAGCCCCTGCATTGACAAAGGACGGACGATTGCCTTTTTTGCAGTCAGCATACAACGTAAATTGTGATACTAAAAGTAATTCTCCCTGTACTGTATTTAAATCCAAATTGGTCTTTCCGTTTTCATCGTCAAAAATCCGTAAACCGATCATTTTGCGAATCATTTTATCGGCAATTTCTTTGGTGTCGGTTCCTGACACACCTATTAATACCAGGTATCCTTTTCCAATTTGTCCGGTGATTTGATTATCCACAGTAACACTTGCGTGTTGTACTCTCTGTATGATGAAACGCATGAACTTCTCTCCTGTTTTCTCTTGCTGATTGTTATTTATTTAACATATCTTAAACTTACTGCATAGTAATTGGTAGGATTTCCTAGTTGTCTTCTGAGGTGTTATTTTTTTCGGATTCCTCATCGTTCTCCGGTTTTGATTTCACAAACATCGCTGCAATGCGCTTAAATGGAGAACCGGCATTTTTTCCCTCCGGTTTACTTGGAATGTTCACAAATTGACCCTCTTCTATTTTCTCCACATTCAGATAGTCTTTTGTGTCTGCAGGCATCTGTTTTTGGGTCAGACAATGACGGATAAAGCGGCTGACCCAGGCATAAATACAGGCAAAAACCGGAACACCTGCAATCATTCCGATAATACCGAAGAATCCACCGAAAATGGTTACGGCAAAGATTACCCAGAAACTGGATAAGCCGGTGGAATTTCCCAGAATTTTGGGCCCGAGAAAGTTTCCGTCAAACTGCTGAATGATAATGATCATAATCAGGAAGTACAAACTCTGAATCGGATTTACCAGCAAAATTAAAATTGCGCTTGGAATAGCTCCTAAATAAGGTCCAAAGAAAGGAATAATATTAGTTACTCCGACAATCAGGCTGACTAACATTGCATAGGGCAAATGAATTAAGTTGGAAAAGATAAAACATATAATTCCGATAATGATGGAATCTACAATTTTTCCACCGATAAATCCGATAAAAGTTTTATGGGTGAAACGAAAATCAGAAATCAACTGGTTGGCGTTCTTCTGTTCAAACAGAGCATAAGCAATTTTTTTGGCCTGTCCGGCAAATTTTTCTTTATTAAATAATACATAGATAGAAATAATAAATCCAATAATAAAATTCCAGATGCTGATCAGAAAGTTCCAGATACTCTGGGATAAGGAAATCAGGAGTTCATTGATCTGAGGCATTAAACCTTCATTCAGCCAGGTAGTAAGCTGCACAGAGTATTTATCAATCATCTCTGTGGCAAAGCTTTCCAGTTCCGGATTGCTATCCATCAGATTTAGAATCATATTGCTTAAATTGCGAATGTAAAAGGGAAATTGAAAAATAATACTTTGAATACTGCGAATAATCTGGGGAATGATCAAGCGGAAAAATCCGGTCAACACAGCGATGGCCAAAATTACGGTCATCAGTATGGACAGACCACGGATCTTACTCTTCTGCTTATGGGTCAAATGTCCATTTGCAGTAAAATGTTTCTTACTGAAGGGATTCAGAAAACGTCTTTCAATTCCATTTACAATGGGAGTCAGTATATATGCAAGAATAAAACCGTCAATGACGGGCATTGCAATCCCTACTGCCCGATGAAAGCCGGAACGAAGACTTGAATTATAAAACATTAAATAGTATAGACAAAGACAGGCTCCAAAGGTGATGAAGATAGTCAAGCCCCAGGCCAGATATTTTTTGTCAATGTGAAATTTCATGTAGTCCCACCAATCTCAATTAAAATAGAAATTCTACATATCTTTTTAGACATGCTACTTAAATTATAACACAGTATCAGGGAAAAGTATGCTTTCAAATTGTAAAATTTCTGTTATACTGTTACTGTTCACGTAGTAGTAATTTGTGTCATGCGCAAAAGGCGTGTGCAGAATATGGAGAGAAATATGAAATTACAACAGGTTGCCAGTCATGTGCGTAAGGCTGTGGATGATTTTAATATGATTCAGGAGGGAGATCGAATCGCTATTGGTATTTCCGGGGGAAAGGACTCTCTCACGCTCCTTTACGCATTGAGCAGTCTACGCTTGTATTATCCGAAACATTTTGAAATTGTGGCAGTGACGGTTGATCTGGGTTTTGATAATCTTAATCTGGACAAAATCATTGAACTATGTGAGCAGCTAAAGGTGGAATATAAAATTGTAAAAACGGATATCGGCAAGATCGTGTTTGAAGATCGAAAAGAATCCAATCCATGTGCATTGTGTGCCAAGATGAGAAAGGGTGCTTTAAATGAGGCAATGAAGGAAATTGGCTGTAATAAAATTGCCTATGCCCATCATAAGGATGATGTGGTGGAGACTATGCTGATGTCTTTGATATTTGAGGGACGATTTCACACCTTTTCACCGGTTACTTACCTGGATCGCATGAAATTGACCGTAATCCGTCCTCTCATCTATATGAATGAGGCGGATGTGATAGGATTCATACATAAATATGATGTCCCGGTGGTGAAAAGTCCATGTCCTGCGGATGGGCATACAAAACGGGAATATATCAAACAGCTGTTACGAAAGCTTAATCTGGAAAATCCGGGTGTCAAGAATCGGATGTTTACTGCTATCATGAACAGTAATATGATTAGTTGATAAACTCAATACTGTAATATGGGATGATAAGATAATCCCCGGCCTGAAGCAGATCTTCATCGGACAGATGATTCATCTGCTTCACTTCTTTTATATAAGAGGATACGGAACTAATTTCTTCATCGGCATAGGTCTGTGCAATAGAGGTCAGGGTATCGCCGGCATTGATCTGATAGCTCTGATAATATTTATAAGTTACAGTTTCATTATTGTCTTTTGCCCTGGAAAAGATGACATTGCCGATTAAGGCAAGGATTCCGCCTAATAAAACCGCTGCAATGAAAAGAAACATCTTACGGCGAAGCTGTCTGGCTCTTCTCTCACGATTGCGACGGATTCTTCTCTCGGAACGATCCTGATAAATCCCTTCATATGATACGGATGTTTTTCTTATACTTTGAACTGCCATGTTCCTACCTCATTCCCTGTTGCCTTTTACAAATGATCACTGGGTAACTAACCATTGTAATAATATCGAACATTTATTCCGAACGTTTGTTTCATATTTGCATTATATCGAACGTGCGTTTGAATGTCAATACTTTGTCGAACATATTTTTGGAATATATGTTTGCTTTTGGGCAGGGTATATGATATATTTAAAATAGAAATTTATTTTGGAGGTAAGGTATGGCTGGAAAGATTACGAAGAAACAGCAGGAAATCCTGGATTACATCAAAGATGAGATTTTAAGTAAGGGTTATCCCCCTGCCGTTCGAGAGATTTGTGAGGCAGTTAATTTGAAATCTACATCTTCCGTTCATTCTCATTTGGAGACTCTGGAAAAGAATGGATATATTCGCCGTGATCCTACGAAACCGCGTGCAATTGAGATTTGTGATGATTCCTTCCAGATGGTCCGCACGGAGATGGTGAGTATGCCGGTTGTAGGTCAGGTCGCTGCCGGTCAGCCTATTCTCGCCCAGCAAAATATAGACAGCTACTTTCCTGTTCCTGCAGACAGGGTTCCCAAGGGGGAATCTTTTATTTTGAATGTAAAAGGTGATTCCATGATTAACGCCGGTATTTTCAGTGGTGATCAGATCCTTGTGAATGTGTGTAATACCGCCAATAACGGTGATATCGTGGTTGCTTTGATTGATGATTCTGCCACGGTAAAGACTTTTTATAAAGAGAACGGACATATCCGCCTGCAGCCGGAGAACGATACCATGGATCCCATTATTGTGGAAGATTGCCAGATCCTTGGTAAAGTATTTGGTGTAATGCGTTTTTTCCGTTAAATAGTTGAACAACATGAAAAATGGATGCCCCTGCTTCATACAGGATAGCATCCATTTTCTATTTCCATCTCTCTAATTTTCTTTCAGGAATTCCTCGGTATCCACCTTTTTGCCATCTCTCCAGATGCGCTCCAGGTCGTAGAATAACCGGTTTTCTTTATCAAATACATGGACGATCACATCACCGAAGTCCAACAGTACCCAGTTCGCAGTATTGTAGCCTTCGATCTGTCTCGCCGGATTGCCTGCTCTTCCCAGTGCTTCCTCCACATTGTCGGAAAGAGCCTGGATCTGGCTGCGGTTGGTACCGTTGGCGATGATGAAGTAGTCGGCAATTACCGATACTTCGCTGATATCAATCACTTGGATATCTTCGGCTTTTTTATCCTCTAAGGCCTCAATGGCAAGTTTAGTCAGTTCTTTTGAAGTCATATTAGTTCTTCCTTTCCCCATTATAGTAATCATAGGTTTCCTTGGTCATAGGATCAATTTCCTGGTCTACCGTGTCCAGATAATCTAAGGTATCTGACAGAATTTTGCACAACGCTATATCCAGATTTTGAAAAGCAAGTGTCCGTACTTCATCCAGGTTTGGAGCCGTCTTGCGGGAAGGTTCAATATAATCAGCAATAAACACGATTTTTTCCAGCAAAGTCATCCTGGGGCGTCCTGTGGTATGGTAGCGAACCGCAGACAAAATTTCTTCATCCTGTATACCATACTTTTCCTTTGCCAGAAATGCCCCCACTTTGGCATGTAACAGAAACGGATTTGCCTTTTCCACCGGAGTTACTTCCAGCTTATTCTTTTTGCAGATGGACAGCCGTTCTTCATTGGTCATGCATTTCGCACAGTCGTGGAGTAAGCCTGCCACCTGTGCCTGCTTTACATCAGCCCCATAGCGCATGGCAAGACTGGCTGCCGTAAAGGCAACGCCGAGGGTGTGCTCATAACGTTTTTCATCCTGTACCTTTTCCATTTGCTTACGCAAAGTTTTGCAGGAAATAGATTTCTTATCGTTCTGTTTCAAGTTTATGATTCTTCTTTCTGGTATAAATGGTGCTTTTCAATATAGTACATTACTCTGGGATGAACCAGATAACGGATGGATTTTCCATTCGCCACCTTCTCCCGGATTTCTGAGGAGGAAATGTCGATGCGGTTCATGGGCAGTACAAATATCTGTGCATCAAATTTTTCTTTCAGGAAAGCAATTTTTTCCTGTAGCTGTTCTTCACTACAGCCCTGTCTGGGGGCAACCAGAATCTTTGCTTCTCCGAAAATTTTCTCCGGGCAGACCCAATTATCCATCATCATGAGAGAATCAGAGCCCACAATAAAATAATACTCCGTGGTGGGATGGGCAGTCTTTAGCTGGGCAATGGTTTCATAGGAATAAGAATCTCCCTTCCGGTCCACCTCTATGGTTGACAGGGCAAAATGATGGTTATCCTCGATTGCCAGACTCGTCATATCCATACGGCTTTTGGCATCCAGCACATTGGATTTTAAATAAGAAACGCCGCTGGGAATAAAAAGTACTTCATCCAGACCAAACGCCTCCTGGGCAGTTTCTGCTACCAGTAAATGTCCCAGATGGATAGGACTGAAGGTTCCACCCATCATTCCTACTTTTTTCGTGTATTCCATAGGCTGCCACCTCTCCGCAATCAGAAAATTTATTTCGGTAATTCAATTTTCGGTTTGTCTTTATCTGGTTTGTACAGAACAATTTTTTTCCCGATGACCTGTACTACCTGGGAATGGGTACGTTCTGCCAGGATCTGGGCGATCTCCTTGGGGTCGTCAAAGCAGTTTTTTAATACTGCAATTTTAATCAGTTCTTTCTTATTAAAACTTTCACTGATGGCTTCTGTTACTTCCGGTGTCAAGGATGCTTTTCCAATCTGGAAAATCGGCTGTAAATTGCTTGCAAGGCTCATCAGATATGCTCTCTGTTTACTTGTCATGGTTATCTCTCCTATTTATAGTAATCAAAGGATAAGCCGTACATCCGCACGGTATCTCCATCCTGGATGCCCAGTTCCTCCAATTGTTTCAGAATTCCGGTATCCTTTAAGAATTTCTGGAAGAAGGTAAAGCCCTTCTCGGATTCCAGATTGGTGTAACCTAACATTTTCTCGATGCGGGGGCCTTCGATTACATATTCATCCTCGGCCTCGTCATAGGTAACTGTAAAAGGTTCTTCCTCCAGGGATACGAAAACTTCCGGGTCAAATTCCTGTTCAAAGATGATAGGTTTCACATCTAAGGTGTCCAGAGTGCGGCTTACATAATAGAGAAGTTCCTGTATACCCTCACCGGTTACTGCAGAAATGGGGTATACCGGCACACCTTTCGGTTCAAATTCAGCCTTTAAACGCGCCACAGGGTCATTTTCGGAACCATCATCATAGATGCAGTCAATTTTGTTGGCAGCAATGACCTGAGGTCTGGCTGCAATTTCTGCATTGTATGCTGCCAGCTCCTTATTGATGGCATAAATATCCTCGATGGGGTCACGTCCTTCAGTAGAGGCTGCATCCACAATATGAATCATCATCTTGGTACGCTCGATATGACGCAGGAACTGATACCCCAGTCCCACACCTTCGGAGGCACCTTCAATCAGTCCTGGAATATCTGCGATGACAAAACTCTTGGCACCATCCATATCCACCACGCCCAGATTGGGATTCAGGGTGGTGAAATGATAATTGGCAATCTTCGGTCTGGCATTAGTCACTTTAGAGAGAAAAGTGGATTTGCCCACATTGGGGAAACCAACCAGTCCCACATCCGCGATGACCTTTAACTCCAGAATCAGTTCCAGTTCACGGGCAGGCTGTCCAGGCTGTGCATAACGGGGAGCCTGCATGGTGCTGGTTACATAGTGTTGATTGCCCTTGCCGCCTCGTCCGCCTTTTAACAGGCAGAATTTCCGGTTTTCACCGGACATGTCAGTGATAACGGATTCTGTGGAAGCCTCTTTAATCACCGTTCCTTCGGGAACCTTGATAATGATATCCTGTCCGTTTTTACCACGGCAGTTCTTTTTCCCGCCTTCTTCCCCGTTCTGGGCTGCATATTTGCGAATATGGCGAAAATCTGTCAGGGTATTGAGACCTTCGTCCACCACAAAGAATACACTTCCACCATCACCGCCGTCCCCACCATCGGGACCGCCGTCCGGCACATATTTTTCACGGCGGAAGGACACATGTCCGTCTCCACCTTTCCCACTTTTCACAATAATTTTCGCTCTGTCTGCAAACATGGTTTTTACGCCTTTCCTGCCTGTACTACGTGTTCATTCTAAAAATAGAATCCTGCCATAGGAAGGAATTTCCTATGAATTGAAAAAAATGGACTTCAAACGGTACTGTTTGAAGTCCACGAAGTCTGGTCTTATTTCTCAACCGGATAAACGGAAGCCTGTTTCTTGTCACGGCCCTTTCTCTCGAATTTAAGAACACCGTCAACTAAAGCAAACAGAGTATCGTCTCCACCGATACCTACATTGATACCGGGGTGAATCTTGGTTCCGCGCTGTCTGTAAAGAATGTTTCCAGCTTTTACAAACTGACCGTCTGCTCTCTTGGCACCCAGTCTCTTGGACTCGGAATCTCTACCGTTCTTGGTAGAACCTACTCCCTTTTTATGAGCAAAGAACTGAAGGTTCATATTCAACATGGTATTACACCTCCTCGAATTTGACTTGTAAAAATTTCTCTCCATACTGCTTTGAAATACCATCTAATCCTAACACCAGCGCATCCATCAAAAGTATGGATTTTTCGGATGGCTGCTCTGTAAAGATACAACGGATAAAACCGGTCTCTTCATTGGTCGTCACCTGTAACTGTTCGCCTGCAAGTTCATCCATGGCATTGATGGTGTTAATCACCAGAACGGAAATGGATGCACAGACAATATCCTGTGTGTCCCTTGTCAACAGAAATCGATGATTTCTGGCATGACCGAAACAATGGAATTCTTTATAGGTATGATCAGATGCATTCCTTATAATAGTAACTGTCGTCATGATTAAGCATTAATCTTGTCAATTTTAACCTGAGTGTAT
Source organism: uncultured Lachnospiraceae bacterium (assembly GCA_934402515.1). Classification (GTDB taxonomy): domain Bacteria; phylum Bacillota; class Clostridia; order Lachnospirales; family Lachnospiraceae; genus UMGS2037. Next base: position 26,020 of record CAKRTZ010000009.1, read on the forward strand.
GCTTGTCTATGACCGTTTTTCTTGTGATAGCCAGTCTTTCTCTTATATTTGTAAACGATGACTTTTTTGCCTCTTCCCTGCTCCATAACGGTTGCGGTTACAGTTGCACCCTTCACGTCATCAGCTACTTTTAAAGTAGAATCGCTGACTGCAATCACCTGGTCAAAGGTTACTGTGTTTCCAGCTTCAACATCAAGCTTCTCAACTTTAATGATGTCACCTTCAGAAACCTTGTACTGCTTTCCACCTGTTGCGATAATTGCGTACATATGGCACCTCCTATTATTTACTCGCTACCTACGGTGGTATCCGCAAGCGGACACACTTCTAACCTCAGTATGCGGCATACTTGTATATATTACATCTGCTCTCCGAATTTGTCAACAAAATTTTTATAGATTTAATCCTTTTGTTTCCTCGCAGCCTGTCATCAGGTTCATGCACTGGATGGCAGCTCCGGAGGCTCCTTTTCCCAGGTTGTCAAAACGGGAACTTACCAGAAGTCGTTCCTCATTTCCGGTTATAAAGATTTCCAGTCCATCCCAGCCGGATTTGCCGTTACCGGACAGAAAGCCCCGCATTTCTTCTTCACAGCCAAATTTCCTTACTTTTATAAAAGGTTGTTTTGCGGCATCGTAATAGGATGCATAAAAGTCGTGAAGTTCTTCCGGTGTGACTTTTTTGTTTAGCAAATTCGTATAGATAGGAAGAGACACCACCATGCCACTGTAATAATCGGATACAATAGGAGAAAACAAAGGCTCCTGGGTCAGACCGCAGACTGTTTTCATTTCCTTTAAATGCTTGTGTTTCTGGGACAGGGCATACTCCCTGGGAGCATCCAGCTCCACCGCTCTGCCCTCCGCCTGGTACTCTGCAATCATTTTCTTGCCGCCGCCGCTGTAACCGGTGAGGGAAAAACTGACCACAGGATAATTGGCAGGCATGATCTGTTCTTTTATCAAAGGATAAAGAAGGGAAATGAGGCCGGTGGCATGGCAGCCGGGAACGGCGACACGCTTGCCGGTGCGGATTGCCTCTCTGTGTGCCGGGGAAAGCTCCGGAAACCCGTAAGCCCATCCATTTTCCGTACGGTGGGCTGTGGAGGAATCAATGATGCGTACATGGTCATTTTCCACCAGGCTCACTGCCTCAATCGCCGCCGCATCCGGCAGACACAGGAAAGTAATGTCTGATGCATTAATCAGCTTTCCACGTTCCACCGGGTCTTTCCGTTTTTCCGGATCGATGGTGAGAATTTCCACATCATCCCGTCCCTGAAACCGCTCGTTAATCCGCAGTCCGGTGGTTCCTTCGCTTCCGTCAATATAAACCTTTGTTTTCATCCTGAATTGTGCCTTTCTTTTTATAAAGAATTAATGAACTAACGCCAATACTTCTTCCTTGGGAATCACGCCCACAGACTGGTTGATCACCTTGCCCTTTTCAAAAACCAACAGGGTGGGGATACTCATCACGCCAAAACGCACAGCCAGTTCCTGCTGTTCATCGGTGTTTACCTTGCCTACCAGGAAGGAATCATTTTCCTCTGCCACCTGGTCAATGACCGGGGACATCATTTTGCAGGGCATGCACCAGGACGCCCAGAAGTCCACCAGAACCTTTTTGTCTGTATTCATAACCTCGTCAAAATTTTCTGCTGTAATGGTAATAACGCTCATTGTAAAATCTCCTTTCTGAAAGCGATTGATACACATGATTATTGTCAGTATATCAAACTTTAACATTTTTGAAAATTGGTAATTGTATTTTTCGATGTAGTGTGATAAAGTGTTTTCGTTGGACAAATAAATGTCCGCACTCTGGAGAGTCCCCTTGCAGGGGCGCCGAAGGTGTAACACAGTGCAACAAAGGCGTTGCGCTGCCTATCTCTCAGGCACAAAGGACAGAGCAATTGCATGTTCTTATCTTCGGAGACACGAAACCAAAGGAGGAACATGTAACATGTTCGAATCATTCAACTCTATCTTAGGGAAGATTGATGACTTTGTATGGGGTCTTCCACTCATTATCCTCATTCTGGCCGTCGGTATTTTCCTCACCGTGCGTTTAAAAGGTGTACAGTTCACCAATCTGGGACGCGCATTCCGTTACATTATTAAAAATGAAAGAAGTGGCGAACACGGAGAAGTCAGCAGTTTCGGTGCTCTCTGTACCGCACTTTCCGCTACCATCGGAACCGGTAACATCGTAGGTGTTGCTACTGCTCTTGTAGCCGGTGGTCCCGGTGCCCTGTTCTGGATGTGGCTTGCCGCTTTACTGGGCACGGCTACCAAATATGCCGAGTGTCTGTTAGCAGTGAAATACCGGAAAGTCGATGCCGATGGACATATCGTAGGAGGTCCCTTCTACTACATAGAAACCGGTATGGGCAAACAGTGGAAATGGCTTGCCAAAATTTTCGCCTTCTTTGGCGTAGGTGTAGGTCTTCTCGGTATCGGTACCTTTACCCAGGTCAACGGGATCTCCTCCGCTGTCAACAATTTCTTTGATCCCAATAATGCCTGGACGATCAATCTGTTTGGTCGTACTTACTCTTGGACAGTTGTTATCGCCGGCGTGATTCTTACCCTTTGTGTGGCACTGGTTATCATCGGTGGCCTGAAACGAATCTCCAGAGTTGCTGAGTTGATCGTTCCCTTCATGGCAGCTTTGTATGTCCTTATTGGTGTTTTGATTATTCTCTTTAATATTACCAAAGTGCCTGCCGCTTTAGTTCTCATTGTCCAAAGTGCATTTGGTCTCAAGGCCGCAGCTGGCGGCGCTGTAGGTGCCATGATTGTTGCCATGCAGAAAGGTATCGCCCGTGGCATCTTCTCCAACGAGGCTGGTCTTGGTAGTGCTCCTATCGCAGCCGCTGCTGCACACACCCATGAGCCGGTTCGCCAGGGTCTGATTTCCATGACCGGTACGTTTATTGATACCATTATCATCTGTACCATGACCGGTCTTGCCATTGTCATTACCGGAGCCTGGGATATGGGACTGGAAGGCGTTGCTGTTACCACAAAGGCGTTTGAACTGGGACTTCCTTTCCCAAATCAGGTATGCGCTTTTATTCTCATGGTTTGTCTGGTATTCTTCGCTTTCACCACCACCCTGGGCTGGGACTACTATTCCGAGCGCTGCCTGGAGTACCTTACCGGCGGTAAGAAGAAGGTGATAAAGGTATACCGTTGGATTTACATTCTGGCTATCTTTATCGGACCTTACATGACCGTTGCTGCAGTATGGACGATTGCGGATATTTTCAACGGACTGATGGCACTGCCCAACCTGATTGCACTGGTTGCATTAAGTGGTGTGGTAGCTGCAGAAACCAAAGATTATCTCACCCGGTATAAAGATTGATTTTGATAGCTTACCCGGTACACAACCTAAACGTGTACCGGGTATTTTTTTACCTTCTCTTATTCAATTCCAGTCACTTCGTAACCGGCATCCTTTACAGCGACGGTTAAGGCATCGTTACTAACGGATTCGTCCACATCTACAACAGCTTTCTTGTCGTCCAGACTTACGGTGACACCTTTGACACCGGGCACCCCGCGCAGTGCCTTCTCTACATGACCTACACAGTGCATGCACATCATACCTTCTACATGAATTGTTTTTTTCATTGTTGTTTCCTCACTTTCTTTTTTGCTTGGCTGCATTTCTGTCTCCTGCATTGTTACAGGAGTGATTTCTACGTTCTGATTTGTTTTGTTACTTTTCTCCTGGCGGAGTTTTACACGTTTTAAGCGCAGTGCATTGCTGACCACGCACACGCTGCTGAGACTCATGGCAGCCGCGCCAAACATGGGATTTAATTTTAACTGGAACAGAGGGTAAAGGACACCCGCCGCCAGGGGAATTCCGATACTGTTATAAAAGAATGCCCAGAAAAGGTTCTCTTTAATATTGCGGATAACCTTGTGGCTTAAATGAATCACTCCTGCCACATCCATAAGGTCGCTGCGCATCAGTACCACATCTGCGCTTTCCAGTGCCACATCGGTACCGGCGCCGATGGCAATTCCCACATCCGCTCTTGCCAGTGCAGGGGCATCGTTGATACCGTCGCCCACCATTGCCACTTTGTATCCCGCACTTTGTAACTGGGCAATTTTTTCTTCCTTCTGGTTGGGAAGAACCTGGGCAATGACTTCATCCACGCCCACCTGTTTCTGAATGGCTTTCGCTGTCTGTTCGTGGTCACCGGTGAGCATCACCACATGAATATGATAATCTTTTAGTTTCTGGATAGCCTCCGGGGAGGATTCCTTAATCACATCTGCCACGGCGATAATTCCAAGAATCGTGCCTTTTCCGTCGCCCTGTTCCATTTTTCCAAAAATCAACGGTGTTTTTCCCTGGGTGGCAAATTCCTGCAATTTCCCGGAAACGGCTTTCGGGAGGGAAAGTCCCAGGCTTTGTACCATCGACTCATTTCCTGCAAAGCAGTCCACGCCGTCCACAGTACCTTTGATTCCATGTCCAAACACTGCCTCAAAGTTCTGTACCGGGGCACAGATCAGACCATCTTCCTCACACTGCTCCAGAATTGCCTGGGCTAAGGGATGCTCACTTCCTTTTTCCAAAGCCCCTGCAAGAGCAAGCAGTTGTTTCGGTTCCATGCCTTCGTAGGCGTATACATCGGTGACACGGGGCTTTCCTTCAGTGATGGTTCCGGTTTTGTCTAACACAACGGTGTCCACCAGATGTGCCATTTCCAGCGCCTCACCGGATTTAATCAGGATGCCGTTCTCCGCACCTTTTCCGGTTCCCACCATAATCGCTACCGGAGTGGCAAGTCCTAAGGCACAGGGACAGGAAATCACCAGTACCGCGATGCCGCAGGACATGGCAAACTCAAAGCTGGCTCCTGCCAGTAACCAGATTAAAAACGTTGCCAGAGCGATGCAGATAACCACAGGAACAAAGACGCCTGCAATTTTGTCTGCCATCTTTGCGATGGGGGCTTTGGAGGCAGATGCCTCCTCCACCAGCCGGATAATCTGGGATAAGGTGGTATCCTGTCCGACCTTGGTGGCACGCATGTGAATCAGTCCGGATTTGTTTAAGGAGGCGGAAACCACGGTATCGCCCTCCTTCTTTTCTACAGGAATACTCTCGCCGGTGATGGCGGATTCATCAAAGGCACTGTGTCCTTCCACGATGACACCATCCACCGCCGCAGCCTCGCCGGGACGAAGTACCAGAATATCGCCGGATATCACTTCCTCTGCGGGAATTTCCACCTCGGCGTCATTCCGCAGCACATGCACCTTTTTCGGTGCCAGGTTCAACAGCTTGGTAATCGCCTCACTGGTGCGTCCCTTGGATTTGGACTCCAGATATTTGCCCACGGTAATCAGAGTGAGAATCATGCCGGCAGACTCAAAATACAGGTCGTGGCTGTACTGGGTCACCACATCCGTCTGTCCGTAGCCCAGTCCATAGCCAATCCGGTAGATAGCGTAGACACCGTAGACTACAGAGGCACCGGCGCCGATGGCAACCAGGGAATCCATGTTGGGACTCCGGTGTGCCAGAGTCTTAAAGCCGTTGATGAAAAACTTTTTGTTGATAATCAAAATCGGCAGTACCAGTAAAAACTGGGTGAAGGAATAAGTCAACGCGTTCTGGGCACCATGGAGATACTTCATGGTAAGGGGCGGCATCCCCACACCCAGCCAGTTGTAAATCATGTGTCCCATGGAGACATACATTAAGGGAATTAACAGAACGATGGACCAGATCAGGCGTTTTTTCATCTGTTCCTGCTCTTTTTTCTGCAAGTCCGCCGGGCTTTCTGCTTTCGCTGCCGGCTGGGCACCCTGTCCGGCATTTCCCTTTTTCTGGCGGAGGCTTGCCCCGTAGCCCGCCTTTTCCACTGCCTGTTCAATGGCAGTGCTGTTTAACCGGTTTTCGTCATATTCCACCTGCATGCTGTTGGTCAGCAGATTGACGGTGACTTTATCCATTCCTTCCAGCCTGCTCACTGCCTTCTCCACATGGGAGGAGCAGGCAGAACAGCTCATGCCGGTCACATCATAGGTTGCTTTTTTACTCATTGCTGTCCTCTCCTTTATCGCATCAATTTCTTCAAAAGCTCGCAGAGTTCATCCACAGCCTGTTCGTTGCCGTCCTGGATGTCCTTCACCACGCATCCTTTGATATGGGAGGCAAGGATTTCTTTGGTCAGTCCGTTAAAGGCTGCCTGCACCGCCGCCACCTGGGTGAGAATGTCCACGCAGTAACGTTCTTCCTCTATCATAGATTTTACCCCGCGAATCTGTCCTTCTATACGGCTGAGGCGGTTAATCAGTGCCTTTTTTTCCTGCTGCTCCCGAATCCGGTGCTTAGGCTGACCGTTTTCTTCTTCCTGACAATTACATCCCATTTTTCTTACCTCAATTCTGCGCACGTTTTTTTGCGCATAATGAGTTTGTGTCATGTGCGCGCAGACACAAATCTCTTGATTGAAAATTTTATTTTTCAATCTGCCTCCATTTAACTCAAATACCCCCAAGGGGTATACATTACATATACCTCCTGGGGGTATCTTTTGTCAAGACCTTTATTGGTTAATTTTTTTCAATACCTTCCGCAAGGGTTTAAAAAGCACCATGCACAGCACAAAATTAGAAATACAGTGGAGAATGTCGTAGGGAATTCCCGCCACCCACCAGCTAAAGCCTGCCGCTATGCCGCCACCGATGTAGTAGGGAATGGCACACAGGGCGCCAAAGCAAAGCCCGAAGGAACCGGACAGCACGCACCAGAACCACACCGATTCCTCCCGGCGGAACAGCCAGGTGAGAAGTACCAGCAGAGGCCACAAATACAGATACATCACCCACCACAAGCCAAAGCCGTAGATGCAGCCTTCTAATAAGATAAAGGCAGGCACCACCAGCAGTACCTTCCAGCCAAAGGTCAGGGTGTAAAGGATAAACAGCAGGGTCACCAGTTCCACGTTTGGCAGAAAAGCCAGGGCGTTTTTGGCAACCTCAATGGTGGCAATCATCATGCCCACCAGCGCGATATCCTGTACCGTAATTTTCTTCTGGAACCACGTTTTCTGTTTCATAAAAACTTAGTATACGGTGTAAACAATGGCGTAGGTTTCCCCATCTTGTACCGGCTGGGAATCAATGCCATACTCACAGTATTCCCCATTCACATAGAATGCCCAGTAAGCGCCATCTTTATTGTAATCGGCAGTGACACCATTGACGGTTTCTACCATCAGACCGTACTCACTCTCTGTACCCTCAAAGGTCAGACCTTCCGTTTCTTCCATCGCCTGACGCAGGAATTCCGCATCGGTATGCACCTCATAGCTGGTGGTTGCACCTTCGTTGTCCGTCACCTCGATGGTCAGCTCTTTGGCACCCTGCACCGGTTTTGCAGAGAATCTGGTGTAAACAAAAGCAAAGACTGCCACCAGTACCACCAGGGCAATCACCCCAATGAGTATGCCTTTTTTGTTTGTTTTCTTCTGTTCCATAATGTTTCTCCTCTCTTTTATGCCTTCTGATCAAATGCCTCCGGCTGTTTTTCATTATAATATAGCCTCCTTCCGGCTGCAAGCTTTCCAGAAAACGCCTAGGGTTCTGGACGCCTCTCCCGGTACAACAGGGCATTCATAATGGCGGCCGCCACATTACTGCCTCCCTTCCGCCCTCTGGCGATGATGTAGGGCATCTCCGTCTCCATAATCAGCTCCTTGGACTGCACCACATTCACGAATCCCACCGGAACCCCGATGACCAACGCCGGGGTGATTTTCTGCTCCTGGTAAAGTTCATAAATACGGATAAGGGCGGTGGGGGCATTTCCTATGACATAAATCATGGGGGTGTCAATCTGCGCCGCCTTATCCATGGAAAGGGCTGAGCGGGTGATACCCGTCTCTCTGGACTTTTTTACAATATCCGGATCCGCAATGAAGTTGTAGGTCTGGATGCCAAACTGCGCCAAAGCCCGCTTGTTGATGCCGGAAAGCGCCATGGTGGTATCGGTCACCAGCGAGGCTCCCTCACAGATGGCGGTATGGGCTTTTTCCAAGGCATCCGGGGAAAAACAGAGACTGGTTGCATACTCAAAATCTGCGGTGGTGTGGATACACCGCTTGATAATGGGGGCCTGTTCCGATGAAAGATGGATGTTCTGCTGCAGTAGTTCTTCCTCGATGATGGCAAAGCTGCGTTGTTCAATTTCCATGGGAGAAAGCTGTTCCAGTTTAATGCTCATGGTGCGTTCTCCTTTCTTTTCCAGCTAACCCTAGCATCTCATAAATTGCCGCCATATCCATGTTGTCCCGCAATCCCTCTGCCAGTTTTTCGTACTGTTCCTCCTTATACTGGGCATAGGTTTTCTGCTGTTTCGGTTCGTAGGTTACCCCGGCTTTTTCTGCCAGTGCCTCCACCAGTTTTTCTGCCACGCCGGGAGCGTCGAACACGCCATGGACATAACAGCCATAGGCATGCCCCCTCTGAAAAAGGATGGGTAAAAGTTCTCCCTCCAGAGATTCGCTGACCCCCATGTGGATTTCGTAGCCCTCAAAATTCATGCCGGAGAGGGAATGGAACACCCCTTCCACCTCCCCGAAACAGCCGCTTACCTGAAGTCTGGTTTTTTCCGGCTGAAACCTGGTCCGCATGGGAAGAAGATGCATGCCACGGATACTTCCGCCGCCCTCAGTGCCTTCCTCGTCTGTAATTTCCTCTCCTAACATCTGATAACCGCCGCAGATTCCAAATATTGGAATTCCTTCTTTATAGGCTTTCAAAAGGGAGGCTTCCATGCCGTTCTGACGGATAGCCTTTAAATCGCCGATGGTGTTTTTGGTTCCCGGCAGGATGATTAAATCGGGATGCTTGAAATCTCTGGGACGGCTCACATACCGCAGGGTCACTCCCGGCATCGACTCCAGCACATGAAAGTCTGTAAAATTGGAAATGTGGGGCAGACGAACCACTGCAATATCCACGATTCCCCGGACTTTTTCCTGATCCAGACGTTCTGCCAGGGAATCCTCATCGTCCAAATCCACCTTCATGTAGGGAATGGTTCCCACCACGGGAATGTGGCATTTTTCCTCCAGCATGGTGATGCCGGGGTCCAGGATGGTTTTATCTCCCCGGAATTTGTTGATGACCAGACCCTTAATCAGCGCCCGTTCCTCCGGCTCCAGCAGCTCCACCGTCCCGTAAAGCTGGGCAAAAACCCCGCCCCGGTCGATGTCTCCCACCAGAAGTACGGGAGCCTCCGCCATCTTCGCAATGCCCATATTCACAATATCATTCTGTTTTAAATTTATTTCCGCAGGAGAACCGGCCCCCTCAATCACAACAATGTCAAACTCCTTGTCCAGGGTATCCAGTGCCTCTCGAATTACCGGAACCAGTTTCGTTTTATACTGAAAGTATTCCCTGGCGGGCATATTTCCTATACTTTTCCCGTTGACAATCACCTGGGAGCCCACATCGCTGGTGGGTTTTAGAAGAATGGGGTTCATGGCTGCCACCGGCTCCACGCAGGCTGCCTCTGCCTGCATCACCTGTGCCCTGCCCATCTCCAGTCCTTCCTTCGTAATATAGGAGTTTAACGCCATGTTCTGGGATTTAAAAGGTGCCACCCGATAGCCATCCTGATGAAAAATCCGGCACAATCCGGCAGCTACCAGACTTTTCCCGGCATTGGACATGGTTCCCTGTACCATCAGTTTTACTGCCATGCGGTGTTCCTCCTTTCCGTTTTCAAAAGTTCCCGAAGTGCCTCCAGAAGACGAAGATTCTCCTCATGGGTACGCACTGCAATGCGGTAATAGCCCTTTTCCAGTCCGGTAAAATTTTTACAATCCCGGATGAGAATCTGGTAAGGCAACAGTTTCTCCCGCAGGCTGGAAATTTCCGAGAAAAAGAAAAGGAAATTTGCCTCTCCCCCATACACCCGGAATCCCAGTTCCTGTAACTGGCTTTGCAGAAAAGGGCGCTCTTTTTTTAGAAATTCTCTGGTCTGCCGGACAAATTCTTCTTCCTCCAGGGCAGCCAGTGCCGCCTCCTGTGCCGGAACAGAAACGCTCCAGGGCTGTCTGGAATCCGCTATCTTTCTACAGAAATTTTCTTCCCTGCAAAGAAGATACCCCATACGCAGTCCCGGCATGGCATACATCTTTGTAAAGGCTCTTAGCACCAGCAATCTGGGATAATGTTCCAGTTGACACACCTGAGAATTCTCCGGGTAATCTTCTGTAAAATCCAGAAAACACTCATCCAGCAGAAACCAGATACCCTTTTTCTGACAGACTTCCAGAATTCTTTTCAAGGTCTCCGAGGGAATCAGCCGCCCGGTAGGGTTGTTGGGATTGGTGAGAATTACCAGTTCCACCCCCGGCGTTTTCTGCAAGGTTTCCAAAAAGGAGGAAGTTACCAGAAACCCTTCTTTTTCCTGCAAAGAGGCATAGACAATCTCACAGTTTACGCTCCGCAGCGCCTGTTCATATTCAAAAAATCCGGGAGCCGCCACCAGTGCCCTTCCGGGTTTTAGCACCCGCAGGGCATCATAAACCAACTCTGCCGCACCATTGCCACAGAGAATCCAGTTTTTATTGACTGACAGGGATTGACTGATTGACTCAACCAGTCGATTGCATCCAGGGTCTGGATAATGGACACTGTCAAGCACCCCCTGCACCGCCGCCTGTTTTACTGTTTCCGGCATGCCCAGGCAGTTGATATTGGCAGAAAAATCAATCCAGAATTCTGGCTGGTTTTTCTTCAGATAGGGGGTAAGATTCCCGCCATGTTCATGCATACTAACACACATCCTTTCAACAGAACGCCAAGTACCGTTCCCAGCACTACCATGCCATACAGAATCCGGTTGGCACGGTCAATGTCCTCCGGTTCGATTTCCCGCAGGGCGTCCCCGATGGTCTCCTTTTTGTGAAGTTCCCCGAAGTACCAGGCATCCCCGGCTAACTGTACCCCCAGGGCACCCGCCATGGCACTTTCCGTCTGGGCAGAGTTGGGACTGGCATGTTTCATCCTATCCCGTTTGAATATCCGCCAGGCGTTGGAGGCAGAATAACCACGAAGTCCCGCGGATGCCACCAATAACAGGGCAGAAATCCGGGCAGGAAGGAAATTTGCCACATCATCGGTTTTGGCGGCAGCCCTTCCAAAGTACAAATAAGTTTCATTCCGATAGCCCACCATGGAGTCCATGGTGTTGATGCTTTTATAGAAAAAGCCTAAGGGAGCGCCCCCCAACAGCATATAAAATAAAGGGGCAATACAGCCGTCAGAACTGTTCTCTGCCACCGTTTCCACCGCCGCCTTGATGACACCCGGCTCGTCTAAAACCGTCGTGTCCCGTCCCACAATCCGCGCCACTGCCTTTTGCCCGGATTCCAGTCCTTCCTCCGTCAAAGCACGTTTCACATTGGTGCTTTCCTGTTTCAGGCATTTCGTTGCCAGCAGAAACCAGCAGAAAATCCCCTCCACAAGTATGCCAGCCACCGGATGGAGTGCGTAGGCAAGTACCAGAATCCCACTGGGGAGCAGGGTGCTGACAGTAATCACAATCACTACCAATCCGATTCCCCCACGAAATTCTGCTTTGTTTTTTTCCTCCCGCTGACTGGTATCGGGAAATCTTTTCTCTATTGAGTTCCGCAGTTTTTTCCGGGTAAAGGAAATCAGATTTCCGATAAGGCAAATGGGATGCCAGGAAACTGCCGGGTCCCCGAAACAAAAATCCAGAAGAACCCCTAAGATTACCCCACACAGAGAAAATCCCCACCATTGTATCAAATGTATCAACCTTTTATCCTCACTCCAATTCCACTGATGACGCGGTAAACCTGGTCGGCTCTACCCACAAGCTCACATCCGATTCGTCCCGTTACCTCCCGCCATCTTCTTTCCTCTTTTTCCATGGGCACAATTCCGCAGCCAATTTCCCGGATTTCCCAGATAACATCCTCCTGCCCCTGTGCCGCTTGTAAAAGACCTTCCAGAATTTCCTCCTGGCTTTTTTCTTCCGCTAATTGCCTGCGGATAAAGTGTTCCAGATGGTTTACTGCAAAGGAGCAGGGAACTCTGTCCGGCTCCCAGGTTTCCCCCTCCACCAGCTCCATGGAATCCTTCCATAACTGTTCCCGGATATAGGTGGTTTTCCCTTGAAACGCACCGCCTGTTACCAAAATTACCATAAAAAAATGCCCTCCATCATCCAGACCGAAACCGCCATAAAAAGCTCTGCTATACAGAGAAACCAGCCTGCCAAATCCCCGGTAATGCCGCCAAATTTCTTCTGGGACATCTGACGGTAATACAGCCAGGCCAACAGACCGGTAGCTGCCATCACACTCCCTTTCACAGGAGAAAGCAGGAACATTCCGGTCGCAGCACAGACTGCTTCTATCAGCAAAATAATCCGCACCCGTTTTTTATCTGCCTGGGCGGCAAAGGTAGCTGCCAGCCCACTGTTTTTGGCACAGGGAAACCAGGCAACAGACAGCCCGCTTAATATCCGGGAGAACACAAAGCCTAGTCCCACCATCCAGATTCCCTCACGGGACAAGTCGGAATAAATGCCCACGGTGGTCACAAAATACACCCCGCAGAAAATAATGGCGAAAGCGCCGGTGTGTGGGTCTTTCAGAATCTCCAACCGCTTTTCCTGGGAGGCGTAGGCACTGAGGGCATCCACAGTGTCCAGAAACCCATCCAGATGGATGCCTCCTGTCACTAGCACCGGAATCACCCCACCGATACAGGCAAAAAGCAGATTTCCAAAGGCAAACTCCTCCTGCATCCCTTTCCACAGGGAGACAAGCAAGCCGATACTCACGCCCACCAGCGGGAAAAAACACAGGGCATACCGCATATTTTCTTTTTCCCATTCCACCCGTGGCATGGGAATTTTACTGTACATGGCAAAGGCAATGACCATGCTTTCCAACAAATTTTTCATCCTTAAAAAGTCCCGTCCTGTTTTATTTTATACGCAGAGGAATCCCGTACACTACCTCATAGACCACCTCTGCCATCGCTGCAAGCCCTGTGTTGACTGCTCCCATGATACGGATATACTCCATGGTGCTGTCATCGTAGGCGATGCCGTCACTTCCCACTTCGTTACTCACAATGACCAGATGTTCACACTGACGGGCAAGCTGCCGGATGCTCTGGAGCAGATGGGCTGGCAGTTCCTCCGGTGCGTTCTCCTGGGCAAAGCCCTGGGGAGAATAAAGTTCGTTGGCTACCAGATTGGAAATACATTCCACTAACGCCACGCCCTTCTCCGGCAGCACACACCGCTCCAGATGCACCGGCTGTTCCAGGGTGGTGAAGGCTTTTCCCTCCCGCATCCTGCGATGCCTGGAAATCCGCTGTCTAGTTTCCTCATCCAGACAATCCATAGTGGCGATATAGTACCGGGGAAATGCCCCCAGCTGCATCACCGTCTCCTCCGCAAAGGCAGATTTTCCACTTCCACTGCCTCCGGTAATCAACACAATCATAAGCTGTCTCCATTATTTTCATACGAAATGTAAGGCGTAATCTGGTGCTGTTCAAAGGTGCCCATTTCCTGGAAGATGGAAACACCCATGTCCAGCAGTGGAAACAGTGCCACTGCCCCGGAACCTTCCCCCAGACAGAAATTGCCATCCAGAATTGGGTCTAAGGACAGTGCCTTTGTCAAAAGGGCATCTGCTCCCTCCGCGGAGCGATGGGAAGGCAACAGATATCCCCGCACCAGCGGATTGCACCTTACGGCGGTAAGGGCAGCTATCTTGGCAATAAAACCGTCCAACACCACAGGGATTCCATAATAAGCGCCTCCGATGCACACGCCTGCCATCCCTGCAATATCCAGTCCTCCCACCTTTGCCAGCACATCGATGGCATCCTCGGGATTGGGGTTATGAAGGGCAATGGCTTTCTGAATCACCGCCTTTTTCCGGGCAAGTCCCGCATCGGAAAGCCCAGCACCCCGCCCGGTCACTTCCTCCACGGGAAGTCCCAGCAGCACGCTGGTCATGGCACTGCTGGTGGTGGTATTGCCGATTCCCATTTCCCCGATGGCAAGAATCTGGTAACCCTGCTCCTTCATTTCCTTTACCAGTTGGATGCCGGTTTCCATTCCCTCGATTGCCTCGGCTCTGGTCATGGCAGGCTCCTTTGCCATATTCCGAGTTCCGTAGCGCACCTTCCGCTTTTCCACCCGTGGGGTGTCCGTTACCATGCCGATGTCGATGGGATGGATGGTGACGCCTGCCCTTTTACACATAATAGCGGCGCAGGACTGGGCATCCAGAAAGTTTTCTGCCACCGCTGCGGTCACATCCTGTCCGGTCTGGCTGACTCCTTCCTCCACCGCGCCGTTGTCGGCGCAGAAAATCAACAGCCCTTTCTTTTCGATGGAAAAAGTTAAGTTCCCATAAATCCCCGCCATCTGGCTCACCAGGTTTTCCATTTTTCCCAGACTGTGCAAAGGTTTTGCAATATTGTCCCAGGCTTTCTGCGCCTGCCCTATCTTTTCTTCATCCAACGGACGAATCTTCTGTAATACTTGCTGTAACATTATCATTTCTTACACTGCTCCAAAAACCACAGGACGAAATCCGGTTTTGACTGATAATACAGATGGGGAAAGCCTGCCACCGAGTGGTTGGTCACATGAAGTGTCTGCCACTGTCTGTCGCTCCCAGGTTTTTTTGCAGTCACGGCACATCCATTGTCCGGGCTGTCATAATAGTGGAATTCATGGGCTTTCATGCCTGCCAACATGGCACATTCCGGTGCCTCACTTTCCAGGGTAATATAGCCAAAGCGACCCAGTTTTCCCTTGTTCCAGGCTTTCCCCGGGAAAATTCCCACCATGGGAAAACTTTCCGTTCTATCCTTTGTTTCCATGCTCTCATGGAGATACAAAAAACCACCGCACTCTGCCAGATACGGCATCCCGGAACGGATTGCCTGCAGGATGGAGGTTCTCATGGTCTTGTTTTCTGCCAACTGTTCCAGATACAGTTCCGGGTAGCCCCCTCCCAACAGTAACCCGTCACAGTTTTCCGGGAGTTCCCTGTCCTGTAACGGAGAAAAGAATGCCAGTTCTGCTCCCAGTTCTTCCAGCAGTTCCAGATTGTCTGTATAGTAAAAACGGAAAGCCGCATCCCTCGCTACTGCAATCCGCGGTTTCTTTTTCCCGGCAGAAAGCCGTACCGGAAAGGCGGGCGCGGATTTTTCATCCGTTTCCAGTTCCTCTGCCTCTTCTCCCATGGAAAACAGTTCCTCCAGCTTTACACATTCCTCCAGCTGATCCGCAATCTTTTCGATTTTTTCCTGCAGTCCCTCAATCTCCTCCGGCAGTAACAGTCCCAGGTGGCGGCTTTCTATCTGACAATCCTTTAACACCGGAAGATACCCGAACACCGGTACCCCCAGCTCCTTTTCCAACAGGGGAGATAACTGCTGATAAACCCGCTCTGTGGTCTGATTTAACAGAATTCCCCGGATATTGTGGTCTTTCCGGTAGGTGAGAAAGCCCTTTAACAGTGCCGCAATGGAAAGACTCATGCCTCTGGCGTTTACCACCAAAAGCACCGGGGTACGGGTGACCCTTGCCAGGTCGTAGGAGGATGCCTGGGTGGAGGTGATGCCAAGACCGTCATAAAAGCCCATGACGCCCTCCAACAGTGCATAGTCTCCCTCTTTGCATCCATGTGCCATCAGCCTTCTGGTCTGTGTCTCCCCTGTGAAAAACAAATCCAGATTCCGGGAGGGAATTTCCAATACGGTCTGATGAAACATGGGGTCAATATAGTCGGGGCCACACTTAAAAGAAACGGGATGCAGTCCCCGGCGTTTCATACATTCCAATAACCCACAGGTGATGGTGGTTTTGCCGCTCCCACTGGAGGCTGCGGCAATCATAAAACGTGGTAAGTTCACAGGCTTACTTTCCTTTCTGATACAGCGTCACAATCCAGATGGGATTTTCTCCCGTCATCAGGTGATAGCTGCCCACCTCCTTGGTTCTTGCCACTGTGACGGAAACCATTTCTGCCACCAGTTCCGGCTGTCTGGTAAGCTGTTGGACAGCGCTGATGGTTTCTACAGAAATGGCATTGAGGACAATGCGAACCTGGGGATTTTTCTGAAACAATACGTCGACAATCTCTGACAGATTTCCTCCGGTTCCCCCTAAAAACGCATGGGTGGGGGCAGGCAAATCCTTTAGTGCCTCCGGTGCCAAACCGGGAACAATGGTCACATTGGATGCCTTTAACTTTTTCCGGTTACTCTTTAACAGTTCCACTGCCTCCGGATTTCTCTCAATGGCATACACCTGACCCTCCGGCACGGCACGCCCGCAGGCGATGGTGACAGAACCTGTTCCGGCACCGATATCATAGACAATGCTGTCCGGTAACAGTGCCAGTTTTGCTACGGAGATGGCACGCACTTCTTCCTTTGTCATGGGCACTTTGCCCCGTTCCAGTTCCCCGTCTGCAATTCCATTGGAAAACGGCTCCGGCTGAGGATTTTCGAGATAGAGGATGGTGTTTCCCTTCTGGTCAAAATCCAGAAATTCCTGTGGATGCCCGGACAGAATCCGTTCCTCCGGGTAGCCCAGGTTACTGCCTGTAGTAAAAGTCACTTCTGTCATGTCATAGGCGAGACATTGTTCTGCCACCTCCCGCACGGTGGCGACTCCTGCCGCAAGCACAAACACCTGATGTCTGGTAAAAACAGAATGTAACACATCACAGCTGCGCCCATGACAGCTAAGCAGTGCCGCATCCTGCCAGTCCACCTTTAACCGGGAGGCAAAGGCAGCCACGGAACTGATACCCGGAAGGACCTGGTAAGAATACCCTGCCTGGGTCAGCTTTTTTCCCAACGCACTGGCACCACTGTAAAAGCCAGTATCTCCGGATAACAGCACCACGATGTGGCACCTTTTGGCATCTTCCCATTTCGCTGTGGTTTCCCGGATATAGGCTGCAATTTCCTCCGGCATATAGGCAGAGAAACGGACGGCGCGGGAGTTTTCTGTCAGGCTGACAGCCTCCAGCATCCGTTTCGCTCCAATGAGTAAATCTGCCTCCCGGATACAGTCCTGCACCTCTCCTGTCCTTCCGGCAGGGCTGCCCATGCCGATGCCCGCCAGGGTAATGGAAGGTATCTGGTGAGTACTGTCTGTCCTGGCAGAAGTTTCCCTGTTTTCCCCAGCCTCACAGGGGTTCTGCCCTGGAAAACTATCTTCTTCCAGCCACTGTATAATTTCCTCCATGGAAGAACCGGTTTCCTCCGGTCTGCTAAGAACCACCATGGAAATTCCTGCCTGTCTTGCAGCCTCCCGCTTTTCCTCATAGCCCCCTGCTTTTCCACTCTCCTTGGATACCAGAAACGCCGCATGGCTCTGGTGGAGCATGGCAAGATTCATTTCCACAGAAAAAGGCCCCTGCATGGCAAAAATATGGCTGGTGGGTACGCCTGCATCCAACACCTGTTGAATCAGGGCAGGGTTAGGCAGCATCCGTACGTAGAGTCTGGTTCTGTCGGAAATTCCCTCTGTGAAGGCATGGATTTCTTTACTTCCTGTGGTGAGAAAAATGGCACCGGATTGGTTTTCCAGATAAGCCACCGCATGGGATAACTCCGCCACCTTATGGATGAAAGGTTCTTCCTCCTCCGGTTCATTTGTTGACCGGAGCAGTCGATAATAAGGCAAGTGGCTTTCCTGTGCCGCCTGACGGATATTCTCGGTCACTTCCACTGCATAGGGATGGGTGGCATCGATGACACAGGAAAAGGGATGCGCCTCCATCCAGGCACGCATCTGTTCTTTGTCCATGCGTCCGGTATGGACGGACACCTGTTTCCTCAACACCTCCGAAAGCACGGCATCCTGCTCTAGGATCTGTTCCCCATAATCTGTCGCCACACACACATTGCAGGAAAAGCCTCTGGATGCCAGTTTTTCGGTGAGAATTCTCCCCTCACTGGTTCCTCCGAAGATTAAAATGTTTTTGGATGAAATG
Source organism: uncultured Lachnospiraceae bacterium (assembly GCA_934402515.1). GTDB lineage: Bacteria > Bacillota > Clostridia > Lachnospirales > Lachnospiraceae > UMGS2037. The sequence continues at coordinate 44,096 of CAKRTZ010000009.1, forward strand.
TTCTTCATATCTGATACCCTCTGGGTGTAACCATTTTTCCGTTGATGATACGGGTCTGGGAATTGCCAATAAACACGGTGGTAAACATATTCACTTGTTTGTCCCGGCACTCTTTCAGGGTACAGAGTTCGTAATGCTCTCCCTCCCGTCCGATATTCTCCACCAGGCCACAAACCGTATCCGGGGAACAATATTCTAACATCCAGTCGCAGGCTTTCTGCAGATAGTCCTCCCTCTTTTTGCTGGAAGGATTGTAAAGGACCATGACAAAATCCCCCTGGGCTGCATGGCGGATGCGGTTTTCAATTTTGGCAAGAGGGGTCATTAAATCACTTAAACTAATCAGGGCAAAATCGTGAATTAAAGGAGCACCCAGAACAGCCGCTCCTGTGAGGGCTGCGGTGGTTCCGGGAATCATGGCAATATCCACCTGGGGAAACTGCTCCGACAATTCCAGAATCAGCCCGGAAAGCCCGTAAACTCCCGCATCTCCGCTACAGACCAGAGCCACGCTTTTCCCCTTTAATGCCTCCTCAAAAACCAGACGGCAGCGGTCTGCCTCCCGCATCATGGGGTTGGCAAGAAACACTTTCTGTTGAAACGCTTCTTCCGGGAAGGCTTTTTTGATTAACTCCACATAAACCGTATAACCAACAATCACATCGCACTGGCTTAACACATCCTGCGCCTGGATTGTCATTTGTTCCCGGTTACCCGGTCCGATTCCCACTACAAAGATTTTACCCAAAGGTCAGCCTCCTTGTTCCTAAAGCAACGGCAAGAGTGATTCCGTTTGCCGCCTGTTTTTCAATGATTAACTGTTTTCCGGTGAACGCCCCGTTCTCTTGCAGCGCCCGCAGCGCTGCCCGCTCACACACGTTGTCGATGCCCACCGTCTGCTCCACAAAGTCGGAATGTTGAAAAGTTCCCTCCACCTGCTGTAATTCCTGGGCACTGTAACAGTGATAGGGAAGGTGATGGGACTTTGCAAATTCACAGATTCCCGCCTCCTCCGCTTTCCGGTCGATGGATGCCACTGCCCGGACTGCATCCAGGGGCAGCTTTTTCTGGTGAAACAGCTCTGTCACTGCTCTTTCAATTTCTGCAAAGGATTTTTCCCTGCGGCATCCGATTCCAATCACCAGATTTCTTGGAATCAGCCAGAGATCGTCCGTATTTTCGGCAGGGGATAACCCGATATAGATTTTGTTTTCCTGTCCGTTCCACCGGGCAATCTCCTGTCTGGGAAAAAGCTGGATTCCCTCTGGTAAATCGGAACGGTTTTCCAGGTCGGTAAAAGAATCCTCCACCAACAGAGAAAGGGATTCTCCCCGTAACAGTGCCGATTCCCTTTCCTTGATTTTTTCCCTGTCGGTAAGAAACAGTTCCTGCTGTTTTGCCCATACATCCAGGGCGATTTTCCCCTCCACATCCGAGGCGGTGGTCAGTACCGGAGTGGCATGCAGCTTCTCTGCCAGCCACGTGGCACAGGCGTTTGCCCCACCCAGATGCCCGGAAAGAATGGGAATAACAAACTGCCCTCTTTCATCACACACCACCACGGCGGGATCTGTCTTTTTATCTTTCACAAAAGGAGCAATCCCCCGGACGGCAATGCCCGCCGCTCCTACAAAAATCAGAAGGTCTACCCGGAAAAATTCTCTGCCTGTCCAGTCCCCCAAAGAATCCCGGACAAGTTCCAGAGCGTTGGACATTTCCGATGGTTCCTCTGTCACAAACCGTTCATAACAGCTCCGACTGCCGCAGAACACCCTCACGGTATAGGCGTGGTTTCCCTCCTGCAAATAGAGGTCTTTAATCTGTAGCGCCAGCCGGAGTCCCGGCAAGGTAAATCCAATGACAGAAATATTCATTTCGATGCCTTTCGATATTCGGTGGAAAAATCCGCTGCGTAAAGCCGGGATTTTTCATATCCGCTTTTTCCTGCCACATCCCCCACAATAATTAACGCTGTTTTGGTAATTCCCGCCTTTTTGGCAAGTTCTGGCAGGGTTTCAAGGGTTGCCACAATCTTTTTCTCATCCGGCCAGGTGGCCTTGTATACAAGAGACGCGGGGGTATCCGGTGGATAGCCTCCGGCAATCAGTCTCTCCGCTAACTGGGAAAGCATGCCGGTACTTAAAAACAGCACCATGGTGGCCTGGTGTGCCGCCAGCTTTTCAATCTGCTCCTGCTCAGGCACTTTCGTTGTTCCCTCCATCCGTGTTAAAATCACAGTCTGTGAAATCCCCGGCAGGGTATATTCCAGATTCAGGGCAGATGCTGCCCCACAGAAAGAGCTGACGCCCGGACAGCTTGTAAAGGCGATGCCTTTTGCCTCCAGGATGTCCATCTGCTCCCGGATTGCTCCGTAAATACTGGGGTCGCCGGTATGTAGGCGTACGGTCTGTTTCCCCTCTGTCTCTGCCTGCTCCATGACGGCAATCACTTCCTCCAGCGTCATATAAGCGCTGTCATAAACCTTACAGCTTTCCTTTTTCCACTGTAAAAGCTGGGGATTTACCAAAGAGCCCGCATAGATAATCACATCTGCCTGCTGTAATAATTGCTGTCCCCGCACCGTGATTAAATCCACAGCTCCGGGTCCTGCCCCTACAAAATGAACCATTCTACTCGTCCTTTCTTACTGTTTGAAACCTTCTAAGCCATCCAGGCATCTCCCAGTTTCCATGTTTTTTCCCCAGTGAATTTCTTCCGCTCTGCGTCCCAGGTAAAACAATATCCACAGAGGGAAGCCACCTGATAATCATAGTAGCCTTTTCCCGACAGGGAAAACCGCTCTCCCAGTGCCATAATCGTGCCCCCGTGGACAACAAAGCAAAGCCTTTTCTCTATCCCGGACGGCCTTTCCTTTTCCATGATTTCCAGAAAGGCATCACAGCACCGACTGGTGAACGCCTCTCTGGATTCTCCTTCCGGAAACGGCAGAGTCCCACCACTGTCAATCCAGCTTTGATACTGGATGTCTCCCGCCAGTTCCCGGTAATTTTTTCCTTCCCACAAACCGAAATCACATTCCCGCAATCCCGTTACCACTTGTTGTTTATAACCGGGAAACAAAAAATCGGCAGTCTGGATGCAGCGTTTCATCGGGCTGACATAGAGATGGAAATTTTCCATCACCGGTTCCTCTTTTCTCTGCTGAAAATATGGCTCCAAAAGCTGGCAGGTCTGGGGACACAGCGGTTCATCCGTACTGCCGATATAACGCTTTTCCAGATTGCCAGGTGTCTGCCCATGGCGAATCATCAGGATTTGCATAACCGTTCCACCTTTTCCTTTGCGTGTTCTGAGACTGCCAACGTTCCAAAATCGCTGGAAAACAGAATCACATCCATGTCCAGTCCCTCGTAGACTCTGTGTCGGAGGTGGCTCATAATCCGGGCAAGGAGCCTCTGCATCACCGGTTCCAGGCATCCTGCCTCTTTTAAAACAGCCAGTGCCTCCTCCGTGGAAATACTGCCTAACACTTTGGGCAACAGGGATGCATCCACCTGTGCTTCTACACAGCAGGCGCACAGGGTTTCCATTCTGGCATCCGCCCACCGGGAATGGGTGTTCATCACCCCACTTCCTACCTTTACCAACTTTCCGATGTGTCCGATTAAGAGGATGCTTTCCACCTGGAACTCATATGCCATATCCAGGGTGTCTCCCAGAAAATTGCTGTACTTGATTCCAGTTTCCAAATCAATTCCCCAGGTGTCATGGGCGTAATCTCTGCCATAATTTCCCGGTGTCAGAAGGATTTCTTTCGCACCGTTTGCTGTTTTCATCCGCATCTCTGTCCGAATGGTTTCAATGAGTGCCTGTTCGCTCATGGGTTCCACAATGCCACTGGTTCCCAGAATGGAAATACCGCCCTCAATGCCCAGCCGGGGATTGAAGGTTTTCTTTGCCACTTTTTCCCCTTCCGGAACTTCCACCGTAACCCGGAAACCACCTTCGTATTCCAGTTCTTCTCCAACCCGCAAAAGCTGGGTGGCAATCTGCCTGCGGGGGGCGCTGTTGATGGCAGCCTCCCCCACCGGCTGGTCTAATCCAGCCCTGGTCACTCTGCCCACACCTTTTCCCCCTAAGATTTCAATTCCCTGAGGAATCCGCTCTACTGTGGCATACACCAAAATCTGATTGGTCACATCGTGGTCATCCCCCGCATCCTTCCGTACGGCACAGCGAACACTGGTTTCACTGGGGTGACTGATATCCTCAATGGAAAGTTCCAGTGTGGTTCCCTTGGGAACAGTAATGCGGATGGTTTTCTGGGGGTGTCCTGTGAGGAGCATTCTTGCTGCCGCCCCTGCCGCCGCCGTGACACAGGTTCCCGTGGTAAAACCGCAGCGCAGTTTCTGGGTTCCCTTAAATACATAGGTCTGCTGTGGTGTTTTCTGGGATTCCAGCGCAGATAACATTCCCGGTTTCATATCAAAAAGCTGTTCGATATAAGCATCCGTCAGCACCTCTGCAGGAGTTCCGATGTTTTGTACCTGATGATTCTTCACACAGATAACCCGGTCTGCAAATTTCCGCGCCAAATCCAGTTCATGAAGGGACATCAGCACCCCAATCTGTTTCTGCTCTGCCTGTTCTTTCAGCATATGGAGAAATTCCAGCTTGTGGCGGATATCCAGAAAAGAGGTGGGTTCATCCAGCAGAATTACTTCCGGCTCCTGGCAAAGGGCTCTTGCCAGCAACACCCGCTGTCTCTGTCCATCGCTTATTTGTTCAAAATCCCGGTCTGCCAGCTCCGTTACCTGTGCCAGTTCCATTGCCTCCCGGACTTTTTCCTTATCGGTTTCCGACAAAAAACCTAACCGGTTGGTATAGGGATAGCGTCCGGTGGCAACCACATCCTCACAGGTCATCAGCTCCGGGCGCAGCCGTCCGGTGAGAACCACGGAAAGCCTCTTAGCTATCTCATTGCCGGAGAGCTTTTGCAGGGGTTTCCCTGTGAGAAGAATGTCCCCCTCCAAAGGCGGTAACTGACCACACAGGGTTTTTAATAAAGTGGATTTGCCGGAACCGTTCTGACCGATTAAAATGACCAGTTCTCCCGGCTTGAGTTCCAGGGATAAATCTCCCAGTACCATCCGCCTGCCGTACCCCACAGACAGATGGGCTAATTTCAGTAACTGTTCCGTCATGCCTCCATCCCTCCTGTCCTTCTGCGGTGAATCATCATGTAAATAACAATGGGTGCTCCAATCACTGCGGTAATGGAACTGATGGAGATTTCTGTGGGGGCAAACAGCCAGCGTGCCAACACATCACAGAACAGGCAGAACACTGCCCCTCCTAAGAAGCAGGCAGGAATCATAAGGATAGGTTTTGCCGTGCCGAAAAGACTTTTCATCAAATGGGGAACCGCAATGCCCACAAAGGAAATGGGGCCGGCAAAGGCTGTCACACAGGCAGACAACAGGCTGGACAGCAGAATCAGAACCACCCGCAGCAGTCTGATGTTGACCCCCATGCTCTGGGCATAGGACTCTCCCATCTGGTAGGCAGAAATGGGTTTGGACAAGAGAAAGCAAAACACCATGGTGATGGTGACCCAGAAAACCATGACTTTCACTTTATCCCAGCTCATGCCGGAAAAACTCCCCTGGGACCAGCTATGAAGATTGATAATATTGGAATCATCGGCAAAGGTGATGACGAACTCAGTAATAGCAGAACATACATAGCCGATCATCACACCGCAGATTACCAGCATGGACATGTTAGGGACTTTCGTGGAAACCGCCAGCACAAAGCCCATTGCCAGCATAGATCCGGCAAACGCTGCCAGAATCATGCCGAAGGAACTGATGCGGATGCCTTTGCTTAACAGAAACACCATGGTAAGGGCTACGGTCAGTTTTGCCCCGGAGGAAATCCCCAGGACATAGGGACCGGCGATGGGGTTGCCGAAAAAGGTCTGGAGTAAGAATCCTGCCACAGACAGTGCTCCTCCTAAAAAAATGACAGCAAATACCCTGGGCAGACGGATGCCCCAGATAATGGCGGCTCCCTCCACGCCGTCGGTGTGATGTAGAAGAATCTGCCCAATATCAGACAGGGGGATTTTCACACTTCCCACGATTACGTTGATTACAAAGAAAAGGCAAAGGCAGAGAATTAACAAAAAAAATCCCATGCCATAGCGCAGTTGTCTTTTTTGTGCTGTCATTTCATAACCTCTCCTTTCACACTGTCCTCTTATTTCAGTCGGTAAAAATAAGTCAGTTCATCTCCGGGATTCTCTCCAAACATTTTCTGAAAATCCAGTAAAATCTGGGCAATTCCCGTGGATTTCTGGAACATGCTTTTCCGGGAACACCAGATATTTCCCGTTTTTACTGCTTTAAAATCCGCAAGGAGGGGGTTCTCTGCAAGCAAATCCTCCAGAGTGGCAAGTTCTCCCTCAATGGTACTGTTGTAAATCAGAATGTCGGCATCCCTAGCACTTTCGTAAAAAGCCTCCATCTGGATATTGCAGGTAGAAAGAGCATTTTCATCCGGTGGCAGAACTGTGGCATCCGGCAGATAAGTCCCTCCTGCCCACTGAATCATGGTGGCAATATAATCGTTACTTTTCCGCACGTTCACCGCCCCATTGGCTGTCAGATAAAAAAATGCTACACTTTTTCCGGTACTTTCCTGGCAGGCAGATAAGGCAAGTTCCTTCTGCTTTTCAAAATAAGCTGCAGCCTGTTCTTCTTTTCCCAGAAGTGTACCATATACTTTCAGCCATTCCAGGCGTCCCAGGGGACTTTTTTCATAGCTGGAATATTCCACCAGCGTGGAAATTCCCAGCTTCTGTAACTGCTCCGTCACCTCCGGGGAATGGAAAATCATGGTGTTTTCAATGGCGAGGTCACAGCCACTGGACAGTAAAAGTTCATAGTCCGGCGCGCTGTATTTTCCGGCATAAAGCAGACTCCCATCTTCCAGGGCGGCTTTCGCCTCCTCCACATACCAGCCGTTTACATCCGTGCCGGTAAAACGGATATTTTCAATTCCACCCAGGGCACAGACCAAATCCATGACGGAGGTGGATACCAGATAAATCTGGTCTAAGGGTTGGCGCAGAACCGTCACATTCTCTGGAAGCCCTGTGGGAATGGGGGCATCCTCCGGCACTACCAGATACTGCTCCTGCTGTTTTCCCTCTGCTCCCAATGTCATCAGACGATACCCCTGAGAATAGGTGTCAATTTGAAACAGGGAGGCATCCTCCACGGGAATCTCTCCCTCCGGGACAATTTCAGACCAGGTTACGGATTCTGCGGTGCTTTCTGAAGTCTCCAGGACAACCGTTTCTTCTGAAAGGGTTGTTTCCTGTTTCGTTTCACAGCCTGTACAGAAACAGAATAAAAACAGAAACAGACCAGCGACAGAAAGGCTGTACTTAAGCCTTCTGTCCACCGGTCTTAAAAGTGTCATTCCTGTACCTCCGTGATGGTGGCACTGTCAAAATACAGGGAATAATCGATTTCGTGGGGGGTACTCATGGCAGTGGTATCTGCGGTCACGGGCATTTTCCAGTCAAAACCGGATACCGGAATGGTGAACGTAGAATTTCCTTCCGTTGCTTCGTTTAGGTACTTTTCTCCATCCACCAGCATATAATCATAGTTGGCACTGCTGAATACGATCGTCGCCTGGATTTTTCCATCGGAAACCGTAATTTTCGCAGGAGATGCCACGCTGGCTTTTCCGGAGCCGCCTGTTAAAGTAACCTCCACTTCATAAGTGCCGTCTGCCAGACCTAAATCCTCCGGTGCCGAAATCATGCCTCTGGCAAATGCCCCGGTAGGCAGGGAATCTGCACGGAATACCAGGGTGCGGTCATACCATTTCTCTTTATTTTTGCTGAAAGCTGCACAGGCAATTCCTTTGTCCAGTGCCTCCACGGGAACGGTGTAGGTGTGGGCACCCTCGGCGTTTTCTTTATAAGGAATATAGGTATCCTCCGATGCCTGGATAGCTTCTTCTCCCGTACCCATATAAAGATACAGGTAACCGGTTCCGCTCATGGTCATCACTGCGGTCATGTTCCCGTCCTGCACCAAAAGCTGGCAGTCCACAATGTTAAACATGCTGGAACTGGAATCCACCTTGATGTCATAAACGCCATCCTGAATCTGGTTTCCGGTGATAGGATGCATCCAGTCCTCCACCACATCCTCCGGTGTTGTCATTTCTGCAGCGGTTGCAATCTGGTCGTCTGCGGATGCACTCTCTGCGGTCTCGGTTCCACTTTTCTCTGTTTCTGCTGTTGTTTCTGTCTCTGCAACCGCAGTTTCCATCACGGCACTTTCTGTCTCTGCAGTTGATGCGGCATTGCTGCCGCATCCTGCCAACAAAAGCGCCATCACACAGAATGCTGTGATTGTACGTTTTGTAAATTGTTTCATTATAATGTGTTCCTAGTTCTTTAGTTTAAAGAGTCGATGGCTTTCTGTGCATGCTCCACGAGAATCTGCTGAATCTCAGGCAGCTCGCCAAGTCCACGAAGGATGCAGGTGACTTCATAACCGGCGTTCTCAAACTCGGTTTTCCAGGAGCCTTCCTCGTCCCCAGCCATATCATTGTTTGCATGGTCACCGGCAACAATCATCAGAGGCTCCAGAACAACCTTTTTGTAGTCGCCTGCCTGTACAGCAGTCAGAACATCCTCTAAGGAAGGCTCTGCCTCAACGGTTCCCATATAGTAGTTGTCATAGCCGTTTGCTTTTAATAAATCCTGCATTTTGCCGTAAACTTCATTGGAGGCTGCCTCGGTACCATGTCCCATAAAGCAGATAGCGGTCTCACCGTCATCATACTCTGCGGTTGCCTCTACGATAGCTTTCATTACCCGGTTAAAATCATCATCGCTGGTCAGCAGGGGCTCACCTACTGCAACCTGCTCGAAGGAATCCGCATACTCGGCAAGCTGACCGGTCAACTCGTCATACTCTAAGCCATTCATCAGATGGGTGGGTTGTACCACCAGAGTCTTTACACCGTTGTTGATAGCGCGCTCCAGTGCCTCATCCATATTATCGATATGGATGCCGTCCCGTCTCTCTACATGGTCAATGATAATCTGTGCGGTGAAACCACGGCGTACGGAATAATCGGGGAATGCTTCCTCCATGGCATTTTCAATTGCGCCAATGGTCAGTCTGCGGTTGTCGTTAAAGCTGGTACCAAAACTTGCTACTAACAGTTCTTTTTCACCAATTTCGTCCTGGTTACGAACATTATCTAAAGATGCGTCTCCCGTGGTATAATCCTCCTCATCATCTTCTGCTTCGGTCTCAGTTTCCTCAGCAGTCTGCACGGTCTCCTCAGTTGCAGTTGTTTCGTTTTCTACGACAGCTGTCTCGGTAGATTCTGTCTGGGCAGTCTCCGTTGCTGCCGGTGTGTTAGTGCTGCCGCATCCTGCAAGCAGTGTTGCGCAGAGTGCTGCGGTCATCAATAATGCTACTGGTTTTTTCATGTGTTTCTCCTCCTGAGATGTTGTTTCATCTCTGTACTATTTTTTATCAAATAAGTGGTAACAGAAACACAATTTTCAAACTTATTGTTTTCAGGCACAACAAAAAAACACCGCTTATCATTAAAGACAGGCGGAGTAATGGCGAAGAATACCCATGGATTTCTCTTTAGGGAATTTTCAGTACGACCAATTACTCGTGGTTTGGAATGTGATTCCTGTACCAATAATCGGCAGGTTTCCTGGCTTACAGATCATCGCGCGGCATACAACCTTCCCGATTTCTCAGTGGCTTGTCCTTTCGGACAATGTGTGCTGCACTCCCTGCTTACAGTGACGAGATCGTACAGGATTTGCACCTGTTTCCCTTTTACCCGCTGTGGGTGGATAATAATCGCTTATAACCCCAGACGGCACCGACTATTCTTATTCAATTAGTGGTTATCATATCATAAAAGAGGTGGGTTGTAAAGCAACCCACCTCACATTGTCACATAACCGAATCAAAATTACCACCCTGGGGAAGGGAAAAATCCAGCTTTTCAAAGACTGCACGGAGATATTTCATATTTATTTAGCAAAC
>CAKRTZ010000010.1 GCA_934402515.1 uncultured Lachnospiraceae bacterium
TGATAACAGCATTCCTGCTGCCAGAATCAGTGCCAGAATTTGTTTTCTTCTATTTAAAATAGTTTTATTTTTCATTTCTTCGTTCCTATGGGTACTTTGAATTTGCCTCTTAAATATTTGCAACTATTCAGCCTGGTTAAATTGTTACAAAATTGTTACAAAAGGCATTATAGCAATTTCACTCCTGGCTGTCAATGTTGAGAAAAGAATTTCATATGCACACAAAAAACACCTGAACAGAAATGTTCAGGTGTGTAAAAAATAGTTCTTACATTCCTCTTTATCACGGGAAAGCTGTCCGGTCAGCTCCTCCAGACCGGAAAACTTCCGTTCCGGGCGGGTATGTTTATAAAGGAATACCTCAATTTCCTTATCATACAAATCCTTTTCCACATCAAAGAGGTGCGTCTCCACGCCGTAAACCTCCCGCTCTCCGATGGTGGGTTTACAGCCGATATTGGTCATCCCCTGATATTTGTTTCCTTCATAAAGAGTTTCCGACACATACACACCATTGGGTGGCAGCAGCTTCTCCTGAGAGGGAATCAAATTGGCTGTGGGGGTATCAATGGTACGCCCCAGCGCATTGCCATGAACCACGGTTCCCCGGACACTATAAGGACGCCCCAACAGCAGGGCTGTCAGTTCCATCTCTCCCTGCAGTACCGCTTCCCGTACATAGGTGGAACTGATTTCCCTTCCGTTCATACATAGCTTGTCCACAATCTCCACCTGATAACCCAGTTCGCCGGATAACTGCTGTAGCAGTTCTATGCCTCCCAGCCCTCTGTCTCCATAGGAGAGGTCAGTTCCTGCGGTGATATACCGGGTATGCATCTTCTCTCCCAGAATAACCCTTACAAAATCCTCCGGGGAGGTGGCTGCCGTCTTGGTATTCATGGGGAATTCGATAAGATAGTCAATGCCCATTTCTCCAAAATATTCTTGTTTTTCCTCCCGGGTCATCAGTTCCTTCTGCTTTTTCCCGGAAAAGAATTCCGCCGGAGAGGGATTAAATGTAAAAATCGTGCTTTTCAGTCCCTGTTTCTTCTGCTGTAGGATATTCCGCAGCAGTTTCTGATGCCCCAGATGAATACCGTCAAATTTACCGATGGCTACTGCAGTAGGATAGGGTATGTTAAATTGTGTTGTCTCTGCGATAATCTGCATCGTCTTACTTATTCCTTCATTCAATCACTTACAAGTATGCATGTGAGCGTAACATTTCATTTTCCGGGGTTACATGGAAGTGCTGAGAAACATTTTTACCGGTTTATATAATTCCCCATCTCTCTGGTAAATGCCACAGAACAGATCATCGTCCCGGTAAACCCGCACCTCTGCCCCATCGGGAATTTTTTCTCTGGTTTCGCAATGATGCTCCGTAAAAGAATTCCCGTTATCAATCATCTTGCGGAATTGGGGAAGGACACGTACCGCCGGGTAGTCCGCAAATACCTGATCCACAGGAACGATGTGTTCTCCGATTTCTCCTGCATCCCGTAACTGTTCAATCTGGGATAAAGTCAGTGCCTGACCGATGGTAAAGGCACCGGAGCGGGTACGGGTCAACTGCTTCATGGCACCCAAGCAGCCTAACTTCTCTCCCATGTCCTGGCACAAAGTCCGGATATAGGTTCCCTTTCCACACTTCACCCGCATGGTCACACAGGGCAGGTTGATTTCCTGGATTTCAATTTCATATATCACCACCGGACGGGCTTTGATTTCCACTTTTTTTCCTTCCCGTGCCAGTTCGTAAAGCCGTTTGCCATCCACCTTCAAGGCAGAGTACATGGGGGGAAGCTGCTGGATCTTCCCGATAAAAGCCGTTGCTGCTTCCTGAATCTGTTCCTCTGTCACATCCACCGGATGAGTTTCCAGTACCCTGCCGCTTAAATCCTGGGTGTCTGTTTTTACGCCCAGCTGCAGTACCGCCACATATTCCTTGGTTTTGTCCGTGAGAAACTCACACAACTTCGTACCCACGCCCAGACAAACAGGCAGCACGCCCACCGCATCCGGATCGAGCGTGCCCGTGTGTCCAATCTTTTTCTGTTTTAAAATACCACGTAGCTTCGCCACCACATCGTGAGAGGTAAAGCCCGCCTCCTTATATACATTCAGAATTCCGTTATACACTGGATTTTCCTTTACTGCTGCCCAAGCATTAATTGTTTCTCAATATGTACGGAGAGATTGTTAATACAATCATGGAAAGTGCCGGTCATGGTGCAGCCTGCCGCCCGTACATGTCCGCCGCCGCCGAAAAGCTGGGCAATCTGCGCTACATTCACCTTTTCATTGGAACGCATGCTGACCTTGTACTGCAAGGCTCCGGTCTGATACATAAACACCGCACAGTCCACTCCCTTGATATTGAGAAGCTGATTTACAATACCATCCAGATCGCTGGAAGTCACTCCATAAAACTCCATGGTTCGCTGGTCCACACAACTTACGGTACAGTGTCCGTCCATAAACTGAATGCTCTCCAGCAATGCCCTTCCCAGAATCTGGGTCTGTAGATAGGTCTTTTCATAAAAAGTCTCGGCAATCAGCTTGGAAAAATCAAAGCCATAGCCGATGAGTTTTGCCCCAATCTCCATGGTATGGGGCGAGGTACAGGAATACTGGAACACGCCGGTATCGTGGATGATTCCGGTGTAAATGGCTCTTGCTATGTCCACATCCAGTTCTTCCCCCGCAAGCAGTTCATACACCAGTTCACTGGCAGAACTTGCAGTGGGTACCACAAAGTTTACCATACCGCAGCCACTGTTGCTGATATGATGGTCTACGTTGATGGTTTTCTTTGCCTGCTCAAAATACTTCCGGGCATCCCCCAGTCGGTCTGCGGCACAGTCCACACAGAAAAATACATCGTAGGTTTCCACTTCGGTGTGGAAATCTGTGCGAATCTGTTCCGTTCCCTTTAATTCCCGGAATACATCCGGGAATTTTTCCAGAAATAAGTCCACCCGTTTCTCCGGAAATCTCTTTTGCAGAAAAAGCAACAGCGCCACGGTGGAACCGACGCAGTCGCCATCCGGACGGACATGACCACCAATGCCGATGGTGGCCGCATCCTTTACTTCTTCTATTAAATTAAACATACTTACTACTCCGCGTCATGTTCGCCCTGGGCTTTCATGACATCATCAATCTTTTTGGACATATCCACGCCGTAGGCAATGGACTGATCCATGATAAAACGAATTTCCGGCGTATTCCGCAGATTGATTCTGCGCGCCAGTTCCCTGCGGATAAAACCCTCCGCACTGTTTAAGCCCTTTAAAGTATTTTCGATCTCATCCTCACCGCCGAGGACACTGATCCATGCCTTACAGGTCCTTAAATCCGGAGAAACCTCCACGGACACAACAGAAGTCCATGGACTGATTCTCGGGTCTTTAATCTCACCCCGGATTAAGTTGGCGAGTTCCTTCTGGACTTCTCCGTTAATCCGGGTATTTTTTACACTGTTTTTTCTCATTGAAAACTACTCCCAGGGAAGTCACTCCTAGCGGGGTACTTCCACCATAATATAGGCTTCTACGATATCCAGTTCCTGCATCTTGTCAAAGTCTTCAAATACAAGACCGCACTCGAAGCCTTCTTTTACTTCCTTCACATCGTCCTTGAAACGCTTCAGGCTGGCAAGAGATCCCTCGTAGATCTGCTCTCCCTCACGGGTGATACGGATCTTACAACCACGCTCGAAACGACCGTCAAGCACATAGGAACCTGCAATATTTCCCACAGCAGATGCCTTGAAGATCTGACGAACCTCGGCATGACCGATCACCTTTTCCTCGTAAACAGGATCCAGCATACCCTTCATTGCCTGCTCGATATCCTCAATTGCCTGGTAGATGACCTTGTACAGACGGACATCCACGCCTTCTTTCTCTGCAGTCGCCTTTGCGGTAGCATCAGGACGCACATTGAAACCGATGATAATTGCATTGGATGCGGATGCCAGAGACACATCGGACTCATTGATGGCACCAACACCTCCGTGGATGCATTTAACAACCACTTCATCGTTGGACAGTTTCATCAGACTCTGTTTTACAGCCTCTACACTACCCTGTACATCAGCTTTGACAATCAGGTTAAGCTCCTTCAGGTTACCTTCCTGAATCTGGCTGAACAGATCATCCAGAGACATCTTGGACTTGGTCTCTGCCAGCATCTTCTCTTTATTCTGGGCAACGAAGGTATCTGCATAACTCTTCGCTGTCTTATCATTCTCATGTGCCAGGAATACTTCACCGGCATTGGGTACATCGGACAGACCTAAAATCTCTACCGGAGTAGAAGGTCCTGCCTCTTTTACTCTTCTGCCCTTGTCGTCCACCATCGCCCGGACTTTACCGTGACTTGCACCGGCAGATACGAAATCACCCACATGGAGGGTACCCTTCTGTACCAGAACCGTTGCCACAGGGCCCCGGCCTTTATCCAGCTGCGCCTCAATGACAAGACCTCTTGCACGGCGGTTGGGATTTGCTTTTAACTCCATAATTTCTGCAGTCAGAAGAATGGTCTCTAACAGGGTGTCGATTCCCTCACCGGATTTTGCGGATACGGGAACAAACTCAGTGGATCCGCCCCAGTCTACAGGAATTAACTCATACTCGGTCATCTCCTGTTTTACTTTTTCCACGTTTGCGCCGGGTTTATCAATCTTGTTCACTGCAACAATGATTTCAACTCCTGCTGCCTTGGCATGGTTAATTGCCTCTACGGTCTGGGGCATCACACCATCGTCCGCAGCAACTACCAATACAGCAATATCCGTTGCATTGGCGCCACGCATACGCATTGCGGTAAATGCCTCATGTCCGGGGGTATCTAAGAAAGTAATGCTCTGTCCCTTTGCCTGTACGGTATAAGCACCGATGGCCTGGGTGATGCCACCAGCCTCTTTATCGGTGACGTTGGTTTTACGGATCGCATCCAGCAGGGAAGTCTTACCATGGTCAACGTGACCCATAACACAGACTACCGGAGGTCTGGATACCATTTCTGCCTCGTCCTCGTCATCCTCTTTTAACAGTTCCTCAATGACATCCACCTTGACTTCCTTCTCACAGATAATGTCATATTCGATTGCAATATTTTCTGCTTCCTCAAAGGTCAGTTCAGAGTTTACGGTTACAATCTGTCCCTGTAAAAACAGCTTTTTGATAATGACAGAGGGCTGCATCTTCATCTTATCAGCCAGTTCCTTGATGGTGAGGGTCTCCGGAACAGTGATCACCTTGATCTGCTCCTCCGGTGCCTCCTCCTTCTTCTCCGGTTTGATGAAGCGGCCGGCTTTATTGGTCTTTACTTTGCTGTTGTCATCCTCGTAGATATGGTCCTTCTTGGAGCGGTTGTCTCTCTCCTGGTTGTTGCGGCGTTTCTTGTCGTCCCGAGGCTTCTCATTCTGCATCGGAGTTTCGCCTCCAAAGCCTTTACCAGGTGCCGGCTTCTGGAACTTATTGCCGGGTCTATTTCCCGGTCCTGCATTGCCTCTTGGACCGCCGACGCCACCGTTAGCAGGGCGGTTACCCTGCCCGTTACCGCCAAAATTACCTCTACCGCCCTGGCCACCGCCAAAGCCTGTTCTATTCTGACCATCAAACCGTCTTTCGCCGTTACCGTTGTTCGGTCTGCCATCACGGTTTCCCGGTCTGTCGGTTCTGTTCTGGCTGTTTCTATTCTGCCCATACTGTCCATTTCCTACTCCTGCAGGTCTTACCGGAGGTGCAGTTCTTCCTGTAAAATTGGAGGAAGGTCTTCTCTCCTGACTCTGCTGCTGTGCCTGTGCAGGTTTCTCTGCGGGACGGCTCTGTACTGCCTCGTTTGCTGCCGGTGCAGTGGTGTTTACCGGTCTGTTCTGCTCCTGTGCCGGACGTTCCTGTCTGCGCTGGGGCTGGGAAGCTCTGCCGTCATAATCATTGGTTACCGGTGACGGTTTTACGCTGGAACGGATCAAAGGTCTTCCTGTAGGGGAATTTACACGGAAAGTATTTCCTCCCCGTCCGTTATTATTTCCCTGATTGTTGCCCTGACCACCCTGGGGTCTGCGATTCTGTCCGTTCCCATTTCCCTGGTTGTTGTTTCCCTGGGGTCTGGAATTCTGCCCCTGGATTTTGGAATTATTCGGGTTACTTACGAAAATAATCTTTTTCTTTTTCTTCGGAGAATCTGCCTCCGGGCTCTTCTCCTGCTTAGGCTCCTCTGTTTTCACAGGGGCTGCCTTTGGTGCCTCTGCCTTCTCAGCCTTGGGTGCTGCCGGTTTTTCAGCCGGTGCATTCTTTTTGCCAAAATGGGATCTCACAAGGGCTGCTGCATCATCCTCAACGGAAGATTGTGCTGCCTTTGCTTCAATTCCTTTCTCCTGTAAAAAGGCCAGGACATCACTGCTCTTTATCTCAAATTCTTTTGCAAGTTCAAATACTTTTGTTTTTGCCATGCGTTAACTACCTCCATACCGTTTCCATCTGTTCCATCAGGGCTTTCGCAAAACCGGAATCCGTGATTGCAAGTGAAGATCTGACCTCTTTACCCATTGCGTGTCCCAGTGTCTCTTTCTCTCCGTAAAACACCAGCGGCACATGATAATAGGTACATTTGTTGGTAAACAGCTTCTTCGTATTGTCAGAAGCGTCCTCCGCCACCATCACCAGCTTGGCTTTGCCCTCTTTCACCGAGTTCTCCGTAGCAAATTCTCCGCTCACCACATTTCTGGATCTGGCTGCCAAGCCCAACAATGACAATACCTTATTCTGCTTCAATCTCGTCAAACTCCTTCTCCAGCCTCTCATATATTTCTTCAGGAATACTCATTTTGAAGGAGCGCTCCAGACCTTTGTTTTTCCTTGCCTTCTTCAGACATTCTTTTGAAAAACAAATATATGCGCCTCTTCCGTTTTTCTTTCCTGTTGCATCCAGCATAATCTCATCTTCCGCGGTTTTTAAAACTCGGAGCATTTCTTTTTTGCTCTTCATCTCACCACATCCGACACATTGCCGCAAGGGAACTTTCTTAGCAGCCTGTTTTGCCATGTTCTTTCCCTCTTATTCTTCTGTTGCAGGCTCTTCTGCAGGCTCACTGCTGTTCTCAGCAGGCTCCTCATACTCGCCCTCTTCGTACTCGCCTTCCTCGTACTCATCATAATCATCGATGTAGTCCTCATAACGGAAACCGGGTGCATCCTTTGCCTGTGTCTCACTCTTGATGTCAATCTTGTATCCGGTCAGTCTCGCTGCCAGTCTTGCATTCTGTCCCTCTTTACCGATAGCCAGGGATAACTGGTAATCAGGCACAACAACCTTTGCGGTCTTTTCTTCAGGATCCGCAAATACTGCAACAATTTTTGCAGGGGATAATGCATTCTGAATCAGATTTCCGGGGTTCTCATCCCAGTTTACAATGTCGATCTTCTCACCGCGGAGTTCCTCCACGATGGCATTGACTCTGGCACCGTTCATACCTACGCAGGCACCCACTGCATCTACATTGGGATTGTTGGACCATACGGCAATCTTGGTACGGCTGCCAGCCTCTCTGGCAATGCTCTTAATTTCTACGGTTCCGTCCTTAATCTCCGTTACTTCAGACTCAAAGAGGCGTTTTACCAGTTCGGGATGGGTACGGCTGACTAAAATTCTGGGACCCTTGGGTGTATTTCTTACCTCCAGGATATAAACCTTGATACGCTCAGTAGGTTTAAATACCTCACCCTTTACCATCTCATTCTCGTTGAGCATGGCATCTGCTTTTCCCAGATTGATACTGATATTTCTTCCCACATAGCGCTGTACGATACCGGTAACCACATCCTTCTCTTTTTCAAAATACTGGTTATAGATCACACTGCGCTCTTCCTCACGGATTTTCTGCAAAATTACATTTTTAGCATTCTGGGTGGCAATACGTCCAAACTCCTTGGACTTAATCTCCACATGGATGATGTCACCAACTTTTGCCTTCTTGGAGATTGCCTGGGCATCCTCTAAAGAGATCTGGAGGCAGCTGTCCTCCACATCCTCGGCGGTGGGCACCACTTCCTTCTCCGCATAGCAGAGGAAATCACAGGTATCGCGGTCAATCTCAACCTTGATATTGTCGGATTTGCCAAAGTGGTTCTTGCATGCGGTAATCAGAGAGTTCTCGATGGCTTCAAACAAAGTCTCTTTGCTGATTTCCTTTTCTTTTTCCAAGATATTGAGTGCTTCCATTAATTCCTTGTTCATTTTCCTTTTTCCTCCTGTCTTAAAAATCCAGTGCCAGATGGATTGCTGCTACATCTCCTCTTAAGAAACTGCGCTTTTCCCCCGCCTGTTCAATCACAATCGTATCTGCATCAAAGGAACACAGGGTTCCTTCAAATTCTTTACATTTCTCAATGGCTTTGTAAGTTTTTACCACCACATCCTTACCGATGCTCTTTTCCAAATGTTTGTCTTTTTTCAGCTGTCTGCCAAGTCCGGGACTGCTCACTTCAAGGATATAGGCTTCTTCAATATAGTCCTCCTCATCCAGAACATCCGACAATGCGCGGCTCACATTCTCACAATCATTAATGTTGACTCCGTCCGGCTTGTCAATGTAAACCCGCAGGTACCATTCGCCTGCTTCTTTTACATATTCCACATCGTAAATTTCCACCTGGAAACGTTCCACGATGGGGACAAGCAATTCTTCCGTCTTTGCTTCGTACGTCTCTTTTTTAGACATGTACACACGTTCCTTTCACTATTCAGTTGTCATTGTTACACCCGTTTGGGCACAAAAATAGTGGACTCGCAAGTCCACTACTCTTGTAGCCTAGCACTTTTCTCCCGAAAAGGCAAGGCTTTTTCCCATTTTTCCTTATATTTCTATATAAAAAAGCTCCAAAACCGTTCATCGGTTTGGAACTTCTTTTGGGTTGGGCTGTTAAATTAACAGAGCAGCTGATAGGGGAATCGAACCCCTGTTTCCGCCGTGAGAGGGCGGCGTCTTAACCGCTTGACCAATCAGCCATTTTTGTGTTTGTCACACGCGACTTGTTTATACTACAACATGTTTCAAAGAAATGCAACCCCTTTTTTCAAAAAAATTTGAAAAATTTAAAAATTTCTTTTGGAGCATTCAATTTTTCCCCATTTTACGGGCTTCTCCGGGGTTTTGGATTTTTTTAATTTTTTGTAACTATTCAGAACCTCATTCGCAAAATCGCGGTTTCACCGCTTTCCTTTTGCTCATGTGATTATCCCGCCATATAAATTTGCTGTTCTGTTTGCATGAAAGCATTCACAGAAAGCAAATTTACATGGCTCTGAATCGTTACAAATTTTCTTTTACATGGCAAAGTCAAACAGACTAATCTGATTGGACTCCGGGATGTCTCCCAGGATTCCCAAATCTGCCATCAAGTCCACGATAGTTTTACTTGCCTTGGTTCTCTCCCGGAAATCATCCTTGGAGAGGAAAGGGCCATCCTTACAAGCCTCCACGATGGCATCTGCCGCCTTTTCACCCAAGCCCTCGATACTGGTGAGGGAAGGCATAATTTTGCCATCCTCAGTGACCTGGAACAGGCGGGACTGCACTTTAAACAGGTCAATGGGCACGAAGTCAAAGCCGCGGGCATACATTTCCTGCACAATGAGCATATCGCCCTGGGCATCCTTGTCTTTCGGAGACAGGGCATCCCCTTTCCGCTTAAGTTCCTCCATGCAGTCCTCCAGGTGCTTGGGACCCTGGCACATGCTGGCATAGGAAAAGGCTTTGGCACGGATGGAGAAAAAGGCTGCATAATAGGCTAACGGATAGTTAATCTTACAATAGGCGATACGCCACGCCATCATAACGTAAGCCGCCGCATGGGCTTTCGGGAACATGTATTTAATCTTTTTGCAGGACCAGATATACCAGTCCGGCACATCGTGGGCAAGCATCTCCTTCTCCCACTCCGGTTTCAGACCTTTTCCCTTTCGCACCGACTCCATGATGGTAAAGGATAGCGCCGGGTCAACCCCCATCTGAATCAGATAAATCATAATATCATCTCGACAGCAGATGGCGGTGGAAATGGTGGCTTTTCCCTCTTCAATCAGGGTGCTGGCATTTCCCAGCCATACATCCGTACCATGACCCAGACCAGAGATACGCACCAGGTCGGAAAAGGCCTTGGGTTTTGTGTCCAGTAACATCTGGATAACAAAGGGCGTACCAAACTCCGGGATACCCAGGGAACCGGTAGGAGTTCCACTGATTTGATCCGGGGTAATACCCAGCGCTGACGTATTCTGGAACAAGCTCATCACCTGGGGGTCGTCCAGAGGAATCTTCGTGGGCTCAATTCCCGTCAAATCCTGGAGCATACGAATCATGGTGGGATCATCGTGTCCCAGAATATCCAGTTTCAACAGGTTGTGGTCAATGGAGTGATAGTCAAAATGGGTGGTGACGGTGTCCGTGGTCATATCATTCGCCGGATGCTGCACCGGAGTAAAGGAGTTGATGTCCTCTCCCACCGGCAAAACAACGATACCGCCTGGATGCTGACCGGTACTTCGCCGGACGCCGGTACATCCTGTGACAATCCGGTTGATTTCGCAGGTTCTCTTGTGGACACCCCGCTCCTCAAAATAATTTTTCACATAACCAAAAGCGGTCTTATCCGCCAGTGTTGCAATGGTTCCCGCACGGAAGGTCTGTCCGTAGCCGAAAATAACCTCCGTGTACTTATGGGCTTTACTCTGGTACTCTCCGGAAAAGTTCAAGTCGATATCCGGCTCCTTGTCTCCCTTAAATCCCAGGAAAGTTTCAAAAGGAATATCAAAGCCCTGCTTGGACAGGGGATGTCCGCACACGGGGCAGTCCTTATCCGGCATATCACATCCGGCACCGCCACCATACTTTTTTACCTCCGGGGAGTCAAAATCATAGTAGTGGCAGTTGGGGCACACATAGTGGGGGCTTAAGGAATTTACCTCGGTAATACCCGCCATGTTCGCCACGAAAGATGAACCTACGGAACCACGGGAGCCAACCAGGTAGCCGTCCTCCACCGACTTCCACACCAGTTTCTGTGCGATGATGTACATAACCGCGAAACCATTGCTGATAATGGAATGTAACTCTTTTTCCAGACGGTCTTCTACGATTTTTGGCAGTTCCGGGCCATAAATTTCATGGGCTTTATCGTAACAGATTTTGGTCAGAATCGAATCGGAATCCGGGATGACCGGGGGACATTTATCCGGACGCACCGGACTCATCACATCGATGGTGTCCGCGATTTTGTTGGTGTTGGTAATCACCACTTCCTCCGCTTTTTCCCGTCCCAGATATTCAAATTCTGCCAGCATCTCCTCAGTGGTACGCAGATATAGGGGTGCCTGCTCATCGGAATCCTCAAAGCCTTTTCCCGCCATGATAATCCGGCGGTAAACCTCGTCCTCCGGGTCGAGAAAATGCACATCACAGGTGGCAACCACCGGTTTCTGGAACTGTTCTCCCAGTTCCACAATTTTCCGGTTAAAGTTCTTAATATCTTCTTCAGACTGCACCGCCTCCACCTTTTCCGATGCAATCATGAATTTATTGTTTCCCACAGGCTGGATTTCCAGATAATCATAGAAATTCACCAGCCGGGCAATCTCCGTGTCGGAGGCACCGTCCAACAGCGCCCGGTACAGTTCTCCCGCTTCACAGGCACTGCCCAGAAGGAGGCCCTCCCGGTATTTCACAAAGAGGCTCTTGGGCACACGGGGACGCCGGTTGTAATAGGTGAGATGGGACTCGGAAATCAGCCGGTACAGATTCATCCGCCCGATGTTGTTCTGCGCCAGAATGATGGCGTGGTAGGTTCCCATCTTTTTGATAATGTCCGGGTTGGACTCTCCCATGGCATTGACTTTTGCCAGAGTGTCAGCTCCCTCTTCCAGCAGCATCTTGCATAATTTAATGAAAATCTCTGCGGTACATTCCGCATCGTCTACTGCCCGGTGATGATTTTCCAGAGAGACATTCAGGGTCTTTGCCACCGCATCCAGGGTATGTTTCGCCTGGTTGGGCAAAAGCATCCGGGCGATACCCACGGTATCCACATAGGTAATGTCCGTCTTGATTCCCTGCCGTTTCGCATTTTCCAGAATAAAACTCATATCAAAATTTGCGTTGTGTGCCACCAGGACACAGCCCTCACAGAATTCTAAAAACCGGGGCAGAATCACATCAATCATGGGAGAATCCATCACCATGCTGTCGTTGATGCTGGTCAGCTTTTCAATCCGGTAGGGAATGGGCACATCGGGATTGACAAAGGTGGAAAACCGGTCAAGAATCTCTCCGTTTGCCACCTTTACCGCACCGATTTCGATGATGCGGTTATGAATGGGGGAAAAACCGGTGGTCTCAATATCAAACACCACATAGGTCTCCCCCATAAGGGTCTGTCCCTTTTCGTTAATCACAATGTCCCGCAGGTCATCCACCAGATATGCCTCCACACCGTAGATGACCTTAAAGAAGTCCTGACGGTCGGGATTGGGGTCTCCCGCCTCCTTCCGTTTGGCTTTCTCCGCTTTCCACAAATCCTCCCACACATGGTTGGCATCGGGGAAGGACTGTACCACACCGTGGTCGGTGATGGCAATGGCAGGCATTCCCCATTTGTATGCCCGTTTTACGATATCCTTCGCCTCGGAAACCCCATCCATATCGCTCATTTTCGTATGGCAGTGGAGCTCCACCCGCTTGCGGACACTGTTATCCTGGCGGCTGGTGCGGAAGTCAGGAATTTTCTTGATGCCCACCAGAGATCCGATGGTCAGCTCGTTGTCAAATTTATCCACCATGGTCATGCCTTGTAGTTTCACAAAAGCACCGGGTTTAATGCCACTGGTAATCTCTGCCACCTGGTCATTTCTGGCAAAGAGCTTGATGGTCATGGTATCCGTAAAGTCTGTCACATTAAAGATCAGAATGGTCTTTTCGTTACGGATTTCCCGCTTGTCCAAATCCATAATCATGCCACGGACCGTGACTTCTCCCATCTCACCCAGGATTTCATCCATGCGCATGGCCTCGCCCTCAAAGTCTCTGCCATAGAGCACATCGGGGTTGTCGGAACGCTTGACGGGACGGACAAAATCTCCCTTCTTTTGTCCGCTGGCAAATTTGCCGCCTTTTCCTGCTGCTCCACCCTCGGAGGGCGCAGGTGCCCCTTTGGTTCCTCCCGCTGCGGGTTTGGATTCCGCACTTGCCACAGGCTGTACCTCCTGTCCTTCTTCCCCGGAGGCTCCTTTCATGCGGGCAGCAATCTGGGCAACTTCCATCTCAATCCGGCGTTCTTCCTCCTCCTTGCGCCCGGTTTCTTCAGGAACACGGTATTCCTCCTGGAGCACTACATCCAGTCCGCACCGCTCCCCGATGATTTTTTCCAGAATCCGGGTCAGTTCCGGCATTTTGCCTCTGGCAAGCACCGTGTCCTCCACGCACATGTGGATGGTCTTTTCATCGGGATAGGTAAACTGTGCCTTACGCAGCACATTATGTAAAATGTGATCGTATTCCCGCACTTCCAGCATAATGCTGTCCAGGTACACATCCATGAGTTTCTGTAAATTGTACTGGGCAGACAGCTTGTAGCGTTCATACATTTTTACCTGCATGGAAAATTGAGACAGAATCTGCTTTTCAATCTGTCTCTCCACTGCAAAGATGATCTCCTTGGGGATCAGTCTTTCACTATAGATATAAATACGCAGAAAATCTTTTTTGGCGGTGGAAAGTACACGCTGTACCTCCACCGGCTCAAAATAGTCTTTCTGCGTCCGTTCCAGTTTTAAGGTAGGAAACACCTCAAAAAATTTTTTGGTCATGTTAATTCCAATGCTCCAGTTCCTCCCGGAGTGCATCCAAAAGCTGATTCTCCGGCACTTTGCGGACAATCTCCCCATGCTTGATCAGCAGTCCTTCGCCGATTCCTCCGGCGATTCCCAAATCTGCCTCTTTTGCCTCTCCCGGTCCATTTACCACGCAGCCCATCACTGCCACCTTGATGTCTAAGGGATAGTCCTCCACCATGGTTTCCACCTGGTTGGCAAGTTTGATCAAATCAATCTGGGTACGTCCACAGGTGGGACAGGACACCACCTCCACGCCGCCTTTCCGTAACTGTAAGGTACGCAGAATCAACTTTGCAGACTTAATCTCCTCCACCGGGTCACCAGTGAGGGATACCCGGATGGTATTACCGATGCCCTGATTTAAAATCAATCCCAGACCGATGGCGGATTTGATATTTCCACTGGTGATGGTGCCTGCCTCCGTAATTCCCACATGTAGGGGATAAGGGGTCTTGTCTGTCAGCAGTTCATGGGCTTTGACACACATCAGTACATCGGAGGATTTGATGCTGATGACCAGATTCTGGTAGTCCATATCCTCAATCATGTGTACCTTATCCAAAGCACTCTCCACGATTCCCTCCGCAGTGACACCGTGGTATTTCTCCACCAGGTCTTTTTCCAGAGAGCCAGAGTTAACACCTACACGGATAGGAATATTCCGGGCTTTTGCCGTCTCCACCACCGCCTGCAGCCGCTCCTTCGAGCCGATATTGCCTGGGTTGATGCGGATTTTGTCCGCACCGTTTTCCATGGCGGCGATTGCCATGCGATAATCAAAATGGATATCTGCCACCAGAGGAATGGAAATCTGCTTTTTGATTTCTTTGATGGCCTCTGCTGCCTCCAACGTGGGCACTGTACAGCGGATGATTTCACAGCCTGCCTTTTCCAGCCGGTGAATCTGCTCTACCGTGGCTTTCACATCCTCCGTTTTCGTGTTGGTCATGGACTGAATCAGAATGGGATTCTTCCCTCCGATTTTCCGATCTCCAATCTGTACTTCCCTTGTCTGTTCCCGAAATGTCATATCAAAAACCAACCTTTCTGATGGTAATTTTGTCAACGTAACCCCATTCTAGCATCGCCCCAAAAGGGTGTCAAGGTAACGAACTTCCTAGTCGGTCTGCCTTTTCCCGCACTCTCTCCATCCCTGTTTTCGGATTTTCCAGCCTTTGTAGTTCCCGCAAAACTGCTTTCATATCCCTATAACGTTTTTCTTTGGTTTCCTTGGTACAGCGCTTGAAAAACCGTTTCCATTTCCTTTGCTCACCCTCTGTCAATGCTGCTGCCGGAAGTTGTTTAAAGACCAGTTCTGCAATTCTCCCAAAGGCATAGATATCACTGCGCTCATCCACTTTTGCCTGGGATACAAACTGCTCCGGGGCAGAAAAGCGGGGATTTCCGATGCGCTCTCCTATTTTTCCCATGGGCATCGCCCCGTCGAAATCCAATAAATGTACTTGACCATCGGAGTCCACCATAATATGTTCCGGTTTTAAATCCCGGTAGAGAATCGGGGGTTTCTGGCTGTGGAGATAATGCAGAATTTCTCCCAGCTGTCTTAGCAGGGAAACTGCCTCCCCTGGCTCCAATCCCTTGTTTTCTTGCAGTATGGTCTTTAGGGACTTTCCTTCGATATAAGACAGTACCAACTGGTAGCTTGCCTCCTCCCGGCGGTGCTCCAGTACCTGGGGAATTCCTGGATGCTGTAGTTCCTGCAGGCAGTTTAGCTCTGCCAGGGTGCTCCGCAGATAGATGGAGGAACAGTCGGTGCTTTTAATCACCACTCGCTGTCTCTCGGATTTGCAGTCTTTCCCCACCATTGTTTTCACTCCACAAACCTGCTGTCCATATTCACCTGAATCTTCTGACAGAATACGGTCTGCCAGAAAAACATGCCGTCCTTCTTTGCCCTTTTCTCCGATTTCTTCCCGGAGTATGTAGTTCCATTTTTCCATGATCATGTTGTCTTCTTTCACAGGATTTTTCTATTTGGGATTGTAGTTTGAAACGGGATGTTTCCATAAGACTATAAGATAGAAAAAGAATTTCAGAACACACCTATGGCGTGCAATCAACAAAACGCCTCCCAATTCTACACTGGGAAGCGTTTTCTTTCGTATAAGAACAGTATACGCATTCAGAAAAAACTGTCAAGCTATCAACTGCCTAGCCGGTAATCAGCCTCATAATATCGTTATACATCACTACTACCATCAATACCAGCAGTGCTGCCATGCCGATAAAATGCACAAGTCCTTCTTTTTCCGGAGGAACCGGCTTGCCTCTTACCACTTCAATGAGCATGAACAGCAGACGTCCGCCGTCCAGCGCCGGCAAGGGCAACAGGTTCAGGATTCCAAGGTTGACAGACAGTAATACCACCAGGTTCATCATGTTAAGCAGCACGGTCACAAATCCACTGGGTGCAGTGGCCTCGTAGGTTTCTCCTACAGTTTGTGCTATGGCAATCGGTCCGCCCAGATCCTTGATGGATGCCTGACCGGTGACAAGCATTCCCAGGCTCTTAAAAGTAAGGTCTACCCAGTATTTCACCTCATAGGCACTATACTGAAACAGGTGGAGTCCTTTCACCGCCTGTGCTCCCTGGGTGCTGACAATGCCGATATAGTAGCGGGCATCCGCCTCGTCATAGATCGGAGTCACCGTTACCGTATTCCTGCTCCCGTCCCGGTCATATTCCACCGTCAGTTCCTTACCGCCGTTCAATCCTACATACATGCTGAACTCGGAGAACAAGTGAATTCTTTTTCCATCCACCCGGGTAATCACATCTCCCGCCTGCAGGCCTGCTTCCTGCGCTGCACCTCCGTCGGTAACTCTTCCGATCGTGGGCAGTGTCACACCACAGGCTGCCACAATAATTAAGGAAAATACATAAGCCAGAATAAAGTTAAAAATAGGTCCTGCTATAACGGTAGCAATTCTTGCCCACACATTTGCAGCCGGAAAAGAGCCCTCCTTCGGCGCTTCTCCCTCCTTCAGATCCATTCCGTCCTCTCCGTCAAAAACGCAGGCTCCGCCCAAAGGCAACAGTTTCAAGCTATATACCGTCTCACCCTTTTTCACATGGAAAATAGTCGGGCCCATCCCCACGAAAAACTCTTTCACCCGGATACCATTGGCCTTCGCCAGTAAAAAATGTCCCAGTTCGTGGGCTACCACCATAATGGTAAAAATAATCAGAAATAAAATAATTGTTATAACCACCAAAATTCTCCCTTTGCCAACAGTTTTTTATAACGAAAGTCCTGCAATGTACTCGTAGGTTTCCTGTTCTGTCTCCAGAATCTGCTCCACGGTAGGATTTTCTATGTTGTGATGATGCTCCATGGACAGTCCAATGATTTCCGGTATCTGCAGAAAACGGATTTTTTTATCCAGAAACAGCGCCACAGCCTTTTCATTGGCAGCATTAAACACCGTGGGCATACTTCCCTGGATTCTGGCAGCCTGCAGTGCTAATTTCAGTCCCGTGAAAGTCTCCATATCCGGTGCCTCGAAGGTCAGCTGTCCCAGTTCAAAAAAGTCCACTCTTTTTCCATCCATCGGTCTTCGATCAGGATAGAATAAAGCGTACTGAATAGGCAGTTTCATATCCGGTGTGCCAAGCTGTGCCATGATTCCGCCATCCACGTATTCCACCATGGAATGAATGATGCTCTGCGGTTGGATCACCACCTGAATCTGATCAAGTTCCACATCAAACAGCCATTTGGCCTCCATGACTTCCAATCCTTTATTGCAAAGGGAGGCAGAGTCAATGGTAACTTTTTTACCCATAGACCAGTTAGGGTGCTTTAAGGCATCCTCCACAGTCATGGATTCCAGTTCTGTCCGTTTTTTCCCGCGGAAAGGGCCGCCGGAAGCGGTGAGCAGGATTTTGGAAATCCGGTTTTTCGGCTCCCCGTTCATCGACTGGAAAATCGCACTGTGCTCGCTGTCCACCGGCAAAATAGAAACACCATGTTTCGCAGCCAAAGGCATAATAATATGTCCGGCTGTCACCAATGTCTCCTTATTGGCAAGAGCAATATCTTTCCCCGCTTCAATCGCTGCAATGGTAGGTCTTATTCCTATCATTCCCACGATACCGGTGACTAATACCTGGCTTTCGGGATGTCTCGCCACTTCCAGAAGTCCATCCATGCCATAGGTCACCCTGATGCCTTCCATATCCGCCAGACGCTGCTTCAGATCAGTTGCTGCCTCCGGGGTCTGCATACATACGAAATCCGGCTGGAATTCCCGTACCTGTTTCTCCATCAGTTCCACATTCCGTCCGGCTGCCATTGCCACTACTTTCAAATCCCCGTTATTACGGACAATTTCCAATGTCTGTGTACCGATGGAACCGGTGGAACCTAAGATTGCAATTTTTTTCATCACGTTCTCCTCTTTATTTCAAAATCAGTACGGCAAGGAAATAAATGACCGGTGCCGTGACAATGACGCTGTCAAACCGATCCATGATACCGCCGTGCCCGGGGATGCAATGTCCATAGTCCTTAATGCCGTGATTCCGTTTAATGGCAGAGGCTGCCAGATCTCCCACCATGGAAATCAAAGCTCCCACTCCGCAGATCAGGGCAAAAACCCAGGTAATATTCTGATCCGGGATTTTCTTTTCCACCAGAAGAACGGCATAGAGCACGCCTAAAAGAGCCGCTCCCACTACACCACCTACTGCTCCTTCAATAGATTTTTTAGGGGACAGCTTCGGACTCATCTTATGGTTTCCGATGGTTTTTCCAAAGAGCATTCCCACACAGTAGGCACAGGTATCACAGCCCCAGGATGCCAGGAAAATCAGCCATACCAGATATTCCCCATACTCCAGATCCCGGGTCAGGTAGATAAAAGACAGCATCACCGGCGCATAAAGAAAGGCAAAATAAGCACTCATGACCTGATTCGAGTGGAATTTCGGATAGCCAAACACATACACAAACAACGTGGCAATAAAAGCAAGCACCACGATCATTACCAGAATCGTCTGGGAAGCTCCTGCCAGCATCGCTCCGTAATAGGCGATGATCGCCAGTATTCCAGCGATTTCCAAGCCATTCTTGCGATACAGATAAACCGATTTCTCCCCCTCCTGGGTATTGACCTGACAGGCTCTGGTGAGTTCCAGATATCCTAACAGGGAAACCAGAATTAGAATTCCGGCCAGTGCCCAACTGCCGTAGGTAATCGTAATCAGTGCCACTATCACTAACGCAATTCCGCTGAGTAGTCTTGTCTTGAACATTACTTTTTCAATCCCCCATATCGTCTGTCTCTTTGATTATATTCCGCAATAGCCTTTTCTAACTCCTGTTGGTTAAAATCAGGCCATGCAATATCCGTAAAATAAAATTCGGTATATGCCAGCTGCCATAACAGGAAATTGGAAATCCGCTGTTCTCCACAGGTGCGGATCAGTAGATCCGGCGCCGGCAGTCCTGCCGTGTCCAATGCCCCGTCAATTGCCGCTTCATCAATGGAATCCGGCGTGCGCTTTCCCTCTGCCACCTCTGTGGCGAGTTTTCTGACTGCCCTGGTCAGTTCATCTCTGCCACCGTAATTGATGGCAATCTGGAAATGCAGTCCCGTATTTCCCGCCGTGGTTTCCTCCAATCTGGCAATGCTTTCCTGTAAATCCTTATCCAGCCTTGTTTTATCTCCGATTACCCGGACGCACATATTATTTTTCATGGCACGTTTGATACTGGTCTTCATATAATCACGGAGCAGGTTCATCAATGCAGCCACCTCGTCCTCCGGCCGGTTCCAGTTTTCTGTGGAAAAAGCATAGACGGTGAGATAGTTCACCCCCAGATTCCACGCATATTCACAGCAGTCCTCCACGGCTCTTGCTCCCTGCAGATGTCCGTATTTCCGGGGCATGCCCTTCGCCTTCGCCCATCTCCCGTTTCCGTCCAGAATAATCGCCACATGATTCGGCGCCTGTAATTCCATAGGTCAATCCTCTCTTTACTCTTTTATTTGAAACCACAAAGGAGAGACACCAGAGCTATGTCCGTCTGTCCCTCCCCGTTTTTTGTCACTCAGACCACTATGTCATTACACAGTCAGAATCTCTTTGGATTTCTCCTCAACAACTTTATCAATTTCCTTGATATACTTGTCTGTCAGTTTCTGTAACTCATCGGTCATATCTTTGATTTCATCCTCAGAAACTTCCTCTTTGGCAAGTTTCTTGAAAGCATCATTTCCGTCACGACGTACGTTGCGGATGGCTACTTTTCCTTCCTCGCCCTTTTTCTTTACATCCTTTACCAATTCTTTTCTGCGCTCTTCATTAAGCTCAGGGAAAATGAGACGAATCACATTTCCGTCATTGGTGGGATTGATGCCGATATCAGACATCTGAATTGCCTTTTCAATCTCTTTTAAAAGACTCTTTTCCCAGGGAGCAATCTGAATCATACGGGGCTCCGGAACGGTCACATTACCCACCTGCTGAAGAGGAGTGGGGGTTCCGTAATAATCCACCTTGATCTTATCCAGAACATGGGGGTTGGCACGTCCTGCGCGAACAGTAGCCAGATCTGCCACTAGGAACTCATATGCCTTTTTCATCTTTTCATCGTAGTGCGCTACTCTCTGATCCATTATCCAATCTCCTTATTATACAGTAACTTTTGTTCCTTTAAAGTTGCCTTTTACCGTGTTTACAATGCTGTTCTCTTCGTTTAAGCCAAATACCCACATGGGCATTTTATTATCTCTTGCCAGAATGGATGCCGTCATATCCACAACCTGCAGATTCTTTGCGATGACCTCGTCAATGGAAACCTCATCGTATTTCTTTGCAGCCGGATTTGTCTTCGGGTCACTGTCATAGACACCGTCCACTGCTTTCGCCAGAAGAATCACATCGGCTTCCACCTCAATGGCACGAAGCACTACACCGGTATCGGTAGAGAAATAGGGGTGACCTGTTCCTCCTGCAAAAAATACTACCTGACCCTTTGCAAAATACTTGTTGGCACGATCCTTGGAAAATAACTTGGTAAAAGAGCCACACTCAAAAGGAGTCAGTATATTGGTCATCATACCGACACTTCGGAAAATTTCCGATACATAAATGCAGTTCATGATCGTTGCAAGCATACCGATCTGATCCGCTTTGGTACGATCGATATTTTCGCTGGTACGGCCTCTCCAGAAGTTTCCGCCGCCGATTACAATACCGACTTCGATACCGGCATCCACCAGCTGTTTCACCTGCTCTGCTACCCCACGGACCGTAGGCTCGTCAAAACCGGTCTTTTTCTCTCCGGCAAGGGCTTCTCCACTTAATTTCAATAAAATTCTTTTCATCACTATTTACCTTTCTTTAATTCATCGAAGAAAGAAGTCGGGTTAACCTCCGCGTAACACTGGGAGCACATACCTTCGATCACCGCACCGTTATTGATCTGTACGGATTTGGATTTGATATTTCCCATGACAATGGCAGACGCATCCAGAATAACCGGACCGTGCACGTCGATGTCTCCCTTTACAGCTCCTGCGATCACTGCGCTCATGGCACTGATGTTTCCGATAATAACAGAAGACTGTCCGATCTTTACAGAGCCTTCGGATACCACTTCTCCGTTGATCCGCGCATTATCTGCATAGATCTCTGCTGCTCTGGAATTTCCCTGAATGTTTCCTGTCACATTCAGTTTACCGGATAGTACAATATTTCCGGTGATACTTCCCAATAAATCCAGGGAACCTGTTGATGTGATGTCTCCGTTAATAGCCATCCCCTCTGTGATTGTTGCTGTTTCATCCGCTGTTTTTAAAGCATCCATTCTCTTTGCAAACCCCTCACTTCTTTTTTCTACCGGTTTCTCAGGAGCCTTTTCCGTCTCACTCTCAGCTGTCACTTTATCAAGCATCGCGCTTAAATCCGGCAGTTCCGGCTCCGGCTCCTGTACCTCAGCAGCAGGTTCTGTGCTTGCTGCTTCCACAGTTTCTTCAACCGCATTCTTTGCAACACCGTCCGTCGTCTCTTCCTGCGTGTTTTCTGCATCCTCCGGCAGCATCTCATTCACTGCCTGAGACAGGTCCTCTTTTAAATCTGAAAAGAAACCCATTGTATTACATCCTCCATTTCTCTATTGTAGCCCAGTTTTTAATTGATTCTGTGCTGCACCGGCTCCGTGTCTCCGGTAATCGGTAAAATCTGTGTATGTTCCATTGCCAGAATCTGCTCAATAATCTCCGGCAGGGCATCTACGGTAGTTTTTTTGGCCGCACTGTCATGGAAAAGAACCACATAATTCTTATGTGCACCATTGATACCGTTCATTACATTATTGATGATCGTCTGACTGGACAACTGAGTCCCGGATGCATCTCCGGAAGATACATTCCAGTCAAAATACGTGATATTTCGTTCCTTAAGACATTGTATCAGATCCGACATTGGAATTTTACTTACTTTATTGGAACTGCCTCCCGGAAACCGGTAAAAAGTACTCTCCATGCCTGTGATCGAAAACAGATAATCCTGCAAGGAGGTCAGATCATCCTCAAAGGCCTCCTGTGAAGCATAAACCTGGGCATATTGGTGACTGTAGGAATGCATTCCCAGGGTATGACCTTCTTCCACAATCCGTTGGTAGGCTTTCACTGAATTCTCGTCCGTTTTGCCAATGACAAAGAAAGTCGCCTTTACATTATATTCTTTTAAGATGTCCAAAATACGATCGGTCTCTGCGCTCGGGCCATCGTCAAAGGTCAGATAAACGGATATCATGTCATCCGTTTCTTCATTCTCCCGAAGCGGTTGCTGTGCAATGTGATCCGAATCCGCTGTTGCTGCCCCATCCGCCGAATCTGGATTTTCCGCTGTTTCTGTGATGATATTGGTCTCTGTTCCATCCTGTACCTGTCCGGTTTCATACACGCGCAGCCTGTCCGTCAGTTCTTCCACCTGATGTTTCAGGGAAACTACCCTTACACCCAGAAAAACTGCACAGAAAACCGGAATAACAATCATGCACAGAATCGAACCCAGAATCAGCTTTTTCAGGCGGTTCACTCGTCGGCGCCGTCTGTCTTTTTCTTTTTTTTCCTGATCCGATGACACAAAAATTACCCCTTATTACAATTTCCGTATTATTGTATCATAGATTTTCTACATGTTAAAGCAGTAATTTTTGAAAGGTCTCCATTTCTTTGCAAAAGGCCTCATACTGTTCCTGCAAGTGCTCTCTTTTCCCCCCTCGCAGTGCTTCCAGAACCACTACGATCTTTTCATTCAAAGGCGTAATTCCCAAATTGGCTGTCACCCCTTTCAGGGCATGGGCCGAAGCGATTGCCTCCTCATAATCTCCCACCGCCATACATTCTTTGAGCCGGTTGTAGGAATTTTCCTGGAGAAAATCCTGGATGCACTCCAGATATAATTCCCGGTCTCCCAACACTCGGGTCAGTGCCCCCTCCAGATCTACACCATACCGTTCCAACTTTTCCCAGATATCCATCTTTTAACTTCCTTTCCTCCTTTTAAAAGCGTCCCTATGGCAGAGGCGCCTTTGTTCTATCTACATTTCACTTTGTTTCTCTATGTATTCGTAAAATAGTTTGGCAGGCATAGGTTTTGCATAATAAAATCCCTGTGCATACTGGCAGTTGATTGCCCGGAGCAAAGCGATCTGCTCTTCCGCCTCAACCCCCTCTGCCACAACCTTTAATCCCATCCACTGGGCAAGTTCCACTACAAAACGAATCACTTCATTCTTATTTCGGTCTCCGCTCTTGCGATCCTCCTCCGACTGTAGGAAACGCATGTCCATCTTCAAAACATCGATGGACAATTCCGTCAGCATGTTTAAAGACGAATATCCGGTGCCGAAGTCATCCATCTCCACCACAAATCCCAGTTTTTTTAACTTTGAAACTGTTTCCACCAGATGATGAGGATCTTCAATATAGGCACTCTCTGTAATTTCTAAGTGAAGGAATTCCGGCTGCAGTCCATATTCCTCCACCATTTCCGACAATACCAGGGGCAGATCCAACTTATAGAAATCCCTTCTGGATACATTCACGGATATGGGCAGCATGGGCAGTTTCTGCCGTTTGAGTCCTGCAAGGATCTCACAGGTTCTTCTCCATACATGCAGGTCAAGTTCTGTAATAAAACCGTTTCTTTCAAAAAAGGGAATAAACTCTGCAGGAAGAATCAAACCACGTTCCGGATGATTCCATCGAACCAGGGCTTCCGCTCCCCCAACTCTGTTATTGACCAAATCATACTTGGGCTGCAGATAAACCTCAAATTCTCCTGCATGCAGTGCATCCTGCATCTCGTCCGTAAGCTGTTGTTCCTGAATCAGGCGCCTGCGCATCGAATCGTCATAATAGGAAAAATCCTGATCGTACTGCCCCTTTACCTGATCTGCTGCCAGCTTTGCCCTGTCGCACATGGTGATCACTGACAGGGAACTGTCCGTGGCATGGTAGATTCCGTATTTCAGGCGAAGTTTCATTCCCTGTGTCGCATACCGATCCAGATACCGTTTGATATTATTGACCAACGGTTTCAGTTCTACATGGTGAGGATACAGAAGCATAAACCGATCAGCATTGAATCGTGCACAAATGCCGTCCTCTTTCGCTGCGACACTGTTAAGCTTTCCGGCAATATACTGAAGCAGACGATCTCCCTCTTTCATTCCGTACACATCATTAAAGAGTTTAAACCGTTCCATATCTACAGAGATCAAGTCATAATAGTCCGAAGGTTTTGCCCCGATCATCTCTTTTGCGCGCTGATAAAAATACTCTTCGTTATAGCTGTCCGTCAGAATATCCCGGCTGACCGCATTCATCATGCGCTGTGTCTCACAGGTTGCAATCTGGTTATGGATACGCTGCTTAATGATAGCAGGAACATAGGGTCTGGTAACAAAATCCACAGCTCCCAGGGACAAAGATTTCAATTCCGTCTCCGTCTCATTAATAGAGGTCATAACAATAACCGGTATTCTGGACAGTTCATCGCTCAGGTGCATTCTCCTCAATACCTCATAACCATCCATTACCGGCATCACAATATCAAGAAGAACCAGCGAAATACTTTTCTGATAACGATTCAGCAGTTCAATTCCTTCTTTTCCATCCATGGCACTGAGAAGTTCATATTCGTCCTGCAATAAATCCTGCAGTATTGCGTGGTTCATTTCCAGATCATCTATGATCAGAATTTTCCTTCCATTGTTCATTCATTTCCCCCTTTTCCCCCGTAAATAAATTCAGATATTTTCTTATATTATAAGTTGATTGACTTTATTTTTCAATAATTTTTAACGCTTTTTACGTTATTTCATACTCTCTTGCAAAAATCGCGCACATTTTCATAAAAATTTAAATAGTGGAACCATCTGTTCCATGATATAATGGGATGAATCTTACTAAAAGAGGTGTCTATAATGAAGAAACCTTCCCGAAAAACCATACTGACCTATGCCTTTTTGACTCTGGCAGTTCTTCTGCTGGATGTGTGTTTCGCCTATCCCAGACTTCATTTTTCCTATACCCCCCAGGGCGAAACCGTAGATTTGTTTTCTGACTATTATTCCTACTCCTTAAATACGGAGTTTGACGAGGAAAGTCTTTCTTTCACCCAGTCCAGGGAGGACCCCCAGTTTTATCTCACGGGAATGGAACAGACCTTAGGGGGCATTACCATTCACCTTGCCGATCCCCTGGACAGTGACATGCGGGTGGAAGTTTTTTACCAGACCACGGAAATGCCCGGTTTATCTGCCAGAAAATCGGTGGTGACCACCCTCTATGCCGGGGAGCGCTCCTGTGATATAAAACTCCCCCTCCATACCTACCAGTCCCTGCGGCTGGATTTGGACGGCTCCTATCAACTGGACTCCATCACCGGCTGCACCGGAACCATGAAAAAAACACCGGTGTTAAACGGTGCTTTCTTTCTGGTGCTGTTAAAGGGACTGCCCCTTTCCCTCCTGGCAGTTCTTTTGATTTTCCTGGCACACCTTGACCGGTACCGGAAAACCGGAACCCTTGTGAAATCCCTGTTTGTCCTGCCGGAAAACGACACCCGTAACCACGGCTACGACTTTCTCCGGGTGCTGGCTGCCCTCATGGTTATCAGTATGCATGCCTGCCGCAACGCTCTGGCGGAGATGGCAATGGAGGGTGCCGGCTACCACTTTGTCAATATCCTGTTTCTGGCTGCCCTCTCCTGCAACACTCTCTACATTATGTTAAGCGGTGCCCTGCTGTTACAGGACCGCCAGGAAACGGTACTGCACTTTTACGCCCGCCGTTTTGGAAAGGTGGTCATTCCCTTACTCTGCTACTATGTGCTGTTTCTGGATTTTAACCATGTGTTCGATGGCTCCCTGTGGGACGGCATCCGGGTATCCCTCCAGATGATTCTGTCCGGTGCGCCGGGCTTCGCCCCCCAGTTCTGGCTGGTATACACCCTGATTGCCCTGTACCTGTTTACCCCTTTTCTGCGGAAGATGTTAAAAATTCTCAACACCCAGATGCTCCAGACGCTGGTTCTGCTCATTCTGATTCTGAATCTGCTGACCTCCTATCTGCCACTGCTTGGCATCAGTTTCGGTGTGACCTCCTCTCTGGCATCCTGGCTGGGAGCTTATATTCTTGGCTACTTTATGACTACAAAAGAGGCAGCCAGAAACAACCGGTTGTATCTGCATATCGGTGTGTTCTGCCTGCTCCTCTCCATTTTGATGGCTTACACCATCCCTGAAAATATTGCCTATATTTCCAACTGTGTGCCCACCACACTGTTTATCTGCTGTGCCCTGTTTGCCCTGGTGCGCAGCTGTGAGGGCTTTTTCGCAAAGCCTCATCGCATCCTGGGCTTTTTCTCCCGCTACAGCTATTCCATCATTCTGGTACACTGGTACATCCTGTTCGTGGTGGTGGAATCCCATCTGGGCATCACACCCACCAGAGCCAGGGTTTTCGGCGGCACCCTTGCCACCATCCTGCTGACCTTCCTTCTGTCCGCAGCCTACGGCTTTGTCTTTGAGAATCTGGTGATTGCCCCCTTACAGTATGTGTGGAACCGGTTCTGCGGCTGGGTGGAAAACCGCACAAAACAGGTTTAGTTTAGCTTTTCTTCTCCTTGCGCTGCAGCCAGAGGAAAAACAGTATATTCAGACAGCAGCCTCGTAACAAAAATTGTCACTGCCAGCAAATCCGCACTGCCACCGGGACTGATATTCTCCCGGATAAACCGGGCATCCAGTTCCTTTAATTTCTGCTCCCCATCCTTCTGATAGGCACCTCCCTCTCCCAGAAACTTCTGGAAGGTATCCTGTACCCGGGACAGGGTCGGCTCATCCCGTCTGGACAAAATATTGCTGTCCTCCACCTGGCTCATAAGGGTACACAGAGTCTGGAGTTTCACGGTATTCCAGTCCCTTCCTTCTTTTATCCCTGCTGCCATCACGGGAAGTGCCAGGGTTCTCACGGAAGGGTAACCGGACAAGGCCTCTCCCCGGACCCCCTTCGCCCCATACCGAGCAAACACCTGCTCCCCATGGGTTCGCTTTTCCGCTTTCTGTGCCCCATTCCGGCAAAGCCTTTCCAGTTCCTGTCTTAAAGGCGCACTTACCATCCTTTGTTCCATGGCAAAGAGCCCCTCCTCTGTGAGGCGAACACTCCGGTCTTTTAAAAGAATCGCCGCCCCACTGCACAAAATACCCAGGGAGAAAATCAGTCCCTTGTGGGTGTTTGCTCCCTGGGTTGCAGTGAACATGGCTTTTTCTGCCTTGATTCCAATGTTCCGGATTTTCCGGAAAACCTGTTCCGGTTCCTCCCCCTGCAGTGCCGCCTCTGCCATCCGGCAGAAATAAGGCTCCAGCACTTCTGCGCTTTTTTCAAAGGTCTGGAAATTCATGTCCCGGTGGGCGCCATTGGAATAGCCGTCCACTAACCCCGGTTTGGGAGTGGTAACCAGCTCCTCCACTAATGCCCATCGCGCCAGTTTTCCCAGTTGTAACGCAATCTGCCTGTCTCTATCCATGACTTTCCTCTGCAAATGTGAAGGGTTTCACCTGCCGTACCACATCCATGATGGTTCCGTCCCGGCTTTCGATGATACCCACAACCCGCTCACCAAACTGCACCTTTTCCGGCACGCCGGTGATGCTGTAGGCAATGTCCCGCAGTTCCTCGATGGTCTTAAAGGGCAAATCCACATCCTTCATGCAGTCTATCAAATCCTGCCGTCTGGGATTGATGGCGATTCCGTAATCGGTCACCACCACATCAATGGACTCTCCCGGCGTGGTCACGGTCGTCACCTCCGTACAGATAGCGGGAATCCGGCCCTGTACCAGTGGGGTGATGACAATGGAGCATTTGGCACCTGCCGCGGTGTCGG
Organism: uncultured Lachnospiraceae bacterium; assembly: GCA_934402515.1. Classification (GTDB taxonomy): domain Bacteria; phylum Bacillota; class Clostridia; order Lachnospirales; family Lachnospiraceae; genus UMGS2037. Next base: position 28,337 of record CAKRTZ010000010.1, read on the forward strand.
GATGCCCGCCCTGCGCTCCGGTAATCACACCGTCCGAGCCTACCACCACGTTACAGTTAAAGTTCACATCCACCTCCAGAGATGCCAGAATCACGAAGTCCAGCTTATTCACCACCGCTCCTTTGTTGAAGGGGTCGGCATATTCCCCTGCGGAAATGCGGAAGTGTTTTAAATCCTTCACGGACTCCACCGCCGCCAGGTCAAAATCCTGGGTGTCTAACAGACAGTCCACCTGATCGTTAATCAGCAAATCACACATGGGTTTGGTGAGACCGCCCACCCCGAACCGCATACGGATATTCCGCTCCTTCATAATCTTTGCCAGGGAAATGGTGGAGGCAATGGAGGCGCCGCCCACTCCGGTCTGGTAGGAAAATCCGTCCTTAAAGCAGGGAGTATGTACCACAAACTGGGTACAGTAGTCTGCCATCATCAGCTTTCGCATATCCGTGGTGGGTTTCGCCGCTCCTGTAGCAATTTTACCAGGGTCACCGATGGCATCCACCTTTACCACATAGTCCACTTTGGTCATGCTGATATGGGCTGGAAAGTTGGGAAAGGGCACCAGCGTGTCGGTGATTGCCACCACCTTATCCGCATAATCTCCATCCACCATGGCATAGGAAAGCACGCCACAATCACTTTTTCCACCGATTCCCCGGCAGTTTCCGTAATCGTCACAGGTGGGGGTTCCGATAAAGGCAATGTCAATCCGCGTCTCCCCGGATTCAATGGCGCGCACCCGTCCCCCATGGGAACGCATAATGGCAAGTCCCTTTAATTTTCCGTTGGAAATCGCCTCGCCGATTTTGCCCCGCACACCGGAGGACTGGATATTCGTGATGGTTCCGTCCTCGATATAAGGCACGATGGGATCATGGGCTTTTCCCAGAGAGCTGGCACAGATGGTGATATCCTTAATGCCCATCCGGTGGACTTCCTCCATCACCATATTTACAATATAGTCCCCTTCCCGGAAATGATGGTGGAATCCCAAAGTCATACCGTCCCGGATTCCGCATTTTACCAGGGCATCATGGATAGAATCCACCAGTTTGCTCCCGTGATTGTTAATCACACATCTGGTCATGGGGCCATCTTTTTTATAGACATACCCATCCCGGTAACCGTTCCCCTGAAAGACCTCTTTTCCGGTTCGTTCCAGAATCTCCTCCGGGATGTCTCTACCAACCGCATTTCTCATACCGCACAACTCCTTTTGTATACCCCCGATGCCTTGGCAAGCTCAATGATCCGCTTTGCCCCGTCATAAAAGGCAATGTCAATCATTTTGCCGTCCACGGTGAACACGCCGATTCCCTGGGCAATTTTTTCGTCAATCTCTTTCACCACTTTTTCTGCAAAGAGAATGTCCTTCTGGGAAGGGGTAAAAATTTCATGGACAACGGGAATCTGCCGGGGATTGATAACCGACTTGCCGTCAAAGCCCATGAGATGGATGGTTTCCACATCCTGCCGGAATCCCTCCATGTCATCCAGGTTGGTATACACCGTGTCAAAGCACTGTACCCCTGCTGCCCTGGCTGCAATGAGCATGTTCTGTCTGGCTCCCATGAGTTCGATGCCGGTTCCCGTAATATGGGTCTGCAAATCCTTGGTGTAATCGCCGCCGGATAAGGCAATTCCAAAAAGCCGCTCCGATGCCTCACAGATGTCCAGTGCTTTCATCACACCCCGCGCCGATTCGATGGCTGCCATCAGCAGGGTGAAGCCTTCCTCCCGTCCAAACTCCTTTTCGGCTGCCGTAATCGCCGCCTCCACCAGTTTCACATCCTGGGCGCTCTCCGTCTTGGGAATCCGGATGGCATCACAGCCTCCTGCCACACACACCCGCACATCCTCTCTCCAGTAAGGGGTGTCTAACCCATTGATGCGCACGACCCGTTCCACGCCCCGGTAGTCGATTTCCTGCAACGCATGGTAAAGGGAAAACCGAGCCACATCCTTCTGGTTCTGGGCAACCGCATCCTCCAGATCCAGCATGATGGAATCCGGCTTGTAAATATAGGGGTCTTTGATCAACCCCGGTTTCTGGGCATTGAGAAACATCATGGTTCTTCTTAAACGTTTTTTATTGGGATTCATGAGCGAATCGCACCTCCCCAGGGCAGTTGTTCCGTCTGATTTAAGGAGCGGTATACTGCGCCCTCTACCCTTGCTTTTAAGGTGCAGTCCAGCGCACCCTTATCCACCACCGTAATTTTAATATTGTCAACGCCTAAATGCTGTAAGGTGTCCAGAATCACTTTCCGTATCTGGTTGCCAAACTGATGGATGACCACACTGTCGATGGTTAAATCAACGGCTCCTTCTCCCGGTTCTACAGTTACCTGAGCATCGCTGGACTCCAACGTTCCCGCGATAGCAGGTCTAGTAATGTTCATGTTTCTTGTCCTTTCCTCTATTGGTTTAATTGCTGAATCAGTTCCATCAGGTAAGCCACGGGTTTCGTCTTTTCAAAATCGGCTCTGTGGGCGGCGACAAAATCCCAGTCCACCGCCTTCTCCCCGAAGGAAAACACGTTGATGTCTTTGGCACAGGCGTGCTCCTCAATGCGGAAACTACTGGAAAAAGCCACCCCGTACTGCTGTCCCACCAAAGCCAGCGCCGTATCAATGGAATTTAAAACCATGGTCTCCGGGTGCATCTGGTTTTCCTTCAGGATTTCCTTGGCAAGCTGTCCTAACCGCATATTATCCTTGAGCAGGATAAAGCACTCGTTCTCCAACAGCTTTAAGTCAATCCAGGGATATTTCCTGTCCGTCTTTTCCTGGGCTAAGATGCTGAAAGCATTATTCTTTGAGGTGCAAAGCACAATCTCCTCCTTGGACAGCACCTCATAGCAAAAATCGCTGTGACTTCCCGGTGCATCCTTTACTGTGGTAAAAAAGGCAATGTCGATGGTGCCGTCATGAAGGTATTTCTCCAAGGTAAACACATCCTCCTCAAAGATGTGCAGTTCAAAGTTGGGAAAATTCTTGTGGAAATCCGGCAATACCTTCGGCAGAATCGTTCTTCCCCGTCCCGGTGTAATGCCCACCCGGATTGCCCCCGCCTGGGATTTTTTCACCCGGCTGATTTCCTGCTCAAATTTTTCCTTCCGGTTGAGAATCTCCTTCGCCATGTCCAAGTAAAGTTCTCCGGCATAGGTGGGAATATACTGCCGGTTTTTCCGCTCAAAAAGGCTCACGCCCAGCTCGTCCTCCAGCTTTAGGAGAAAACGGCTTAACACCGGCTGGGAAATAAACAGACGCTCCGCCGCCTTGGAAATATTCCGCTCCTGTGCAATGGTAATGACATACTCCAGTTCCTTAAAATCCATCCTGTAACCCGTGCCTTTCCGTAACTTACTGCTGATTTCCTATTTTTATAACTGGGGAATGATGTTGCGTACTACTGCCCGCAGCACATCCTTTTCATGTTCTATCTGCATGGAATTCACTGCAATGACGGCATTTTGTTTCGGCATCACGATGCAGTACTGTCCGTATTTTCCATCCATCCGGTACATGCCATCGGGCATATTCCAGAAAAGATAGGCATATTCATGCCCGATCTCCTCATCCCCCTCGTTTGCCTGGATATGGGGTGCTGTGGCAGTTTCCACCCAGCTTTCCGGCAGCAGCTGCCTGCCATTCCAGACTCCCTTGTGGAGATAAAGCAGTCCCAGCTTTGCCAGATCCGACACTTTGGAAACCATGCCGCCTGCACCGAAACAGCGTCCCATAGGGTCTAACTCAAACTGGGGAATTTCCATTCCCAGAGGCTCAAAAAGTCTGGGGGTAAGGTATTCACATAAGGAACAGCCCGCCTTCCGTTCAATGAGGATTCCCAGAAGGTAGGGACCTGCGTTATTGTACTGGAACACACTGCCCGGCGCATGGATGACTGGTGCTTTTAAGACATAACGCACCCAGTCCTTTTCCTTCTCCCGGAGGGTGGAACGCTGGGCACCCATCAGCATAGGACTCTCAAAGCCCATGGACATGGTAATCAGGTGTTTCAGTTTCATGTTCTGTAAATGTTTGGAAGGGTTAGCCGGGGCATCCTCTTTAAAATGGTCCAGCACATTGTCCTCCATGGAGAATAGTCCCTCCTGCACCGCAAACCCCACTGCGGTACTGGTAAAACTTTTCGTCCCGGAATACTGGTTCTGTTTTTCCTCCGGCTTTGGCTGGTAGTGCACCAACAGTTCGTCATTCTGATAAACCATCATTCCGTTTACGATGAGGTCTTTTATGGCATCTAAAAAGCCTGTCATGTTGATTTCTTTTTTCATAGGTGGTCTCCTTTCCGGTTACGCGCATCCATCTCGATACTTTTATTCTAACTATCCAGGCAGCAAAAATCCAATGCAAAAACAAACCAGTTTGTATGTGTTTTTTGCATAATGCCGGGGCTGTTTTTTGTTATAATGATCTTAACATGAAAAGGAGCAAAACACACCATGGTTACACCCTTTGTTACACAGATTCCGACGGATGACCCACAAGTTTGCACCCTGTTAAAAGAAGAAGGAATCCGGCTGGATTCTCATATTGACTATACCTGTGGCTTGTACGATGGCGGACAGCTTGTTGCTACCGGGAGCTGTTTTCAGAACACCCTGCGCTGTCTGGCGGTACACCATGCCTATCAGGGGGATGGGCTGATGAACCAGATTGTATCCCATCTCATGGAGGTACAGATAGAACGGGGAAATGTCCATCTCTTTCTGTATACAAAGCCGGATGCTGCTCCTTTCTTTTCCACCCTGGGCTTTTATGGGATTGCCCAGGTGGAGCAGGAACTGGTGTTTATGGAAAACCGGCGCTGTGGCTTTTCTTCCTATCTGCAAAAGCTCCAGAAGGAAACCCAGGCTTTCTGTGACAACCGGGGGCTTTCTCCTTCTTCCGGGAAAACGGCTGCCATTGTGATGAACGCCAATCCCTTTACCCTGGGGCACCAGTATCTGGTGGAAAAAGCCAGTGGAGAAAATGACCTGGTGCATCTCTTTGTGGTTCGTGAGGATTCCAGTGCCTTTCCCTTTTCCATGCGAAGGGAGCTGGTGCAGAAGGGAACTGCCCATCTGCCCAATGTGTGTTGTCACAACACCGGCTCCTATCTCATCAGCAACGCCACCTTTCCCAGCTATTTCCAAAAGGATGGGGATTCCGTGATTACCGGGCATGTGAAATTGGATATCGCCCTCTTTGCCCGGATTGCGGAGGCTTTACACATCTCTGCCCGGTATCTGGGAGAAGAACCCTCAAGCCATGTCACAGAAATTTACAACGAGTGGATGTCCGCTCTCCTGCCGGAACAAGGAATTGCCTGCCGGATTTTGCCCCGGCGCAAGGTGACGGAAATCCCTGCCAGCACGCAGGATGGGATGCCTGGCACACCGGACAGGCTGGCAGACCTCCCCATCAGTGCCTCCACGGTGCGGCTGGCACTCAAAGAAAATCATCTCGGACTCTTGGAAAAGCTGGTGCCGGAATGTACCCGGATTTATCTCTCCTCCCCGGAGGCTCGTCCTGTGATAGAACGACTCAGGACTTCCGAGGAGGTTGTTCACTATTAAATGTCATGCGAACTTGAGATGCCCCCAAAAGCGGGCAGGAATGGAGATGTTATGTTACAGGGAACCGAAGTGACTTTGGAAGAAATGTTACGGTGCAGAGAGCAGCGGGCGCAAATCCAACAGGAACTCCTGGCTGTCCACCACTGCCCTCTGATCTCTTTTTCCCTCAATATTCCGGGTCCTGTGAAAACCACGCCTGCCCTGGAACGGCTTTTTGCCGAAGGGGTACATCGGATAGAGACGGCTCTCGCCGGGAATCATCTGGAAATCAACGAACAGCGAAACATCCACGCCGCCACCGGAGATGCCTGCTTTCTCTCTGTGACTGGAAATGCCGTCAGGTTGAAAGCCCTCATGGTGAAGATTGAGGAAACCCATCCCCTGGGGCGGATTTTTGACATGGATGTTCTGGACGCAAACGGCAACAAACTCTCCCGCTCCACCTTCCGGAAATGTCTGCTCTGTGACCGGCAGGCGCAGGACTGTGCCCGCTCCCGGAGGCACTCTGTGTCGGAACTACAGGAGAAAATCGAAGATTTGTTGATGGAATTCGGGTATGAACTCTAAGGAAAAAGATGGAAAAAACACTTACGGAATGGAAACCTGGATTACAAAACAGTTAGAAGAAAAATCCGAGGACGATCAGGCCGCTATGCTGGTACTGGACGTGGATAATTTTAAGTATGTCAATGATACCTTCGGACATATGCTTGGAGACGCACTCTTAATTGAGATTGCAGACATCATCCGCACTCTTTTCTCCGAGGACTTTTTCTGTGGGCGAATCGGCGGTGATGAATATCAGATTTTCGCCTTGAATGTATCCAAAGAAGAAATCTGCAACCGGGCAGAAATGCTTTGCAAGCAGATTAAAGAAAAGTACGAAAAACAACATCAGGATTATAATATTTCTATCAGTATTGGAATTGCACTCTCTGATAAGAGCCGCGGTCAGAATTATGCAGATTTGTATAAAATGGCAGATTTAGCCTTGTACCAGGCAAAGACAGAAGGAAAAAACGGCTATATCCTCTATGGTGAACGCACACCGGGGAACTATAGCCATGAAGATCGCCAGAGGATTCAGGAGCAGGTGGTTTAGTTAGGGGAAAGCGGCTTTTCCATGACAAAGGTGCTTCTTGACAATGTAATTGACGAGTTGTCTGGTCTGAGGGGATACGGCATAAAATTTCATCAAAAATGGCGTAATTTTTTATAATGAAATATGTCTAAAAGGCATAATAAAAGTTTTCTACCGAAAATTTTCCCGGTCATAAAAACAAGGGAAAGCAATATTGCTTTCCCTTGCAAGAATCTAAATTCTATTTATTATTTGCTCTGCTCAGCAATCGCTGCCTGTGCTGCAGCCAGACGAGCGATAGGTACACGGAAAGGAGAACAGGAAACGTAGTCCAGACCGATCTTGTGGCAGAACTCTACGGAAGAAGGATCTCCGCCGTGCTCACCACAGATACCTACATGCAGGTTAGGATTAACGGGTTTGCCAAGTTTGATGGACATTTCCATTAACTTGCCGACACCAGTCTGATCCAGTTTTGCAAACGGATCGTTCTCGAAAATCTTAGCATCATAGTATGCATCCAGGAACTTACCGGCATCATCACGGGAGAAACCGAAAGTCATCTGGGTTAAGTCGTTCGTACCGAAACAGAAGAAATCAGCCTCTTTTGCGATCTCATCAGCAGTCAGAGCTGCACGAGGGATCTCGATCATGGTACCAACTTCGTACTTCATATCAATGCCTGCTGCTGCGATTTCAGCATCAGCAGTATCAACAACGATCTTCTTAACGTATTTCAGCTCTTTTACTTCACATACTAAAGGAATCATGATTTCGGGCTCGATGGTCCAATCAGGATGAGCTTTCTTTACGTTGATAGCTGCACGGATAACAGCCTTGGTCTGCATCTTAGCAATTTCAGGATAGGTAACTGCCAGACGGCATCCTCTGTGACCCATCATAGGGTTGAACTCATGCAGGCTTGCAATGATGTTCTTGATGGTCTCAACGGATTTACCCTGAGCCTTTGCAAGTTTCTCGATGTCAGCTTCCTCGGTAGGAACGAACTCATGAAGAGGCGGATCCAGGAAACGAATGGTAACCGGGCATCCTTCCAGAGCTTCATATAATTTTTCAAAGTCACCCTGCTGATAAGGAAGAATCTTATCCAGAGCAGCTTCTCTCTCTTCTACGGTATCAGAGCAGATCATCTCACGGAAAGCAGCAATTCTGTCTTCCTCGAAGAACATATGCTCAGTACGGCAAAGACCGATACCTTCAGCGCCCAGCTCACGAGCTTTCTTAGCGTCTGCAGGAGTATCAGCATTGGTACGAACTTTTAATTTACGATATTTGTCAGCCCAAGCCATTACACGGCCGAACTCACCAGCGATGGTTGCAGGAACGGTAGGAATCTCGCCACCGTAGATGTTACCGGTAGAACCATCGATAGAGATGTAATCTCCCTCATGGAACTCTTTACCAGCTAAGGTGAACTTCTTGTTCTCCTCATCCATAGCGATATCGCCACAACCGGATACACAGCAGGTACCCATACCACGTGCTACAACGGCAGCGTGGGAAGTCATACCACCACGAACAGTCAGGATACCCTGAGATGCTTTCATACCGGTGATATCTTCAGGAGAGGTCTCCAGACGAACCAGAACAACCTTCTCACCCTTAGCAGCCCAGTTTTCTGCGTCTTCAGCAGTAAATACAACTTTACCGCAAGCAGCACCCGGAGATGCGCCTAAGCCTTTACCCAGGGGGGTTGCAGCTTTCAGAGCTTTTGCATCGAACTGAGGATGTAACAGAGTATCCAGGTTACGAGGATCGATCATAGCAACTGCTTCCTGCTCGGTCTTATGTCCCTCGTCAACCAGGTCACAAGCGATCTTTAATGCAGCCTGTGCAGTTCTCTTACCGTTACGGCACTGTAACATGTACAGTTTCTTGTTCTCAACGGTGAACTCCATATCCTGCATATCATGGTAGTGATTCTCAAGGATCTCACATACTTTGATGAACTCAGCGTATGCCTCAGGGAACTCCTGCTCCATCTGAGCGATCGGCATAGGTGTACGAACACCTGCTACTACATCCTCGCCCTGTGCGTTCTTTAAGAACTCACCCATCAGCTTCTTCTCGCCGGTAGCAGGATCACGGGTAAATGCAACACCAGTACCAGACTCATCATTTAAGTTACCGAATACCATAGGCATTACGTTAACTGCAGTACCCCAGGAATAAGGGATATCATTGTCACGACGATATACGTTCGCACGAGGGTTATCCCAGGAACGGAATACAGCCTCGATAGCTAATTTCAGCTGCTCAACAGGGTCTGAAGGGAAATCGCTGCCTAACTGTTTCTTGTACTCAGCCTTGAACTGCTCAGCCAGAGTCTTTAAGTCAGCTGCGGTAAGCTCTACATCGTACTTAACGCCTTTCTCCTCTTTCATCTTGTCGATTAACTGCTCAAAGTATTTCTTACCAACTTCCATTACGACATCAGAGAACATCTGAATGAAACGTCTGTAAGAGTCATATACGAAACGCTCGAATGCAGGATCAGGGTTGCCTGCGATCATTGCAGCTACAACTTCATCATTTAAACCAAGGTTTAAGATGGTGTCCATCATACCAGGCATGGAAGCTCTGGCACCGGAACGAACGGAAACTAACAGGGGATTCTGCAGATCTCCGAACTTTTTGCCGTTGATCTTCTCCATCTGTGCAACGCCTTCCATAGCCTGAGCCATGATTTCGTCGTTGATTTTACGTCCATCCTCGTAATACTGTGTACAAGCCTCGGTTGTGATCGTGAAGCCCTGCGGAACCGGAAGACCAATGCTTGTCATCTCAGCAAGGTTAGCACCTTTACCACCAAGAAGATTACGCATGGTCATATCGCCTTCTGCAAACGAATAAACCCATTTCTTCATGTTTGTGTTTCTTCCTTTCTCATTATATTAATGTTACAAAGAGTTTTTAACATTCAAATATTATAGCAGAACAGGCACTTTCTCGCACTACTTTTTTTTGCAAAAAAATCCAAAAGTTGATTTTTGGTATTTTTGACGAAATACAGCAGTTTATACAGCTGTTTTCTTATGCCTTTTTGGTAGATATGCCGATCTTTTCTCTCTTTTTATGAATTCGATGTCGGAATAAAACTATCGAAAATAAAAATATCAAAATACTTGCGGGCCGCATCCAGTTCTGTCTGGCTTTTAATCGTCCAAGCAGCTGCCACGTTATGGTACATGCGGTGGCAGATTCGCAGGGACAGTGCCTTTGCATGCTTATGATTGTAGGCAATAAAGTCCGGCTTTGTCAGAAAATTGAACAGCAGATTCTGTAATACAAAATAAAGTGGAGAATTAAACTCTTTATGTTTCAGGAACTGCTCTGCAAGCTGTCCCCGGAATACCTCCGGGCGGTGATCCCTGTACCATTTCACTCCCAATGGATTGAAGGACTCGATACAATACACACCCTTGTAAGCACATAGCAGTTCATCTGCCAGAGGGCATACCTCTGTGTTTAATCCCTCGATTTTTAACTCCACGATCAGTGGAACTTTACCGTCCACCAGTTTCAGTACTTCGGAAAATTTCGGGATGGTCTGGTCGGACTGTGCCAGATGGAATTTCTGCAGTTCCTCGTAGGTGTAATCCTCTACTTTTCCTTCCACACCGCAGATTCGTTTCAGGGTAAAGTCGTGGAATACCACAGGAACTTTGTCCTTACTTAACTGCACATCCAATTCAATTCCGTAGCCTGCATCCACTGCTTTCTCAAATGCCGCCATGGAGTTCTCCGGTGCCTGGGTTTCATTATTATGCAGGCCTCTGTGTGCATACAAGACACCCAGATAGGGCTTTCTGTCCGGTTTGTGAATCATGCGTGGCATAATCATCAGCAGATACAGCACTGCCAGCACAACCACTACAATTAAAAGTACAAGTAAAAATATTTTCATTGGTAAGCCTTCTTTTCTGTCAAAATTCTAATGTCATTTTAAATCGTTTTCCACTAATCGTCCACGTCAAAGTGTTCCAGCACGCTGTCCTTCTTCACGGGTTTTACATCGCCGTGGCGCACCTGGGTCATGGTGACAAATGCCAGGGCGGAAAAGATTAACGCGTAGGGGAACAGGGTGCGGTAGGACACATGCTCCAGCAAAAATCCGGAGGCCACAGGGGTAAAAATCTGTGCCGCCATGGAAAACGTATAGTAAGTACCGGTAAATTTACCGATGTCACTGCCCTTTCCCATCTCCACAATCATGGGGTAGGAATTTACGTTAATTGCCGCCCAGCCGATACCGATGCAGGCAAAGCCCAGATTGATGATGGGATGATAGTTTGGCATCAGCGCCGCTAACAGATAGCAGATGCTCATAATCACCACGCCGCCCATAATGGTCTTTTTACGTCCGATGCGGCTGGAAATATTCCCGATGGGTATGTAACTTAAAATGGCTGCTACGGTTGCCACCATCAGGCAGTTGGCAAAACTTCCGCCTTCTAACTTCCACACCACTCTGGTATAGCGGGAAAAAGCGGTGGTTACGGCATTATAGGCAGTATACCACAGGAAGATGGAGGCCAGCATAAACATCATGGAGCGCTTTACATCTGCCGCCATAGGATTTCTGCCCCCGTTCTCCTGGGCTTTCTCCTCGTCCATCTCTCCGCCGAAAGGTTCGCCTGCAGCCAGGCATTCCGCCTCTACTTTGGCTTTTACCTTTTTCTCCCGGACGGTCACGCACAGAATAATCACTGCCACTAACATCAGTCCGCCGATGCTTGCAAACAGGGGCAGATAATCGGGACGCTCGCCACTGCCCACCAACAGTTTAATCATGATAAGAGCGTAGACGCCGCCCACAGCTCCCATGAGGTTGATGACTGCATTGCCCTTGCTCCGCAGGCGGTTAGGTGTCAGATCCGGCATCAGGGCAACCGCCGGTGAACGATAGAGTCCCATGGATACCAGCAGGGCAAATAACGCTGCCACGAAAAGCACCAGATTCACGGTTCTGTCTGCGTAGGGCAACAGGAATAAAAAGACCGTTGCCAGCAGCGTGCCTCCCACGATGAAGGGAATACGCTTACCGAAGGGTGTGTCCACCTTGTCGGACAATGTTCCGAACAGCGGCAGCAGGAAAATTGCCAGCACATTGTCCATCGCCATCAAAGCACCGGTTACCGTTTCTCCCAGTCCGAAGGTGTTTTGCAGAATCAGCGGTATGATGTTGTCATACATCTGCCAGAATGCACAGATGGACATAAATGCCAGACCGATGAGCACCGTCCTCTTGTAGTTTAGTTTCATAGGAAATCCTCCTTTGTTCGCTAATGTATTTATTATACCATATCTCCTATTTTACGACTATCAAATGCATGTAAAATTTAAGAAATCCTTGAAATACCAATGGTTTCATGTATAATAGAGGAAGTTATGTTCTCAGGCCATATAAAATAAAAAAATTGAGGTATTACAATGATTAGTGCAAACAACGTTACACTTAGAATAGGAAAAAAGGCTCTGTTTGAGGATGTGAACATCAAGTTCACCGAGGGCAACTGCTACGGTATCATCGGGGCCAACGGCGCGGGTAAATCCACCTTCTTAAAGATTTTATCCGGTCAGCTGGAAACCACCAACGGTGACATCGTGATTACTCCCGGTCAGCGTCTCTCCTTCTTAGAACAGGATCACTTCAAATACGACAGTTACACTGTGATGGACACCGTTATCATGGGTAACGAGCGTCTGTACGAAATTATGAAAGAAAAGGATGCTATCTACGCCAAGGAAGATTTCACCGATGAGGACGGAATCCGTGCCAGTGAGCTGGAGGCAGAATTTGCAGAGATGGACGGCTGGGATGCAGAAAGCAATGCTGCCATGCTGTTAAACGGTCTGGGCATCGACCCTTCCCTGCACTATGCACAGATGGCAGATTTAAACGGTAATGAAAAGGTGAAAATCCTGCTGGCAAAAGCACTGTTTGGCAATCCCGACATTCTGCTTTTGGATGAGCCCACCAACCACCTGGATCTGGACGCGATCTCCTGGTTAGAGGATTTCCTCATCGACTTTGAGAATACCGTTATCGTGGTTTCCCACGACCGTTATTTCCTGAATAAAGTCTGCACCCATATTGCAGATATCGACTATGGCAAAATCCAGTTATACGCCGGCAACTATGACTTCTGGTACGAGTCCAGCCAGTTGATTATCAAACAGCGGAAAGAGGCCAACAAGAAAAAAGAGGAACAGATCAAGGAATTACAGGAATTTATCTCCCGTTTCTCCGCAAATGCCTCCAAATCCAAGCAGGCAACCTCCAGAAAACGTGCCCTGGAAAAAATTGAGCTGGATGACATCAAACCCTCCAGCCGTAAATACCCCTACATTGATTTCCGCCCGGAGCGTGAAATCGGTAACGAAGTGCTTTCCGTGGAGGGCATCACCAAAACCATCAATGGCGAGAAGGTTCTGGACAACATTACCTTTATCGTTGGCCACGATGACAAGATTGCCTTTGTAGGCGGCAACGAGCTGGCAAAAACCACCCTCTTTAAAATCCTGGTAGGCGAAATGGAACCGGATTCCGGTACTTACAAGTGGGGTGTCACCACTTCCCAGGCCTATTTCCCCAAGGATAACACCGAGGAATTTGACAACGACTATACCATCACCGAGTGGCTCACCGGTTACTCTCCCGTGAAGGATGTCACCTATGTCCGTGGTTTCCTGGGACGTATGCTGTTTGCCGGTGAGGATGGTGTGAAAAAAGTTAAAGTTCTCTCCGGTGGTGAGAAGGTTCGCTGCCTTCTTTCCAAGATGATGATCAGCGGGGCTAACTGCTTAATTTTTGACGAGCCCACCAACCACCTGGATATGGAGTCCATCACTGCCCTCAATGAAGGCATGAAGAAATTCAAAGGTGTGGAGTTGTTCTCCTGTCATGACCATCAGGTGGTACAGACCACTGCAAACCGTATCATGGAAATTCTGCCAAACGGCACCATGATTGACAAGATCACAACCTATGACGAGTATCTGGCAAGCGATGAGATGGCCCGGAAACGTACCATCTATACCAGTACCGAAGCTGAGGAAGACAATAACTAATGGTAGATTTACATGTGCACTCCAACAAATCGGACGGGACTTTCACCCCGTCCGAACTTGTTACTATGGCAATTCAGAAAAATTTAACAGCGCTGGCTCTCACCGACCACGATACCACCGATGGACTGGCAGAGCTGACCCATGCTGCCCAGGGCAAGCCCCTTGAGGTTGTTCCCGGCATTGAACTCTCCACGGAATATGAGGGCAAAGATATCCACATTGTGGGGCTTTTCATTGACCCGGAACAGCCGGATTTTAAGGCACACTTAAAGTCCTTCGTGGAATCCAGAGATGCCCGCAACCGCAAGATGTGCTCGAATTTGCAGGAGACTGGCATCCCCATCTCCTACGAGGCATTGCAGGAGGCAAATCCCGGCTCCGTCATCACCCGTGCCCACTACGGCACCTGGCTTTTGGAACATGGAATCGTATCCAGTGTGGCCGATGCTTTTTCCAAGTATCTGGGCGACCACACTCCTTATTTCGTTCCCAGGGAAAAAGTAACACCCCAGCAGGCCGTCAGCCTGATTCAGAAAGCCGGTGGGCTGGCAATCCTGGCACATCCCATCCTCTACCGCATGAGCAGGGAACGGCTGGATATCCTGGTATGCCGCTTGAAAGATGCCGGACTGACCGGCATTGAGGCTCTCTATGCCACCTACAATCACCGGGAAGAAAACCAGATTCGTCAGCTTGCCCTCAAGTATGACCTGTTAATCAGCGGCGGCTCTGATTTCCACGGCCTTGCCAAGCCGAAACTGGAACTTGGCACCGGCTATGGAAATCTCGATGTGCCGGATGAGGTGTACTTTGCATTAAAGAAAAAACACGAAAAATCACACTAATATCTGTTCCGTACCCGTAAAAAGGAGAATGTCCAGCGGCATTCTCCTTTTTATGTAAACCTATATCATTTTTCCATTCCTTCCGGATGTTTCATACATCCGTGACTACCCTTCCACGATCAGATATCTTCCGTCTCCTACTTCAAAGACCTCGGATGCATCCAATATGGAGTCTTCATCCGCGCCATCCATATCCACGCCTTCCTCGTCAAAGTATTCCCAGACTTCCCTCACAGAATCCACGACCACAGCCAGACATTCCTCCAGGAAATCGGCTGCCTCCTCTTCATTCTCCGCTACCGGCTCGTCAAACAGCTGACCCTGTTTCTCCAAAAAGCACTGCAGCACCTTCTCATCGTATTCATTACTCATAAGTTTCACCCTCCAATTTTATAGTAGTCCTCGTTGATTTAATTCCTGGTAAACTCTTGCCACAGGTAATCCCACCACATTATTGTAGTCTCCGCAAATTGCCTGCACATAGGCAGCACATTTTCCCTGAATGCCGTAGGCACCTGCCTTGTCCATCGGTTCTCCGGTGGCGATATAGGCTTCAATCTCCTCGCTGTCCATGGGATACATGGTGACATCCGTACATTCATAAAAGGTGATGTGATGTCTGGTTTCCTCCTGCATCCAGTAAATGGTCACTCCGGTGTAGACCTGATGGGTTCGTCCCTGCAAAGTGTCCAGCATGCGAAAGGCATCCTCCCTGTCCTTCGGTTTCCCCAGAACTTCTCCCCACACCGACACCACGGTGTCCGCACCGATCACCACCGTATCTGTAAGGTCTTCTCCTGCCTGTTCCAATTCTTCCCACACATGGGCGGCTTTCTGTCTGGACAGCTCCTGTACCACCTCTTCTGCCCGGGTTTTCTTTGTCTCTTCCGTCAGATCACTGACATGAATGGTAAACTCCAGTCCGATCTGCTCTAACAGTTCTTTTCTTCTTGGCGAAGCGGACGCCAACACTAATCTACTCATTTGCACTCGATTCCGGGATAAACACCCTGGGATTTTTGGTTTCTTTTTCTTTTGCAGCTGCTTTTACTGCTTCCTTACAAAAGCTGTCCTGGGAATTAAAGCTTCCTTTGCCCCGTTTGTCCACCTTCTCATAGGTGCCATCCGGCTGCAGCACAGATGCCTTCTCCGTATCCGCCAGCTGCGCCTGCAAAATATGCCATAAACGATCCCGTAACTCTGTCTTTTCCACCGGAAACAGAATTTCTACCCGGCGTTCCAGATTTCTGGGCATCCAGTCCGCACTGCTGCAATAAAATTCCGGACTTCCGGCATTCTCAAAATAGAATATGCGGGCATGTTCCAGGAAATTACCCACAATGGAGCGAACTGAGATATTTTCGCTTACACCCGGGATTCCCACCTTCAGACAGCAGATTCCACGAATGATCAGTTCGATTTTTACTCCTGCTGAGGATGCACGGTAAAGAGCCTCAATCACATCCTTGTCACACAAGGAATTCATCTTGGCAATAATATGTGCTTCTTTTCCCTCCAGGGCATTCTTCGCTTCTCTATCGATCAGGTACAGGAATTTATCCTTTAACCAGAGAGGTGCAAGGGAAAGCTTATTCCAGTTTCTGGGCTCAGAATAGCCGGACAGCATGTTAAAGACTGCTGTTGCATCCTCGCCGATACTCTCAGAGCAGGTAAACATACCAATATCCGTATACAGCTTTGCTGTTGCATCATTGTAGTTTCCGGTTCCCAAGTGGACATATCTGCGGATCCGATCCTCTTCCCTGCGCACTACCAGGGTAATTTTACTGTGGGTTTTTAAACCTACCAGACCATAAATTACATGGCAGCCGGCTTTCTCCAGCATCTTTGCCCAGACAATATTATTTTCCTCATCAAATCGCGCCTTTAACTCCACAAGAACAGAAACCTGTTTTCCGTTCTCTGCCGCCTTCGCCAGTGCCATGATGATAGGGGAATTGCTGCTGACACGGTACAGCGTCTGTTTGATTGCCAGCACATCCGGATCCTTTGCCGCCTTCTGGATAAATTCCACCACCGGCGAAAAAGTTTCATAGGGATGATACATCAGAATATCACCTTTGCGGATCTGTTCAAAAATATCACAGCCCTCCGGGAATGCAGGTACCGGCTGTGGCGTGTATTTGGGTGTCTTCAGATGATCAAAGCCATCCATTCCATACATTTTCATCAGGAAGGTCAGATCCAGAGGGCCATCAATCTTGTAGATTGCCGCCTCAGACAGAGCCAGTTCCTCCCGGATAATCTTCAGCAATCTGCCATCCATGTCCTTGGCCGCTTCCAGTCTGATGGCTTCTCCCCACTGACGGTGTTTCAGCTGTTTCTCAATCTCTTTCAACAGATCGGCAGCATCGTCCTCATCAATGGTAAGGTCTGCATTTCTCATAATACGGAAAGGGTAGGCACATACAATATCGTAGTTTAAAAACAGCTTTTCCATGTTTCGCTCGATGATCTCTTCCAGAAGAATCACAGCCTTTGTGCCCTCTTTGGAGGAGGGAATCGGCACGATACGGGACAACACACTGGGAACCTGCACCATAGCAAATTCCAGCTGTTTCTTGTTGCTCTTCTTATCCTCTTTCTTTGGTGAAAGAAGCGCCCCGATATTCAGGGACTTATTGCGGATCAAAGGAAAGGGTCTGGAAGAATCTACTGCCATGGGCGTGAGCACCGGATATACATTCTCCTCAAAGTAGCGATCCACATATTCCTGCTGTTTTTCATCCAGATCCTCGTGTTTCTCCACCACACAAAGTCCATTTTCCTTTAACAGAGGAAGCAGGGAGCGGTTATAAATATGGTACTGGCCTTTCACCAGTTCATGCGTCACCACATTTAACTGGTCCAACTGCTCCTGGGCGGTCATGCCCGAAATGTCCTTCTTCTGATATCCGGCATTGACCATATCCTTTAAGGATGCCACACGAACCATGAAAAACTCATCCAGATTCGAGGCGGTAATGCTCAAAAATTTTAAACGTTCAAACAGTGGAATCTTGCGATCTCTCGCTTCATTCAAAACTCGTTCATCAAACTTGACCCAGCTTAGTTCCCGATTCATAAAATAGGACGGGTCTGAAAATTTCTCCTGTTTCAACCTAACTGTATCTCCCTTCTATCAAAATCTAAATCACACGTTTCTGACGAATTACAGGTTTGATACTGTAAACCTCTTCAAAAAACTGTGCCTTATGTTCAAATAATCCCTGCTCCAGCGTGATATCGGTATTGGTCTTTACCGTGATGATCAGCTCATCCTTCTGTAATCCCACGGAAACATTCCTAAACTTCTCTTTGTGGGAGCGATCCAATCCGTTTGCCACCCGCAGGATCGCGGTAAGCTTGGCAATCACCAGATAAGATTTGCGATCCAGTGTTGTGGTTTTGCCCAATTCCTCATAACTGTCCAACTCTATATGATTGTAGCGCACCACATTTGCCACAATCTCCCGCTCCAGATGGGATAGGCCTATAATCTCGGTGGACATAATGATGTCGTAGCCGCACTCTCCTAAATTGGTGAGACTGATATATCTTCCACAGTCATGTAACAGTGCCGCCAGTCTGAGCATCAGGCGTTCTCTTTTCCCCAGGCCATGAATTCTCTTCATGCTGTCGAAAATAGTAAGCACCAGCATTTCCAATGTCTCAGAACGTTTTTTGCTCCCCATATAACGCTTGGAAATATTTCTGGCACAGGCAATGATATCCTGTTCAAAATCATGGGGCAGTGCAAAAATCTTGCGGTTTTCCGCATATTCATATGCCATGCCGTCACACAGAGTCACACCCGGAGCCCAGATGTATTTTGCATCCATACTGTGGACAATCTGCTTTAGCAGCATGGACGAAATGGCAAGAAGAAGGGCATTGTCCTCCGTCATGCCATAGGTTCTTGCAATCTCTGTCATATTCTTTTCTCTCAGGAAAAGCAGGAAATTTTCATACCTTTCCACATCCACACAGCCTACGCCGTTTTCCTGGGGTGCAGAGTGCTGGATGACATAAGACAAATAATCATCCACTACAATGATATTTTCGATCTGGCGATCCTTCAAATACAGCTTTTTAAAGGCATCAATCTGTGCTTCCACCATTTCATCAATCAACTGGGCATAATGGCTTCTGGTCACTTCCATGTTGCTGAGGCGTTCCCGGATACGCAAAATACCGAGTCGGATATTCTGTGTAGTCACAAGGGTATCCTTATCAAAAAGGGAAATCTGCATAGAACCTCCACCAATATCCACAATAGCAGTCCCCTTCTCTATAATCCTATTAAATACCTCTCCCTTTGATGCCACAGACTTGTAATCCAGAAAACGCTGTTCCGAGTTACTGAGCACCTCCAGCTTCACTCCGGTCCGCTGTTCGATCAGGTCTAACAGCACCACGGTGTTCTGCGTCTCACGGATGGCACTGGTGGCATAGGCTTTATAGTCATCCACCTTGTAGGATCCCATAATTGCTTTAAATTCTTTCAGGATCTTGCACAGTTCCTCAACCCGTTCATTTTCAATCTTGCCCTTCGCGTAAGTATCCGATCCAAGATCCAGACGATAACGTACATCGTCCACCTGGCTCATGCCATTTGCAGTTACATTATAAATTTTCAGATTCAATTCATAGGAACCCACATCGATGGCTGCAAACATTTTACCCTTCATAAAGTAACTCCTTATCAGTAATTTCCCAGTATCTTCATATTTCTCGCTTCGTCCCGCAGGCCCCGCAGTGCATTCTTCACTGCACTGTCGGAAAGATTTCCCTCGAAATCGAGGAAGAACCGATATTCCCAGGTGCGGTCCTCAATGGGGCGGCTTTCGATCTTACAGATATTTAAACCGTTATAAATAAAATGAGACAGCATATGGTAGAGGGAACCGGATTCATGGGGAACCTCAAAACAGATACTGATTTTTTTTGCATCCTTTTCAAATATTTTCTGATTCGTGACAATGATAAACCGGGTGGAATTATTGCTGGACTGATTCACGCCCCGCTTCAACACTTCCAGTCCATAGGTCTCTCCCGCATAAGCACTGGCAATGGCTGCCTGGGATCGATCCTGATCCTCTGCCACCTTTCTGGCAGCAAAGGCATTGTTCTGCATACTGATCTGCTTCCAGTCGTGCTCGCTTAAAAATCTGGCGCTCTGCATCAACGACTGGGGATGGGAATAAACTGTGTGAATATCTTCCAGTTTCGTACCCGGAAGCCCTAACAGGCAATGTTCAATTTTGATGATCTGTTCACCCACAATGTAATTTTCATATTCCACCAGAAGGTCGTAGATTTCGCTGACAATGCCGGCTGTGGAATTTTCGATGGGAAGAACCGCAAAGTCCGCGCTTCCCTCCTCAATTGCCGCCATGGCGTCCCGAAAGGTGTCTACATGAATGCTGGAAATTTTATCACCGAAGTACTGGCGCATGGCTGCCTGGGAGTAAGCTCCTTCCGCCCCTTGAAAGACCACCCTGGCACCTTCCTGATCCAGCTTGTCCACGGCGATAAAAGGGAGCTTTCCCAATGCCCCTTTTTCTGCCAGCAGCTGATATTGCAGCTTCCTGCTCATAGACATGATCTGTTCAAAAAGTTCCTGGATTCCCACACTGTTAAAAGCATTGTGGGTCAGGGATTTTACCCTGGCAATCTTCTCTTCTTCCCGTACCTTGTCAAAAACCTTCTTGCCGTTTTCTATTTTGTATTCAGCGACCTGTCTGCAGATATCCATCCGCCTCTCGTATAATTCCACAATATCCTTATCAATTGCATCGATCTGTACCCGCAATTCACTTAAATCCATTACTTTTCTCCCATTCTGAGATGTTTGTTACTGTTCACTCAGCAGAAAAACACTTGCTGTTTTGCTGCGTAAGAAAGTGACTCAAGTGTGAGCAGACTCCTTTTGCGGAGCAAAAATTAAAATGAGTCTGCGAATCGTTACTGGAACGAGGTACGAGTGAACAGTAACAAATGTTTTTAATACTATTTATCTTATACCATCCCTATCTTGATAGCAAGACTTTCAAGGGGTATAATGATCATAAGCGAGGTAAAATTTATGTCAAAAAAAGGTAAAAATTTCATTCCCATACTGATCATCCTTCTGGTGTTTGTTGTCCTGTATCTTCTGAGTCTCTGGGGACACCAGGTCAAACGAAACGATGGAACGGTGGTAGGAAATACTGCCGGCAATTTATATAATAAAGGGCTGTTTTGCGAACTGGACGGCACTGTCTATTTTGCCAATGCCTATGATGGTTATGCCCTGTACTCCATGAACAGCGATGAAACTAATCTGAAGAAATTGAAGAGTTCCGTTTCTTCCTATCTGAATGCAGATGAAAATTATCTTTACTGCTATCAGCAGGGATCCTCCGCCTCCTCCGGAATGGCAATGCTGGGAAATACCAGGGGATTGTATCGGTTGACACATAACGGCAAAAATTTCTCCTGCCTGGATCGTACCGATACCTCTATGCTATTACTGTTCGGAAATGAATTGTATTATGAAAACTACGATGATGAAACTTTTTCCACTCTGAAGCGCTGCGGAATTGATGGCAAAGCCAAGCAGTCCCTCAGTGATTATCCCCTCACTGCAGCCTGTGTATCCAACGGACAGATTTACCTAAACGGGACAAAGGAAAACCACTATCTTTACACCCTGGCTCCATCCACCGGCAATTTAAATCTGGTCTTAGAGCGCAATCTGTGGGATCCCATTGTGGACGGCGACTATGTGTATTTCATGGACTTGGAGTCCAATTACCATCTGTGCCGTTATTGCTTTTCCGCGAACACTGTGGAAATCCTGACCAAAGACCGGGTAGATTTTTATAATTTATACGGCGACATGATTTACTATCAGACGGCCGGCAAATCTCCTTCCCTCATGCGGATGCACATAGATGGCAGTGGTGCAGAACAGGTAGCAGAGGGTGCCTTTACCAACATCAACATTACCTCGAACTATGTGTATTTTAACGAGTTTAATACCCCGGTTCCGGTATACAAAACTTCCACCTTTGGTCCTGTCAGCGTTACAACCTTTGATGCGGCCATGAATGCGGCGTTTTCCAATCAGAAATAACTTTTCTCATTTTTTCCTGTAATTCTCTGGGGCAGACAATTAAAAGAACCGGCATCTCGGAAGCGGCTGTCTGTCCCTCTCCAGCAAAAAGCCGGGCAATTTCCAGTGCTTCCTCCGGACTGTCCACTGCTGTCACATTGGGCTGGAATCCACGAACCATTTCAGCCAGTTCATAGGCCCCGTATCCCTTTTCTGTGGACATTGTAAAAAGAATCTGGGCAGGGGAGCAAAATTCTTTCAGGAACTCTGCCGTCTCTTCTCTTCTTTCCAAGCCTAAAATTCCAATGACCGGACGGTTTCCGGCAATCCGTCTCACGGAATTCCACAGAAGCTCTGCAGCTTTTGGTGACGCTGCCCGATCTATCCAGACCGACGGACGATTCCTGAGTTGTTCCAGACAGCCCTCACAATGGGTATTGGCAATTCCTTTTCGTATTTTCTTCTCATCGATCCCATTCCCCGGTATCTCCGGACTGATTGCATATGCCAACGCGATGGCAGTTGCCGTATTTTCCACCTGCCAGTCCCCGGGCATATCCAATTCTACATTTTTTATAAGATTTCCCGGCCCGAGGTAGTCAAAACGTTGTTTTCGGACACCGCGCCATACCTTTCCAAGCTGCACATTCCATTGGTTTTCCCGAAAGATTTTCCATGCTGTGTCTTCTTTGGGCATTTTCTCCCATTCTTCTCCCTCCCCGATCCAAAGAAGAATCTGGGGATTCTTTTGTTCCAACAGTTCCAGCTTTTTCTTCATGGAAGCCTGCGCCGGTTCTTCCCCCAGGCTCTCCCACATTTTTCTGCTGACAGCCCTGCCGGAAATCCGTAAATGTTCCCGGTCTTTTCCCGTTCCTACCAGACAGGCTGTGGTATATCCTGCTGCCTTTAAAATCTGTCCCAGAAAGGCTGCCACACAACCGTCTCCATTTTTTCTGTCCATACAAAATGCAATTCTCTGCATCCTCACATCTCCCTCTGTTTCCCTTTGTATAGTTCAAGTCCTGCTGGTTATACTGTAATAGAATCATTTTGGAAAGGAACCCTATGAAACCAACTCGTTTTATTCAAAATTTTCTGCGTTGCGGCATCACCGGCTGGTGTCTGGAAATTCTTTTTACTGCCATGCATTCCTTACAAAAAAGGGAAATGGCACTTCGCGGCACCACTTCCCTCTGGATGTTTCCTATTTATGGCATGGGAGCAGTCATTGCTCCTCTCTCCCGGATTTTACACCGGCAGTCCATCTGGTTACGAGGCTTACTCTACACATTTTTGATTTTTTCGGTAGAATTCATCAGTGGCAGCTATCTGACCAAAAGGAACTCCTGCCCCTGGAATTACCGCCGTTCTTCCTGGAATATCCGGGAAGTCATACGCCTGGATTATGCCCCCTGCTGGTTTCTCACCGGACTTCTGATGGAGCGGCTGACCGGTTCATCCTACAGGAAAGTTTCTTCATAAAAGGATAGTAAGCGATCCATAAGAAAATTCCCGCACTGCACCATGCAGAAGCATTGGCAAGGCACACCCCCACATAGCTAAGTCTGTGCGCCGCCATGATTGCCAGTACACCACGGCTTAACAATTCCACAACGCCGCCCAGCATGGGCATGAACCCGTATCCGCAGCCCTGAAGCACATTACGGAAGATAAAGATCATTCCCAGTGGAATGAAGAACAGACCGCATACTTTAATGTATATATCCGCATAGTGAAGCACTTGGTCCAGATTTTCACTGACAAAGAGACGAATCAGATACGGCATCAGCAGGATGACAATTCCATATACGATCACGGAATACACTGCGGACATCAGGTTGGCGGCCCTTACTCCTTTACGGATTCTGGACAGATCGTTAGTTCCCAGATTTTGTGCACTGTAGGTAGACATGGTAACTCCCATGGCTCCGAAGGGCTGGGTTACCAGCTGTTCCACTTTACATGCCGCCGTATAGGAAGCTACTACCGTGGATCCCAGCAGATTCAATGCAGACTGCAGAATTATGGTTCCGATTGCGGTGATGCAAAACTGCAATGCCATGGGGATTCCGATTTTCAGCTGAATCCAGGGTAAATGACCCTCCAGCCGGTAATGTCTCCATTCTGCCCGGAGTAAAGGAACTTTTTTTAAGATGTATAAATGGCATAAAATACCTGCCAGAAGCTGGGATAAAACCGTAGCCCATGCAGCTCCTGCCACCCCCATCTGGAAGTTGACTACAAAGAGCAGATCCAGGAAGATGTTTAAAAACGCAGAAAAGATAAGAAAATACAAGGGAACCTTACTATTTCCCACTGCGCGCAGCAGACTTGCCACCAGGTTATACCAGAGATTTCCTGCCAGTCCATAGCAGATAATCAGAATATAAGTTCTGGACATCTCGTAGATGTCCTCCGGTGTATTCATGATGGTAAGAAGAGGATCCATCAACAGAACGCTGCCTAAGGTCATAACCACAATGACGATCAATGTCAGCAGTGTGGCACTTCCCACACTCTTTTTGATTCCCTCTTCATCACCGGCACCAAAACGCTGTCCTGTAATGATGGTAAATCCCGTGGTCAGTCCCTGGGAAAATCCAATGATCAGAAAACCGATGGTTCCTGTGGCACCTACCGCTGCCAGAGCCTGCACACCCACGTAACGTCCCACAATGATGGTATCCACCATGCTGTAAAGCTGTTGGAAAATATTACCTATAATAATGGGAATAATAAATTTTAAAATTAATTTGAAGGGACTCCCCTTCGTCATATCTAACTGCATGACTTTTCTTACTCCATATCCGTATCGGTCAGATCCTCCGCCTCTGCCCCGATATTCAGGGTATTCAGGGTTCTGCGTTTCATCCGCATCTTCTCCGATGACTGTAAAATATAATTTTTCACCTCTTTGGCATGTTTAATGTGCTCCAGATAAAGCTTGGGATGGGTGGTATCCCCGGTATAACAAACCACAGTGCCCAGTCCAAAGATGCGTTCTCCCAGAGTTCTGGTCAGTTCCACATCCTGAATCTTGTACATATAGCAATCATCTTCCACCTTTTTGAAAAACCCGCTGTCGATGGTCACAATTTCCTCTCCCACCAGATACTTGGTAAAGGTGAACGGCAGTCCAAAAAACAGCCAGCGCTTCCGCTCCTCAAATC
>CAKRTZ010000011.1 GCA_934402515.1 uncultured Lachnospiraceae bacterium
CACTCGAAGTATGCATTTCTGGGATCATAACCAGCCTCAACCAGAGTCTCGAAACCAGCCTGCATCAGTGCACATACACCGCCACAAAGAACAGCCTGCTCACCGAACAGATCTGTCTCAGTCTCGGTACGGAAGGTAGTCTCAAGAACACCAGCTCTTGCGCCGCCGATTGCCAGAGAGTAAGCCAGTGCAAGGTCAAGAGCCTTACCGGTAGCATCCTGCTCTACAGCAACCAGACAAGGAACGCCCTTACCAGCCTGATACTCGGAACGAACAGTGTGTCCAGGTCCTTTGGGAGCGATCATGGTTACATCAACATCTGCAGGGGGCTTAATGCATCCGAAATGAATGTTGAAACCATGTGCGAACATTAACATATTTCCGGCCTCAAGGTTGGGCTCGATATCTTTTTTGTACATATCAGCCTGTAACTCATCGTTGATCAGGATCATGATAATATCAGCTCTCTTAGCTGCTTCTGCTGCAGTATATACTTCAAAGCCCTGTTCCTCAGCCTTTTTCCAGGATTTAGAACCCTCGTAAAGTCCGATAATGACATTGCATCCAGACTCTTTTGCATTCAAAGCATGTGCATGTCCCTGGCTGCCGTAACCGATAATTGCAATGGTTTTGCCTTCCAGTAAGGACAGGTTACAATCTTCCTGATAATAAATCTTTGCCATTTTACATTCCTCCATTTTGTTAAAACATGTGATTTTATGTACACGGGGGTCACCCCGGTGCAAACAACTTAATCCTCCAGATAAGTGACATTCTCAATGCCACGTCCCAGACCCGCAATACCGGTTCTCGCCAATTCCAGGATTTCATAGCCGGAAAGCAATCCCAGAAATGCATCAACCTTATCCTGATTTCCGGTCAGCTCAATAATCAGGCTTTCCGGTGCCACATCAATAATCTTCGCACGGAAAATATCAGCAATGGCAATCACGCCCTGTCGCTCCTGGGCATTGGCTCTGACTTTGATAAGTGCCAGTTCTCTGTAAACGGATTCCTCCGGTTTCAGTTCCTTCACATCCCGTACATCCACCAGTTTGGCTACCTGTTTCTCAATCTGGTCAAGTATTTCATTATCTCCCATCGTTACAATGGTAATACGGGTATATTTCGGGTCAGCAGTCACACCTGCGGTAATGCTCTCAATATTATATCCTCTTCTGGAAAACAGTCCTGCAATACGGCTGAGTACGCCGGAAGTGTTGTCTGTCAGAAGCTGAAAAACTTTCTTCTGCATGATTCTTTCCTTTCTTTTTCAAGTGAAATCGAACCAATTTTTACTCTACTATAGTCCTTCTCTTAATCGTTGTCAATGCATTTGGGAAGAGCCAGCGTTCCGGTTCGGGCAACCTCTACAATACTGATGGATTGCAACATACTGATCAGCAATCTCGTCCGCTCCGGCAAGTCACATATCTGGATGATCATCATATTTTTGGACATGTCTACAATCTGTGCCTTCATAATCTCACAGGTCTCCATGATATCCCTGCGGTTATTTTTGTTATATTTTACCTTCACCAACATTAGTTCGCGGCTGATGGACTGGGCTTCATCAAAAGTTTTCACCTTAATGACATCCAACTTTTTGTTTAACTGTTTCTCAATCTGTTCAATGGTTCGTTGATCTCCGGAACTGACAATGGTCATGCAGGATACATCCGGATCATCCGTCTCACCTACAGCCAGAGAATCAATGTTAAAACACCTTCTTGAAAAAAGTCCCGCAACCTTACAGAGTACACCGGAGCGGTTCTCTACTAATACAGAATAAATTCGTTTCATAGCACCTTTCTCCTTTCCTATTTTACCAGATCCATGGGATCAATGAGACATTCCATCAACATGGACTCATCCTTTGCAAGAAAAGCGTCAATAGCTTCTCCCATTCCCTCATTGGTCTGTAAACGGATAAAAGGCATTCCGTAGGCAGCCGCCAGTTTCTCCAAATCGGGAGAACCGCTTAAATCCACCACAGAATAATGGTCTTTATAGGTATAATGCTGATACTCCCGCACCATGCCCAGATAATTATTTTTCAGGACAATAATTTTCACCGGAATATTGTGCTGGCGCATAGTGGCAAGTTCCATCATGGACATCTGGAAAGATCCATCTCCGCACACTGCAATCACCTGCCGGTCAGGGCTTGCCAGTTTTGCTCCCATGGCAGCCGGAATGGAATACCCCATGGTTCCCATGCCGCCGGAAGTCATAAATCTGCCTTTGCGAACAATATGATAAGCACAGGACCAGATCTGGTTCTGTCCCACATCAGCCACATAGACACCATTTTCCTGCATCTTCTCGGAAAGCATGGTAATAAAGGCTGCTGGGTCTACATAGTCGGGATTGGGCTTGCGTTTCACGCCCATGGAGTCACGGTAGCTGTTCATGGTGTCAATCCATGCCTGGTGCTCACAGTCCTCCGGTTTCACATCTTCTTTTGCGATATCTTCAAAAATATGTTTGGCATCGCCTACCAACGGAATGGTAGGAACTGCATTCTTTCCGATCTCCGCAGAATCCACATCAATATGTACCAGCACGGAATTACCAATCACCAGATCAGGCTGACTGATGGCACGGTCTGCCACACGGGCACCTACCATAATAATCAGATCTGCCTCATTCATGCCACGGTTGGCATAGGGCTTGCCGTTGTTTCCCACCATGCCGTAATACATGGGATGCTCCGTGGGCATCACACCGATTCCCATCATGGTAGATACCACCGGAATCTGGTATTTCTCTGCAAAGGCACGAAGTTCCTGCTCTGCGTTGCTTAACAGCACACCGCCCCCTGCGCAGATAATGGGGCGTTTCGCCTTCTGCAGTTCCTTCATCACTTTTTTAATCTGCATGATGTGACCATGCACTGTAGGCTTATAGGTGCGCATGCTCACTTCTTCCGGGTATTTGAATTTGGAAATCGCAGCGTTCTGGATATCAATTGGAATATCAATGAGCACCGGTCCCTTCCGTCCTGTATTGGCAATATAAAATGCCTCCTTGAAGATCCGGGGAATTTCATTAACATTTTTTACCAGATAGCTGTATTTTACAAAAGATTCCACAGCTCCTGTGATATCTGCCTCCTGGAATACATCGGAACCTAACAGTTCACTGTTGACCTGTCCGGTGATGCATACCAGAGGAATGGAATCTGCAAAAGCGGTGGCAATACCTGTGATTACGTTGGTGGCACCTGGGCCGCTGGTGACGGCACACACTCCCGGTCTGCCTGTCATACGCGCCATTCCGCTGGCGGCATGGGCAGCATTCTGTTCCGTGCGAATGAGAATCGTGCGGATGTCAGACTCTAAAATACTATTGAAAAAAGGACAGATTGCCACTCCCGGATACCCGAATACGGCGGTAACCCCCTCTGCTTCCAGACATTTAACGATTGCGTCTGCACCAATCATAGATCATTACTCCCTTCTGAAGTCATCCCTTGTATATTAGCATAGTAAAGCGTGAAAGTGCAAGAGAGAAACATTAATTTTCGATTCCCAACATCGCCTTCGCTACTTTCACAGCCTCCGCCGCGTCTCTGGAATAGCCGTCCGCCCCGATCTCATCTGCGTAGTCCTGGGTAATCACTGCACCACCGATCATTACTTTCACATCGTTAAGTCCCTGCTCATTTTTGTACTCAATCACATGGCGCATCTCCTGCATCGTGGTGGTCATCAAAGCGGAAAGTCCGATAATCTGTGCATGATGCTCCTTTGCTGCCTCCACAATTTTTTCCTTCGAGACATCCTTTCCTAAATCAATGACTTTAAAACCGTAATTTTTTAGCATCAATGCCACCAGGTTCTTTCCAATGTCGTGGATGTCCCCCTCCACCGTGGCAATGACCACGACAGGAAGCTGTCCCTTCGTATCTCCGCTTACCAGCATGGGCTCCAAATATTCAATGGAGGTCTTCATGGTTTCCGCACTGGAGATTAACTGGGGCAGGAAGTATTTTCCTTTTTCAAACAGCTCTCCTACTTTATTGATTGCCGGCATCAGAATGGTATCCAGAATCACTTTCGGCTCATAGCCCCGATCCACTGCAATTTTAGTAAGTTCTGTCACCTGGGATTGATTTCCCTTTAGCACCGCATTGTAAATGGCAGTCAGTTCGGGATCTTTATCCTGTTCCTTTGTTGTCGCAACTGCAGTCTCTCCGGAAGCATTTCCCGCAGCTGCCTCCCTTTCCTCTGCCCGCCGATTCATATGTTCAATATAGGCAAGATCTGCTTCTTTTTTGTTCAATAATAAATCAGAAGCAAATTTTGCACATACCAGCATGTCCTGGTTGGGATTGGCGATTGCCATGGTCAGTCCCGCCTGGATTGCCATGGTGAGAAATGCGGTGTTCACATAGGTACGTTCCGGTAGTCCGAAGGATATATTGGAAAGACCGCAAATAGTTGCCAGTCCGTTTTCCTTACAGTAACGGATGGTTTCCATGGTCTCCAGTGCCGCCATTTTATTGGCACCTACAGTGGCAACCAGACCATCCACCACAATATCTTCCTTGGTAAATCCTAATTCATAGGCTCTGGAGGCAATCTTTTCAATAATAGAAATTTTCTCTTCCATATCCTTGGGCAGTCCCTCATCGGATAAGGGAAGCAGGATAAACATGGCCCCGTATTTCCGTGCAATAGGCAACAGGTTCTGAAATTTATACTGCTCGTAGGAAATGGAGTTAATAAGAGCGCGTCCCGGATACCGGCGAAGTGCAGCCTCAATGACTTCCACATAACTGGAATCAATGGAAATCGGCAGGGAACTTGCCATGGTAACCTCTTCCACTGCTTTTAAAAGCGTTGCTTTCTCATCAATTCCGCTCATTCCCATATTCACATCAAGCACTTTGGCTCCACACTGCTCCTGCTGCTCCGCGAAATCGCGAACCATTTCAAAGTTTCCCTCACGAAGCTGTGCCTGCAATTTCTTTTTTCCGGTGGGATTGATGCGCTCACCCACAATAAAAAACTGGTCGTCCAAGCCGAATTTCCAGGTTTTACGCTCAGAGGAGAGATACCGCATTTTCTTTTCCTGCTTTTCCAGCCTGGCCGTCAGATACTGATGAAAGTCCTTCTCCCGAAGAGAATGGGTCAGTTTTTCAATAAATTCAGGATTTGTTCCACAGCAGCCCCCTAAAATAGTAGCGCCTGCCTGTAACAGCAATTCGGATTCTTCCACAAATTCGTCGGGCTTCATCAGATAAACCGTTTTTCCGTTTTCATCAAGGGAAGGCAGACCTGCATTGGGTTTTGCAATGATAGGAAGGTCTGTCACCTTAGCCATGGCTTCCACCACTGCTGCCATCTGTTCCGGTCCTGTGGAACAGTTTGCTCCCACTGCATCTGCTCCCAGAGAGGACAGAGTCACCGCCGCAGTTTCCGCATTGGTGCCATACAGAGTCTTTCCATCCTTCTCAAATGTCAGAGTACACATCACCGGAAGGTCACAGATCTCCTTTGCCGCAATCAGAGCTGCTCTTGTCTCCTGCAGACTCATCATGGTCTCCACCACAATCAGATCCGCCCCAGCTTCCACTACATAGGAAATCTGTTCCTTGTAAATAGTAATCAGATCCTCGAAATCCAGAGGTCCGATGGGGGCAAGCTGTACCCCGGTCATGGTCAGATCTGCAGCTACTAACGCCTTATCTCCCGCTGCCTCCTTGGACAGTCTGATCAGTTCCTGATTGATTTCCTTTGTCTTATTCTCCAGTCCATATTCCTTTAGTTTGAGAGAATTTGCGGTAAAGGTGGGAGCGTATAAGATATCGGTTCCTGCCTCCACATAGGCTCTCTGCAGCTCCAGAATTGCTTCCGGATGATCCAGAATCCACTGCTCCGGGCAGACACCCATCGGCATCCCCTTTTGCATTAAATTAGAACCGGTAGCTCCGTCCAACACCACAAATTTATTTTGACATAAGGTTTTAAACTCTTCTTTTTTCATCCAGCATCTCCACGTTATGTAAACTATAGATCACATATTTCAATTTCTGATTCATGTATGAATCAATAGCACCGAAATTATATCATCTTGTATCCTTTTCTTGCAACCCTATCACAATTATAGTACAATACTTTAGGTAATCGCTATCAGGCAGTGTCCGTCATTCACGGAACTGCTTTTTTATGGGAGGTTTTCCTTGAAACAGTTTGCCAGATTTATCACAGCACTTTTTTTTCTTACCATGACGATCGTTCTCACTTCCTGCGGAAAGTCCCAGGAATCTGAAGAATTGAAAGCATACCGCACGCAGATGAATACTGTTTTTCAGAACATTTCTGACATCAACGATACCATGAATAACATTGACACGGAATCTGAAACCGCCACCGATGATCTTCTTTCCTGCTTTGATTCTCTGGAGACAGAATTATCCGGTATGGCAGAGCTCTCTGCTCCCACTCAGTTTTCCAGTATTGATAAGTTAGCCGATGAAGCCTATGAAAATATGACCACCGCCAACGAGCTCTACCATGAAGCGTTCAGCAACGGCTCCTACAATGAATACACGGCAGAGGCAGCCAGTGAGTATTATGCCAGAGTGAATAAGCGTCTGCAGTATATCATCCAGATTCTCCATGGAGAAACTCCGGAGGGTGATGGAGTTACCGTCACTATGGAATCCGGCACAAAGACCTCTCTTCCGGACTTTGAAGAAACTACAGAAACAACGGACAACTAAACAGGTTGTCCGTTTAATTTTGTCTCCACTAACTTTTCTCCCTCATATCGAAGCTTCAGGCTGAAAAATTCTTTCTGCTCCCGCAGCAGCCGGAAAAAGACTTTGTCTCCCTCCCAGATGGGAAGTTTTTCCACATCCTTGATGGGCACCCATTCCAGATCCCCCTCATCACAGGATATCATCGTCCCGGAAAATCCCGCTGCAGTATACAAAAACATATATTCCGTGGGATAGCTGTCCGTCACAAAGGTAATCACACCTCGAAGGCTGTAATCCGTCAGTTCCAGCCCGGTTTCCTCTCTCGTTTCCCGCATCAGACATTCCTCCGGAGACTCTCCTTCCTCCAGATGCCCGCCAATGCCAATCCACTTATCCTTGTTGATATCCACCGCTTTTTTCACCCGGTGTAACATCAGATAACAATCGTCCTTTTCTATGTAACAAAGCGTCGTAATATTCTGCCTCATCTCCTATTCCTCCGTGGGCACAAACCAGACATTCCTGTCTACAATTCCATTAATTCCGTCTACAGTCCCTTTCTCCGTATACTGCCACATCACAAAATTGTAGGGAGTCTGGGGGATGGGTTCATAATCTGCATACCAGATAGGATAATCCTGTAGCTGTTTCAAATCAAACAGTTCTGACTCCCATACCATATTGCTGTAAATCATGGGCTGGTAACCTGCCTCCTTGATCCTTTCACAAAAAGCAATGGTATTGGCTGTAAACTGCTCTCCTGTTACCTCATCCGTCCTCGCCACATCATCCCGGATGAGTTCCGGGTCATAAACTACGGGAAGCTGTAGTTCATAGCCATCCAGAAGCCCGATAACAAAATCAGCTTCTTCTGTTGCCTCTTCTTCATTGATTGCCTGGGAGAAAAAATAAACACCCACATCCATTCCCGTTTTTCTAGCTTCCTCAATATTTCTGGCATAACAATCATCTGCCTTTAAATTTCCGGCATTGCCATATCCCCGGTAACCAATCCGCACAATGGCAAAGTCTATTCCCGATTCTTTCACTCTCTGCCAGTCTATTTTCCCCTGATATTTTGATACATCCACTCCATAACGAACCCGGAACCGAGAATCATTTTCATAAGTCACCAGTTCTCCATCCCTGCCAAGACCATCCCAATCATAAGTATGCTTCGGGACTTCCGGATCAATGATACAGTCATGCCACTCTCCCCAGGCATCCACAAAGTGAAGGATTTGCGGTACTTCCTCTGTTTCCTGTGTTGTCTCTGTATCTGCAATATCGGCTGTCGGCTCACTCACTTCTCCCATATCTGTTTTATCTGTGGGAGCATCTCCCTTGCTTTCTACACTTTGCCCATCCAGGTCTCTGATTTCCGTGGCATTCTGTGCCTGTCCACAGCCAATCAGCATTCCAATCTGTAAAATGCAAAGTACTGCACCTATATATTTCTTTTGCATCTTTATCCTCATTTCCTGTTCGTAAATTTTCCCTTTATTTTAACATAAATGAAAACACTTTCCTATAGCAAAGCATTTTCGTTGCATGGGAGGGGAAAAATTCCCTATGCACTGAAGAAAATCCGGCGTGGTCTACGCCGGATTCACATGTACCATAATATGTTTGACTTTTGGGAAATTCTCCTCAATACGGTTATGTACCTGCTCTGCTATGGCATGGGTTTCTTTTAACATTTTATTGCCATCGGCCCGGATTTCCAGATCCACATAAATTTTGTTGCCGAAGACTCTGGTATGAAGCAGATCAATTCCCAGCACTCCCTCAACGGATTCTGCACACTCCCGCAATGCTTTTTCTGTTTCCTCATCGCAAGCCTTATCCACCATTTTGTTCACTGCATCCATAAAAATATCGTAGGATGCTTTTTCAATGAAGAAACAAATTCCCAGGCTGGCTACCGGATCTAAGATTGCATATCCCATCCGTGCGCCGATGATACCCACCAGTGCACCAATGGAAGACAAGGAATCCGAACGATGATGCCAGGCATCTGCCATCAGTGCACTGGAATCAATTTGTCTCGCATAATGTCTGGTGTACCAGAACATTCCTTCCTTTACCAGAATAGAAACCACAGCCGCCAACAATGCCAGCACTCCCGGCACTGCAAGATGGGCATAATCGCCACCTATGATCTTCTTCACTGCACTCAATCCGATTCCCAATCCTGTAATACATAGGACAGTGGCCAGAGCAATGGCTGCTACACACTCCAGTCTCTCATGACCATAGGGATGATCCTTATCAGACTCCTTGCTGGAGATTTTGACACCGATCATTACAATAAAGGTACTAAACACATCTGATGCAGAATGAACAGCATCGGAGATCATTGCTCCTGAATTTGCCACAACACCTGCGACCAGTTTAAACAGGGATAACAACAGATTCCAGATTACACTGTTCACTGACACCCTCATCGCTACTTTTTCAAAATCTTTTTGTTTTTCCATACAGAGAACCACCTTTCCATAGTCAGCAAAGCCTGTTTCAACACCCTAAATTTGCAGGTTAAACTGTTTTACACTGACCTCATTCATTGATTTTCAGTCTGGAAAAGGGTAAAAAAATACACCCACGTTTCCAGTAATCGTTACTACTGTCCCGCGGATGTCTCATCCACTGTCGCTTCGGCGACCCGGCTCCAAAGATCGATGTGCATGCTACACATTTCCCCGGCCTGCTCAGTTTGTACTGTAGTTAAATTGCAGTGCAAAGAGTTTAGATATTTATAACATAAACTTATGCAAAAAGCAAGCCAAATGTGCAAAAAACAACCCCACCAGAAGTCTGATGGGGTTATCTTCAATCATAAATAATTCAGTTCAAGAAATTAGTCAACGGAGATGATCTCACGTTTGTTGTAAGAACCGCATTTCTTGCAAACTCTATGAGGCATGGTCAGAGCGCCACATTTGCTGCACTTTACCAAAGTCGGAGCAGTCATTTTCCAGTTTGCTCTTCTTTTATCTCTTCTACCTCTGGAAGATTTATTCTTCGGACAAATAGACATCGCGTTACACCTCCTTATTACCATAGAAAATATCTTTAATCGCTGCCATTCGCGGATCCGGTACAAATGCATCACATTCGCACGGTCCCATGTTTAAGTCCTTGCCACACTGTCTGCAGATCCCCTTGCAATCAGCTTTACAAAGGACCTTCATCGGCAGATTCACTGTGATCTCCGTGTTTACCAGTTCTTCCACATTGAGTTGATAATCTTCCATGTAGGACTGATCATCATCCTCGGAATCCGGTCTGGCTACTTCCGGTGAGAAAACCTCTTGTTCAAAATCCAGATGAAGGATCTCATCTACCGGTTTTAAACAACGGTCACAGTTCATACGAAGTGTCACATCAGCCTCTCCCTGTACCCGGGCCTTTCCAACACCTAAGTTAGAAAACGTAAAAGATACGGGGGACTTGTCTACAATCTCGTATTTACCGTTTCTACAGGAAAATCTATCCATTTCAATCGGAATCGACTGGTGGATAACTTTCCCTTCAGATGTAAAAACATCCGTTAAATTCACGTACATAGCCTGCTCCTAACAAAATCTAAATAGGTTTTGTCTGCACACAACAATTTATTATAACGAAGCATACTATATTTGTCAACATCATTTTTCATCGTTCCAACATATTGATAATATAAGTTCTGCTGGGTGTTTCACTAATTTCAAAAGTCAAAAGCTGCCACCCCTCTTCCTCAATACTTTTTCTTATTTCTTCCGCAAAAACGTCTCCCGCATTTTCAATGGTGGGATTGATTTCCTGAAATGGTTCAATGTTGTTGATATATTTATCCTGGTACTTCTCCAACAGCTGTTCCAGTTTTTTCTCGATTTGAGAGAATTCCCGGAACTTTTCATCCGTGGTGACAATATCCACCATCAGTTCCCAGGTATGGGGATGCACCTCTCCTCTTTTTCCGTTAATCGTTATGGAGTGATTGAGATTCAAATAAAATTTGTATTTGTACTGATAATAGGTCATAGGGATTACTTTCCTCCTTCCGTCTGTAAAATTTTTCCAGACGGTTTAGGCTTTTTCTCCAGCAGCCATTTTACTCCCTGCCGGAATCGAAACAGAAACCAGAAATCCTGTTTTACCGTTTCCTCACACATGGTATACTCTTCCGACAAAGTGTAGGTTTTCCAGCTTGCTTTTCGTGTGATAGAGTTGATAATACCAGCAAATCGTACAAAAAAGGCAAACAAATTGAAAACCGGCATCAAAAACAAATACCCCAGTTTTCCGGCATAATACCTCTTTAGATCCTTGAACCTGTCCAAAAAAGTAAGGATATTCAGATAATACAAAAAACAGGTAAACACATACAGCAGATAAATCAGAATCACTGCCGTAATAATACTGTCAAACTTATAGTTGATACAGCCTAATGCAAACAGGGCAAAATACCAGATCATCCGTGGAAAAGCAAAGGTGTGATCCATCATAATCAGCCTTAACTCCGGGCTTGTGAAAAATCGGACAATGGGATATTTCATCTTCTTTTTCATAAACATGTTGGCAACTTCCAGTTCTCCAATCTGCCATCGCTGTCTCTGGGTATAAAACTTATTGACGCTCTCAATGGGATCCACCATGAAAATGGCATCATTGCAGAGATAGACCCGGCGGTGAAGAACCGTTTTCATCTGAAAAGTCAGGTGCGTATCCTCACAAATGGTGTTGGTATTATACAGATACGTTTTTAACAGCACTGACTTTCGGAACATGGAAAAAGCACCTGACAAAGTATAAATGCTGTTAAACTGGGATTCAAAGTTTCTTCCTGCAAGAAAGGCCTGACAATACTCCATAAACTCCAATCTCCGGAACTGCCGCAGGAAAAAGCCCTTGGTTTTTTCAATCAGCTGTGGCTCGATCAGAATAACTCCTGTCATGCAATCTATATGGGTATCACTCTCAAATCTTTTGACAGCATTCATAAGTGCATCAGGTGCTAATATCCCATCACTGTCAATATTCATGATATATTTTCCGTCACTGTTAAAAATTGCCTTGTTTAACGCCTTTGATTTCCCCTGTTTGGAGGAAATCCACCACATAGGCAGATCAGGAAAATCTACCTGCGCCTTCTGAAACATCTTGAAACTGCTATCCCTGGAACCATTGTCCACCAGAATCACTTCGATTTTATCGCTGGGATAGCTTGATTTTGCCACCGATTCCAGGCACCGGTACAAGGTTTTTTCGGAATTGTACACCGGGATCATCAGAGTGATCAACGGAATAAAGTTTAAGGGCTTTGTCTCTTTCAGCAGGCTTCTCTTGCACAAAAGTATAAAGGAGTTCATGACGGCAGGGACAATCTCAAACAGGATCGGTATGATAATCCATGCACACCAGAAATAAATGTCACTTATCAGAAGATGCCTCATAATCAAACTCACCTACCTTTTGTTTTAAAATCTGGGCTTTGGTGAAAGTATGGAAATAAAACCAGATTGTCATTCCGTAAAATATCAGTCGTCCCACAATGGTATGCGCCAGATAATAACTCTCGTTTCCAAAAAAATGAATAATACAACAAATAGAAAACAATCTGACCACATTGGCAAACATGATCCAGAGAATTCCTTCTAAGGACACCAGAATCTTCTGTTTCACCGTATATACATCAAAAAAGGTAATTAACGAAATAAATACCAGTATTTCAATGAGGCCTGCACATTCAAAATCCACATAGAGGGAAACCGGTCCATTTTGGTTTTCAATAAACAGAATACTGTAACTGGTATACGCTTTGAAAATACCAAAGAAATTTCCCACAAGTCCTGACAGCCAGCATACAAACCGGCTCAGGTACGGGGTTAAAACGGGCTGCAGGCTGAAAAATAACATCAGAAACATTCCGATACTTCCCACCAGGAAAAAATAAAAATTCAGTTTTTTGCGTTTAAATACCGTCAGTAAATAAACCCAGATTACAAAGAATCCCAATAACAAAACACTGCTTCGCATGTTGATGTATTCCCTCTGTCTTTATATAACTCTAATCTTGTATCTGTTTTTCCATGTTTCTTCTCATATTCCAGGAACTTCTCATCAGAAATTTGTTGATAGGTAGAGCCCGTCAGGAGTCTGCTTCCGATGGAATAAGTGGCCAGAGGACTATCTCCCAGTTCCAGCTCCACCAGAGAGACATCTTCTTTCAAAAGCTCCCTCTGTAGGTCCTCATAAAAGACCTTACACATATTTTCAATGGTGGGGAGTTCCATCCGGAAAGCCTGTAGTTCATTGAGACGATTTCCCTTGTATCTGGAAAAATAAGTTCTCATCCGCCTTTCGCAGGCATCAATTCTTTCCAATTCCTCTCCCACATTCTCCAGGTATGCCATGACACGGAAGGTATGGGCATGCATCTTTTCAGGATGTTCCAAGTCCAGATTGTGCATGGCATTAAACTGACACCGGATCCGATATGCCCTTCCCTGCATTTCCTTTTCCTCTCTTAGTTAGTCTCTTTTTTTCTGGGATACTTTTTTAACAGTATGGTGCTGGAAGGGATCAGCATAAATGCCAGTGCTGCTCCCGCATAGGGGCTGGTATCTGCTCCCGCTGCACTTACCGGACGGTACATCAAGTGAGAAGCCCAGAACTCAATATTTCCAACATTCTCAATGTCAATATTGGGATTCTGCATCTGTAAGGTGGAAAGAGGGATTTTTACCTCCAATTCATTATTTTTGCCATTTTCATGTACCAGAAGTTTGGAATCTGCACCATCTGCCAAAGTATAACCAGCACTGCCGTTCCGGTTCTTCACATCCACATTATAAACTCCCGGTGTACTCATATCTGCCCCACTGGTGAACAGCTGAAAAGCCGCCTTCTGTCCGTCAATAGTAAATTCATAGTCAATACCGTCAAAACCAGACCCATAAGCAGTCGCTAACTGCACATAGACATAGACATTTTCTCCGTCACAGTACAATCCAATCTTATGTCTTACATTATTATTATACGTGCCTTTCTCGCACTGTTCTGCCTTGCCATTTACATAAAACCAGCCGTTCCACACTTCATTGGAATTATCATGACCGTACTCCCAGGAATAGGGCTTGTCCGACCAGTCGGAAAAATCACCGTCAATGGAGATGACCTCCTCTTTCGCACTTCTTGCCTTTTCCGGCCCTGCACTGATTTCCAGAGTAATCTGGTTCAGTTCTTCGGCATCTACATTTCCCGAAATACTCTGGGAAATAACCACATCTTCTTCGATTTCATCAGAATAGGTAAAGGTATGTAAAATTTCAACAGAAAACTCTTTCAGTGCTGCATCCGCATCCTGATAGTTCATACCGGTCACATCAGGAATCTCCAGCATTTGAACCTCTTGCGTCTCCTCAGTTTCCAACGTTTCGTCTTCTTCATCCGTCTCAATGATTTCCTCGGTTTCCCCGGACTCATTCTCTCCGTTTTCCGGCGTCTCCACTTCCATCTTTTCCGACTCCTGTGATTCGGTCTCCTTTATTTCCCCGTCAGTCTGATCTTTACTTTCCGCTTCCTTACTCTCTGACGGAAGGCCCTCGCTTTCCTGACTCTTTGATGGATTATTCTCCGATGAGTTGTTCCCGCTCTCTGCTTCTTTCTGCTCAGGATCTGCGAATTGCTCCGTTTCCTTCTGGGTGCTTTCCTGCACCTCTTGCGTCGTAACCGCACTGGCGTTTACGGTCATGCTGCTCATAAAACAGGCACAAAAAAACAAAATTCCAACCTTTTTCAACATGCCCTTCTCTCCTTTCTCTCATCCAACCGGACGAATATAAAAACAACATAAACTGTCAACATAATACAACCTATGGCACTCACCAGGCCACCTAACCGTTTTCCGGTACATACCACATACAAAATGGTTTCTCCCTCTCCCATCACGAAGAGATTGTCTTCCGTTGTCAGGATTTTGTCCGGGAAAAAACACTCCAGTGCCGCAATATTGGTATTCACACCATCCTCTGGCACCTGTACCCTGATTTCATTATACCCATACTCCACGGTGATGGGTACGATTCGTCGTTCAGGAAGCTGTCCCGCTTCCTCTCCCATCATTTCCTGCAGAAAAACCAACAGTTCCGGATTTTTGGTATTTACATAATAATAAATCGGATTAAATCCAATAAATTTTATCTTTTCATCCTTATCATAGCCCCAATATGCCAAATTTGTCTTCGCATCATACTGTGTCTGTCTTTCCACATGATCTAAACCAGACACATACACTGTATTCCACACATTATAACCGGAGGTTCGGAAATTTAATTTAAACTGGGAACCATTTGCCGTCTCCATAATAGGAAATTTCTCCGTAAATTGTACGAACTGTGCATACACTCCCATAAATTCTGTTTTTCCAGTCAATCGGTTCTCCGGGATGTGCTGCATGTCAATGAAAATCTGTACTCCCTTGGCAGACGCCGCTGACAATAACTGCTCTGCCTGTTCCTTGTCATAATACCGGAAACCAGATAAATAAATTTTCTGATAACCACACAACTCTTCTAAAGAATAATCCTCAATATAATTGCTGCTTCCATATTTATAATCGGGATAGAGATAACAAATGTACTGGGCCTCCTCGCCGATTGCAAGATTGGGATAAGTGGTCACCGTACCAAACTGTCCTGCCTCCGGAGTCTGTATCAGATGATACAGAATATTTTCCTCATTCTCGTCCACTCTTTCATAACCGCAGGCTTCGGCTGCCTGCTCTACAGCATCCCAGTCCTCATCTTTGATATTAGCATGCTGCTTGCTCAAAATTACCACATCATCTCCCAGTTCCATCAATCTGTCAAAGGCGTATTCCGGAAATCCATATTCAATTGCCTCGTTGATGCTTACAATTCCTTTAATGGTAGCTGCTCCCTGGTATGCCCAGCCAAAGCTGTAAGGAAGGGCTGTCTCATCCATCTTTTCCGAAAAATAATAGCTTGGAAAAGAGCCCATCATGCTATTATCCAGAATTGCTACACGATTCTGTGCCAGAGCCAATGCCTCTCCTAACAGATTTCGTTCAACCATCCGCTGCTGTTTCACCTCCGGCTCTGCGTCCACGTTTCCCATAAAGCCCCAGGCTGAAGGTGCAATATCCAATGCCATACACAGGACGAAAAGAACAATCACTGTCTTTCTCAACTGTTTCCAGAACAGAAAAGACATGAGGAAAAAGCACAACGCCATCGGCACAAAACGCTGCATCCACCACACCTGGCTCATAGGTAGCATCCTTACAATGGAAGTAAACGCCGTGGTAGTGCTGATAAAAATAAGAAACGCAGATAAAAATCCCGGTGCCGTCTTTCTGTTCAACGCCACAATTCCCAACACAATAATCACGAAGATGGACAAACCAAAATAAAAATAGTCCAGGCTTTCCATGCGGTATACCGGATTCAGGGATAAACTTGCACTCTGCGCCCAGTTCTGGATGGTCTGTATGGATGCCTCCGAGGACTGCCCGGTTAAACCTCCCAGAAGTCCCGGCAGCAGAATCATTCCCATGACTGGATAAGTCAGTACCGCTCCCTCTATCAGTGCCGTCTCGTATTTCCAGCTTTTATTGGCAATGGCATGGATGAGGCAGAATAGGAACAGGGAAACACCCACCATGGCGGAAATCATAATATGGGTAAAAGTCACGGCACACAACAGAACCAGAAAAGGAATCATCGCTCCTTTTCTTTTGTACTCAATAAAATCCCACATGCAGAAAAACAACATGGGAAGTAATGCAGATATAAATATTCGGGGAACATTTCCCTCGGAAAAAAATACCCGCAGACTGTCCGGAAACCAAAAGTAGAGAACCCCAGCAACGAATGCCAGGGTAACCCTGTTTTCCTTTAAGCCGAAGCACAGCCATCCCATCATGGAAATCAAAAAACAGACGCCGCCAAAAAGGGGAAACGCCTGTATCACATTCCCATTACACAGAAACTGCAACCCAGCTAGTATGTAATAAGAAAATGGTGGCCAGTAACGGAACAATTCAATGCTGTTATACCAGTAAGGCGTGTAAATGGGATACCATTTACCGTCCAGAATCGCATGATAAAGAACATTAGCCTTAAAGAGGTGTCCATAGACATCCGATCCAGCAGGATAATGATTGGTATAAAACAGCACTGTGGTAAACGCTGCTGCCACTATCACTGTCAAAAAAATGTAAAGAAATACTTTTCCTGCGCGTTTCACTCTTGCCACCCCGTTTCCATCGGGAAATTTCTACTTTTATTTTAAATTTTTTTTTAGAAACACGCAAGTAATTTTGTCTGTAAAACCTTGTCTAATGTTGACTGATTTTGGTTACATTGTATAAAAGAGGCTTAAAAATTTCAAAAATTTTTAAGCCTCACTTAAATCTACTTATGCACGAACCAATGCTGCCGTCTCTCTTGCAATCGCCAGTTCCTCATTGGTAGGAATTGCCAGCACCTTGGTACGGGACTGGAGTGTGGTAATAATCAGATCCTCACCACGCTTGTGATTCTGCTCCTCATCCAGTTCAATTCCCAAGTATCCTAAATATTCGCATACTTTATCCCGGACGAAGGGGCTGTTCTCGCCCAATCCGGCCGTAAAGCAGATGGCATCCACACCGTTCATGGCCGCAGTGTAAGCACCGATGTATTTCGCTACCCGATAACAGAAAGCATCCATGGTGCGAACTGCATTCTCATCTCCTGCCAGATAAGCATCTTCCAGGTCACGGAAATCAGAAGAAAGATTTTTGGACATTCCCAGGACACCGGACTTTTTATTCAGAATATTTAATACCTCATCCACACTCTTGTTCTCTTTATGGCAAAGGAACTCAATGATGGCAGGATCCAAATCTCCGGAACGGGTTCCCATAATCAAGCCCTCCAAAGGAGTCAGTCCCATGGAAGTATCCACACATTCACCATTTTTTACTGCGGATACACTGGCGCCATTTCCAAGATGGCAGACGATCAGTTTCAGATCTTCATATTTTGCACCCAATACCTGTGCCGCTCTTTTAGAAACATAGCTGTGGCTTGTGCCATGAAAACCATAACGTCTGATTTTATATTTCTCATAATATTCATAAGGAATTCCATAGAGATAGGCCTTTTCCGGCATAGTCTGATGAAAGGCGGTATCAAACACACACACCATGGGGGTGTTTGGCATCAGCGCCCGGCAGGCCTGAATTCCGATCAGGTTGGCAGGGTTGTGTAAAGGCGCCAGGTCATTGCAATCCTCAATGGCTTTGATGACCTCATCATCAATAATGGTTGCCTGGGAGAAATTTTCTCCACCATGCACGATCCGATGCCCTACGGCTCCGATTTCCGCCAGGTCTTTTACAACGCCGGTCTTTTCATCGGTAAGAGCATCCAGTGCCATTTTGATGGCTGCCGTATGGTCTGCCATGGGTGCCTCGGTTTTCTGTTTCTCTCCACCCTGTGGGGTGTAAGTCAGGCAGCTTCCCTCAATACCAATACGCTCACATAAGCCTTTTGCGATCACTTCTTCAGATTCAGAATTGATCAGCTGAAATTTTAAAGAAGAACTTCCACAGTTAATTACCAGAATATTCATTTTTCATTTTCCCTTTCCATTGCCTTGAGGCTTTTGCTCTCCGCACTTATTCTCATCCCTGTGCCTGTACGGCAGTTAGTGCAACCACACCTACAATATCCTGCCAGGAACATCCTCTGGACAGATCATTTACCGGTTTGGAAATTCCCTGCAGCATCGGGCCATAGGCCTCTGCATTCGCTAATCTCTGTACCAGTTTGTATCCGATATTTCCGCAATCCAGATTGGGGAAGATCAAAACATTGGCATGCCCGGCCACCTCAGATCCGGGAGCTTTGGATTTACCTACACTCTGCACCAATGCTGCATCCAGCTGTAATTCTCCGTCAAGGGTCAGACCCGGATATTGCTCGTGGGCAATTCTGGTTGCTTCCACCACCTTGTCAACCAGGGCATGCTTTGCGCTTCCTTTAGTGGAATGGGATAACATGGCAATAATCGGCTTTCCTCCTACCAGATTTTTAAAGCTCTTTGCAGAGGACTCTGCTATCGCTGCCAGTTCCTCTGCTGTAGGATCCTGATTCAAACCGCAATCCGCAAAAACAAAAGTCCCATTCTCCCCGAAGGAACTATTGGGTACATCCATAACAAAAAATGCAGATACCAGTTTCACGCCCGGGGCGGTTTTCAGGATCTGTAGAGACGGCCGCAGTGTATCTGCTGTGGCATGGCAGGCACCTGCCACCATTCCATCAGCATCGTTTGCCTTTACCATAACGACACCGAAAGTCAGGTAGTCATTCAGAAGAATTTCTCTTGCTTTTTCAGGTGTCATTCCTTTGGATTTTCTTGTCTCGTATAATAAATTCACATAGGAATCTAATTTATCAGAAGTTTTTGGATTCACAACTGTCACACCATCCAGGTCGACTTCCAACCATCTTGCACCATCCATAATCTTTTCCTCATCACCCACCATGATGATATTGGCAATACCCTCTTCAATAATATGTGATGCTGCAATCAAAGTTCTTTTGTCATTAGACTCCGGAAGCACGATGGTCTTTTTATCAATTCGTGCGCGATCTTTTATTGTATCAATATAGGACATCTCTTTTCTCCTTTCTTACCGTCCACAGATTCTCTGTGGACATAATATTCGCAGCCCTCTTTTGCTTTTTCTGTATTGATTATACTGGATTGTTACGTTTTCTACAAGTTGAAAACCGGCAAAAATTGTGCTATTTTCCATACAAAAGGCACAATTTTGTTTGTTAATTAACTAACAAGTTGAAATGCCATTTTTTCCAGAAATCGGAGGTGGAAATCTGCCTTACTTTTTTTTATAATAAGACAGAATCTTTTGTTTATTTTAGAAAGGAATCTTTCATGAAAGTTACTGCAATCATTGCCGAATATAATCCATTTCATAACGGTCATGCCTATCAGATCGAGCAAATCCGCCAGGCAACAGATGCGGATGCCATTCTTGTAATCATGAGCGGTGATTTTGTACAGCGAGGAACTCCCGCTATTTATGATACCTATACAAGAGCACGGGCTGCTCTGGTCTGCGGCGTGGATGTGGTCATTGAGCTTCCGGTATATTTCGCCACCGGAAGTGCGGAATACTTTGCAGCCGGAGCTGTTACCTTATTAAATCAGTTAAACTGTGTGGATACCTTATGTTTTGGCTGTGAGTGTGAAAATCTTTCTCTGCTTTCCCAGATTGCAGATATCCTTGCGGATGAGCCTGCTGCTTTCGGTGAAGTTCTGCGCTCCCAGTTAAAAAGAGGACAAAGTTTTCCT
This sequence comes from uncultured Lachnospiraceae bacterium, assembly GCA_934402515.1. Classification (GTDB taxonomy): domain Bacteria; phylum Bacillota; class Clostridia; order Lachnospirales; family Lachnospiraceae; genus UMGS2037. The sequence continues at coordinate 20,087 of CAKRTZ010000011.1, forward strand.
GCAGCCCGCGAAGAAGCTTTATGGAATTTTCTCCAACAGTCTGAGAATCTTCCTCCCTCTCTTTCCAGGGAGGCGCTTTCCCACCTGTTAGGTTCTCCTAATAACATTCTGGCAATTGAATATCTGAAACAATTAAAACGCACACATGCCACCATCAGGCCCTATGCCATCAAACGCCAGGGAAGCGGTTATCTGGATATCAATCGTGTGACTTCCATGCCCTCTGCCATGGCCATCCGCACCATGCTCAGCGAAGGTCTGCTGCCAATAGATCTGACCCACTGTATGCCTTCTGCCGCTCTATCCGTACTCCGGGATGCCCACGGCACTTTCGGTCCCGTTTACTGTGACGACTTTACTGTGATGCTCCACTATCAGCTTGTCACCGGACAGGAACAGGGATTTTCCGATTATCTGGATTGTACACAGGATCTTTCCAATAAGATCTGCAATCGTCTCCCGGATTACCGAAGTTTTACTACTTTCACCGAAAGTCTGTGGTCCCAGGATATCACCACTGCCCGGATTTATCGCTGTCTGATCCACATTCTTCTGGGATTACGCAAAGAAGGAATGGAAACTCTGCAGGAAACAGGTCTCATTCACTATGCAAGAATTCTCGGCATCGGAAACCAGCCACAGACCCCAGAACTGACTTCTGCCTTAAAAACTCATAGTCAGATTCCACTGCTTACAAAAGTCTCCAGAGCAGAGGCATTGTTGTCTCCTGTGGGAAATGCCAGCCTGCAAAAGGATTTACTGGCAAATAGTATTTACCGGATTGCCCTGTCCCAAAAGACAAAAAAAACAGTCCCCGATGCAACCCGGAGACCGTTTTTGAAACTCTGATTTAGTTTTTAAAGGAATGAATCGGCGCGGGAATTCTTCCTCCGCGGTTAACAAAGGCATCGCAGGAGTAAGGATTCACCGGCATGATGGGCGCATATCCAAGTAAACCGCCAAATTCTACTGTCTCTCCCACAGTCTTTCCAATGACAGGGATCACACGCACTGCCGTTGTTTTCTGATTCACCATACCGATTGCCATTTCATCTGCAATCACTCCGGCAATGGTGGTTTCTTTGGTATCTCCCGGAATGGCAATCATATCCAGTCCCACAGAGCATACACAGGTCATGGCTTCCAGCTTCTCCAGAGAAAGTGCTCCGGCCTCCACTGCATTGATCATACCCTGATCTTCACTGACCGGGATAAAGGCACCGCTAAGTCCACCCACATAGGAGGATGCCATCACACCGCCTTTTTTCACCTGGTCATTTAAAAGTGCCAGTGCTGCGGTTGTTCCCGGTGCTCCTGCATATTCCAGGCCAATCTCACAGAGAATATCCGCTACAGAATCTCCAATTGCCGGAGTAGGGGCCAGAGATAAATCAATAATGCCAAAAGGTACGCCCAAACGTTTGGAGGCTTCCTTTGCCACCAACTGTCCCACACGGGTTACCTTAAATGCCGTTTTCTTAATGGTTTCACACAATACTTCAAAGTTTTCTCCCCGAACCTTTTCCAGAGCCGTCTTTACTACGCCGGGACCACTGACGCCTACGTTGATAATCTTGTCCGCCTCAGTGACGCCATGGAAAGCACCTGCCATAAAAGGGTTATCATCCGGTGCATTGCAAAATACCACCAGCTTGGCACAGCCCAGGGAATCATTCTCTTTGGTGTACTCTGCAGTTTCTTTAATAATATGTCCCATCAGACGCACAGCGTCCATATTAATTCCTGTTTTGGTGGAACCCAGATTTACAGAACTGCAGACTAATTCTGTCTCTGCCAGCGCCTGAGGAATGGATTCAATCAAAAGGCGGTCTGCGTTAGTCATGCCTTTGCTCACCAGCGCGGAATAACCACCGATAAAGTTTACCCCCACATCATGGGCAACCCGGTCTAACGTTCTGGCAATCTGCACAAAATCCTCACTTTTTTTACAGGCTGCTCCACCAATCAGAGCAATGGGAGTCACGGAAATTCTCTTATTTACAATAGGAATACCGAATTCTCTGGAAATCTGTTCTCCGGTCTTTACCAGATCTTTTGCAGCCTCATAAATTTTATTGTATATATTTTCACATACGGTTTCCAAGCTTGAATCGATACAATCCATCAGGGAAATACCCAGTGTGATCGTTCTCACATCCAGATTTTCCTTCTCGATCATATCATTGGTTTCTGTTACTTCCAATAAATTTATCATACATTTCCTTTCTGTTCACAGATACCTGTGAACACAGAAATTCGCAGCCCTAATTAAGATTTTGCTTTGCAAAAGGAGGGCTGCCCACGCCTGAATCATGTTCTTACGCAGCAAAACAGCAAGTGTTTTACTGCTGTATATCATTCTTAGATACGGTGCATCATATCAAAGATTTCTTCTTTCTGGCATTTAATGATAACGCCGATCTGTTGTCCCAGGCCATCCAGTTCATCACAGATCGTACCAAAATCCTTTGCTGCGTGGTTCATATCCACGATCATCATCATGTTGAAATATCCCTGTACAATTGTCTGGGAAATGTCCAGAATGTTAATCTCTGCATCTGCCAGATAAGTACAAACCTTGGCAATGATTCCTACTGTGTCCTTGCCTACAACAGTTATGATTGTTTTTTTCATTGGTTACTCTCCTCACTCGATTTTTGTAGCGCTTCTATGGTATTTTAACCCTTCACGATTGCTTACGCAATATGAAAAATTTCTGACACCTCATCCCGCTTGGCAACAGCCAGGCGAAAATCCTCTGCATGATAAGGCGTATCCGCTATGTTAATTTCCACCCGTACTGTTTCATAGGCCAGTTCCGGCAGATTATTTTCCTTACTTAAATGTCCCAGAAAAACTGCCTGCAGCTTATCATGTAAAATTCTCGTCAGCAGCTGCCCGGATGCCTCATTGGACAGATGTCCCCTCTCTCCTAAAATGCGTTGTTTCAAATAATAGGGATAAGGTCCCACCTGAAGCATGTTGATATCATGGTTTGCCTCCATAAGAAGGGCATCCATTCCCCTTAGGGATTCCACGGTATAATCATCGTATTTCCCTAAATCCGTCACAATGGCAACCTTTTTCCGATCGTGACTGATCCGGTATGCCACCGGATCCGCCGCATCATGGGAGATATGCATGGGATTGACGGTCATATCTTTCACAATTACCTTCTCATCCGCTTTCACGGAATGGAATAGTGAATCGTCAAGATTGCCAAGATTTTTCATCTGTTTGATTGCTTCAATTGTCTTAGCGGTAGCATAAACAGGTATTCCATATTTTCGGGAAAGGACTCCCAATCCTGCAATATGATCCGCATGCTCATGGGTAATAAAAATTCCATCCAGATCCCGTGGACTTAAATCCAGTTCCTTCAGTCCGTTTTCCGTCCGTTTGCCGCTGATTCCTGCATCAAATAAAAGGTGGGTGGTATCCGATCCCACATAGATGCAGTTACCGCTGCTGCCGCTTGCTATGCTGCATAAACGCATTACGCCATTCTCCAATATATCTCTATTTTATCTCCCTGGTGCAGTTCTTCCATGTATTGTGCATCCCTGTCATTAAGCTTGGTCACAATACCCGTCCCTTGTGGCTTTGACAGATCAAAATCGATCACATCAAAGATATCCACAAAGACATAGGATTTTTTACCCGATAACACAGCCGGCACTCCATTTGCAAACACCGTGATTGTCTGTGTCTCCATTTCTGACCGGACAGCCATTTCCGGCAGCGGAGCTGCTTCTTCCTTTGCGGAGGCTGGCTCCGTATCAGTTTGTATTTCTTCCTCATTGTCAGCATTGATCACTGTTTCCTCCAGGATGCTCTCCTTTTTCCATTCCACAGTGAAGTTTTCATATACCTGAGTCTGTCCATCCGCCAGTCTGTTATTTACATAACACTGCATAGATTCTTTCATGTCGAAATCCACAAATGCAGCAATCTGCTCCACTGTATAATAATTGAGAATCTCGATGTCATCTCCATCCTGTATCTTGTAGTAACCGGACTGAAGAGATCCATTTACCTGCACAAATCTTGGCAGTTCTACCATGGTATCATTGATCTTCACCCGCAGGGTTGACTGATACTCCGGCAGCTGGTCAATCTCCAGGCTTGCCGCTTCCCCTGCTGTAGACTCTCTCACCTCAATCACATCATTGGCATGAATGCCGGTGTGAATATCTGCTTCATAGCCGTTCACGAAAATCATTGCTGCTTCACCCGGCTCTCCCCGCTGGATCCTGGACTGTCCGTTTACGGTAAAATTCAGTTCTTTTCCCCGTTTGGGAAACAGTCCGTCATTGGGGAATTCCGCCTGAACGGCAGCATCCACAACTGCCAGATGATTATTATCATAAATTTTAATCCGCTGTTTATTAAAATACACAAAGATAAAGCTATTGCTCTGCTCATAAAAACTTAAGCAGATGCCGATGGGGGTTACCATCAGAGAATCTTTTCTGGCATCTTCCTTCAGGAACTCAATCTGCTGCATTACTTCCTGTCCCCGTACTGCCACACGCTCCTTCTGAATGCCCAGCTGTTGTGCAAGACTCTGGGTATATCCCGCAATCACCCCACCGCCACCTACTACAAACACAGCACTGACGGATTTATCTCCGTTGAGTTCCCGGATTTTGTCTGCTACCTCTCCTGTCATCCGATCCACCACCGGTTTGACCAGTTCTGCCACCTGTTGTCTGGTAATCACCTGCGGCAGCCCCATAATATCCTGATACTCTACCTGCTCCATTTCCCCGGCCTGACGTTTAATGCGTTCTGCTGTATTAAAATCTACCAGACAATTCTGGGCAATAATCTCTGTCAGGGCGTCTCCGGCCACAGGAATCATTCCATAGGCAATGATACTGCCATCCCTCGTGATGGAAATATCAGAGGTACCGGCTCCCACATCCACCAGGGCAATATTTAACATCCGGTACATCTCCGGGATTGCCACCTGAATTGCTGCAATAGGCTCCAAGGTCAGATTGGCTACTTCCAGTCCGGCAAACTCTACCGCCTTGTACAGTCCATCCACCACATCATCCGGTAAAAATGTGGCAATGAGGTCACATCCGATTTCTCTGGCTTTGTGTCCCTCCAGATTTCCCATGGGATAGCCATTTAAAAAATACCGGATTACCGAATATCCCACACAATAAAATTTAATAGTTCCATCTCCGTTATCCATGGAACTGTTAAAATCCTTATAGGCGTTCTCCACTCCCAGGGAAGTCAGCGCATAAATATCCTCCTCGCTCACTTCCTTTTCCTTCTCAAAATTCTGTTCTGCATGAACCGTCACCGTGCGAAGCACACGTCCTGCAGCTGCAATGCATACATCCTTTAAAGGCCTGCCCAATCGCTCTTCCAGCCCTTCTTTTACGGCAAGAATCGTATTGCCCACCTTACGGATATCATGAATCTGTCCATCCAGCATGGCCCTGGTCTCATGCTCCCGTATTTCCTGATCCACCACATGAAATCGTTCACCGGTCATGTAACCAACCGTTCCCACGATGCTCCTTGTTCCGATATCCAGTCCAAATACCAGACTTCCCGGGTATTTTTTTGCTTCCATTTCACACGTTCCCTTTCAGTATCTCATCAATCTGACGGTATGCATCCTGCAGCGAACCGCTGTTATCAATCACTACCTGGCAATGCCTGCGAAACTCCTCTTCTGACAACTGGCTGTCCATAATCTCCTGAATCTTTTCATCGGAGTATCCTCTCGCCGCTTTCAGACGCCGGGCACGTACCTCTCTGTCCGCGTAGATATACCATAGTTCATCCACCTTATCCTCATAGCCGCATTCGATTAAGAGTGCCGCCTCGATAAAGAAAAAATCCAGTGTTCCACGTACCTGTTCCAGGTGAATCTGTTCCAGAATATAAGTCTCCACTGCCGGATGGATCATTCCGTTTACCTGTTCCAAGAGTTCCGGATCTGCAAAAATTCTCTCTGCCATGGCTTTCCGGTCAATCTGTCCATCCAGGGAAAGAATTTCTTTTCCCAGCAAAGCCACCAGTTTTTCATAACAGGGCTGTCCCGGTTCTTTTACCAGATGTCCCACGGTATCTGCCAGAAGGATCCGACTGTTATAATTTTTCTCAATGTAGGCGAGAAGCTCCGATTTTCCGGCACCTACTCCCCCCGTAATTCCTATCGTTCTCATTTTGCGTCGTACCAGTTCTTTCCCGTGTGTAAATCAATCTCCAGTTTCACTGCCAGATCTGCTGCCGATTCCATAGCCGTCTGCAAAATCTGTCTTGCCTGTTCCACTTCTTCCTCCGGCACCTCCAGAAGAAGTTCATCGTGGATCTGCAAAATCAATCTGGTTTTCAGTCCTGCCTCATTCAGACCTTCATAGACCTTGATCATTGCAATCTTAATAATATCCGCAGCGGTTCCCTGAATGGGGGCGTTCATTGCCACTCTTTCACCGAAGGATCTGGTCATAAAATTGCTGGATGCCAGTTCCGGAATGGGTCTGCGACGCTTGTAAAGGGTTTCGGAAAAACCTTCTTTTTTGGCGAGTTCCACGCAGGCGTCCAAATAAGTTTTTACTCCCGGATAAGTCGCAAAATACTGATCTATATACTGTGCCGCTTCCTTTTTACTGATGGAAAGATCCCGGCTTAATCCGAAGGCACTGATTCCGTATACGATTCCGAAGTTTACTGCCTTAGCGTTACGTCTTTGTAAAGGAGTTACTTCATTAAAAGGTACACCGAACACCTGGGATGCAGTAATGGCATGGATATCCTCGTGGCTCTCATAGGCTTCAATCAACTTCTGATCCTTTGACATATGGGCAAGAATCCGAAGTTCAATCTGGGAATAGTCCGCATCCATAAAGACACAGCCATCTTTCGCCACAAAGACCTCACGGATTTTCCTTCCCAGTTCGGTACGCATGGGAATATTCTGCAGGTTTGGCTCCGTGGAACTGATCCGCCCCGTCGCAGTGATCGTCTGGTTAAAGTTTGTATGGATTCGTTTGTCTTCTCCCACAAAGTTCATCAACCCATCCGCATAGGTGCTTTTTAATTTAGTCAGACCGCGATACTCCAGGATGTCCTGCACAATGGGGTAATCCTCTGCCAGCTTATCCAGAATATCTGCTGCCGTTGAATAACCACTCTTTGTCTTCTTTGCCCCGGGCAATTTCATCTTTTCAAACAAGATCTCTCCCAGCTGCTTGGGAGAATGAATATTAAACTCCTCCCCTGCCTGTTTCCAGATGGCCTGCTCCAATTCCTCAATTCTGGATACCAATGCCTGCCCATAGTTTTGCAACTGTTCCGGGCATACCTCTACACCTTCCCGCTCCATATCAAACAAAACATAGGATAATGGCATCTCCATGGTTTCAAATAGTTCCAGCATGTCCTGGTTTTGTAATTTTTCCTGCAACAATACCGTACTTTCGTAAAGTGCCGTCACATATCTGCCGTAATACTCCTGAAGATATGCCGCAGACTCTTCTTCCTGCATACATTCTGCCAGACTCTTCTTCCCAGAATCCGACAGATCCGGAAGCGTTTTCCCCAGATACTCGGCGGTGATATCTTCCATGGTATAATCATTTTTCAGGGGATTACACAAATATGCCGCTATCTGCACATCAAAGGCTTTGGCATGCCTGCTGTCTCTATCCCGTAAGAAACGGTAAAGTTTCTTCGCCTCACATACGCCTAATCTGCCGGTATGTTCCAGCTGTGACACCTTCTGTGCCAGATATTCCCATGTAAGGAATCCCTGTGCCGGGAGAAAAACGGCCTCTGTTCCTTCTCCTGCCACTGCTATTCCATAAAAGTTCCAGGTCCGGGAGGCGGCTCCGGAAGCCATCTTTTCTGCCTCCATTATTGGAACAATAGCAGCTGTTATCAATCCATTTCCCTTACTCTGCTGTAAGGCAGAAAAATAAGCTTCTGCCTCATTCAGATCTTCAATCACACGAAGAGTCCGGTCGGCTTTTTCCTCTTTGACCTGACTGTCAAAACGGGTCAGAAAATTTTTAAATCCCAGCTTTTTAAAGATCGGATAGGAATCCTCCTGGAAAAAGGAACCAACCCGGGCATTTTCAAAAGTAAATTCAAAATCCGCATCCGTCTTAATAGTGGCTAAGGTTTTGCTTAAATCTGCCAGTTCCCGATTTTCCCGCAAAGATTCCCGGATACTTTTTTTACTGATTTCTTCCAAATGAGCATAAATGTTTTCTATGGAACCATAGGTCACCATAAGATCCTTTGCCGTTTTTTCTCCTACCTTCGGCACCCCTGGAATATTATCGGCCGTATCGCCCATCAGGGCTTTCAACTCAATAAACTGCGTAGGATTCACCTGATAAGCAGCTTCTACATCTGCCGCATAATAGTCTTCTATCTGGGTACGACCGCCCTTTGTCTTGGGAATCCGGATCTTCACCCGGTTCGTCGCAATCTGTAACAGATCTCTGTCTCCGGAGACCAGCGATACTTCCATACCGTCCTTCTCTGCCCTGCGGGCAAGTGTACCTAAAATATCATCTGCCTCCAATCCAGGCTGCTCCACAGTCTGAATATGCATGGCCCGGAGCACCTCCTTCATAAGCGGAACCTGCTCCCGCAGTTCCGGCGGCATCGGTTTTCTGGTTCCCTTATAGGCTGCATACATCTCATGGCGGAAAGTAGGTTGATGCACATCAAAAGCCACCGCCAGATAATCCGGTTGTTCCTGATCCAGGATGCTGAACAAAATATTCAGGAATCCATATACAGCCCCTGTATGCATTCCTTCCGCATTGGTCAGATCCGGGACACCGTAAAATGCACGATTTAAAATACTATGCCCATCAATTAAAACTATTTTTTCACTCATTTATAATACCAGCCAGATCAGCAGCAGAATAACAATGCACAACACAACGAAACCAATGGCAAATGCCAGAAATTCCATATCTTTATGCCATTTAATCTTCCTCTTTGCCCGCTGTACTTTCCTTTCCATTTCCTGTTTAATATCAAAGTCATCGCCGCTTTCCAGGCGCGTTAATCCCTCAGCTACCAGAATCTGTATCGTCAGTTCCTCCCGGCATTCCGGGCACTGATCAATATGCACCAGAAAGGGTTCCAGATCCCGTACTGCCATGTCTTCTTCGATAAACGCAGGAATAAACCTTGTGACCTGTTTGCAATCCATCAAACGCCCATCCTTTCACCGATTCAGTATATCATATCTGACATTCCTTTTGCAATTCAGCAGGGCGTTCCGGCTCACTGTAAAAAACGGCCCTGTCATTCAGCCGCAGGATCGCCAGTCTGGCATACTCTGCTTCCATTCTCAGCTTCCTGTTGGTATCATTCCACAATCCGATACACTTACCACCGCAATCTATGTTGATCATATATTCGTTGGCAAAAACCACATTGGTTCCCAATGCGGCACGGTAAGCCGCATAGTCCGTCTCCGCGATTTCCGGGCGTTTCCCATGGAGTTTCTCTTTTACCAGCTGCTCCTCAAAAAAGCCACTGGTCAATGTATGTCCAAAAATGAATTTATCAAAGTGTTCTCCCTTTCTTTCCGGATAAATTTCCAACATTTTTTCAAAGGGATTATCATCATACTGCAAGCGTTTCCAAAGAGCCATATGATGAATTAAACGCTGATCCTTCCCGGGATCCGGGAAATACGGATAGGCATGCGCCAGAAGATATCGTTTCCCTTCGCATTCTACCTCTGCCCCATAGGATAGATTTTTCAAAAAAGTAAGAACGCGGAGTTTTTCCTGCTCCGACAACATCTGATACTGGGCAAGGGTATGATCTCCACGATTTCCATTCAACCACACATCAGCAATATCCATCCGGAAATTCACCAGGGTCTGCAACATAAGATCTTCATGATTTCCCATCAGGCAATGGATATGGCGTGGATAATTTTTCTGCAGGAACATAACAAACTGGAGGACATCCATACTGTCCGGTCCCCAGTCAATATAATCGCCCAACAGATACAATTCATCCTCTCCCGGTCGAAACTGTACCATGGACAAACATTCCTGTAATTGTTTCAGATGTCCGTGAATGTCACTCATGCAATATACAGCCATGGATTTCCTCCTTCCCCTGTTATTCCAAACAGAATTTATCATAGCATATTTTTATTCTATTTTCTACATAAGGTTCCCATCTATATGCATCCGGACAGGCACGAAAAAACATCACAAATAGTGTTTTTAAATATTATATCTTCATTTAATTTTATTTTTTGACTCTCTTAGTCAATTTTATTTTACGCTTGCATCTATCTTGCATTTTGTTTCTGCAAGCCCTGTAAAATAATTTTGTTCCCCTCGTTTTTGCAAGTTTTCTTTCAGTTTTCCGTCAATGCTCTTTTTCTCCTTATAAAGCAAAAAAATTTATGTTTCACTTTTATTCATCAGAAAACGGAGGCAAAAAGTGCCTCCGTTTTCTTTCATTGCGCCCGGTGGCGCAGATTTCTCCAGGATTTATATTTTACTGTCCGTACTTCTCACTTTGAATGCGAATCAGTTCACTATCCTCGAAATAATTGATCTTCATCGCACTCTTCACTTCACTTAAAGTCTGTGCTGCAACTTCTCTGGCTGCCTCACTTCCTCTTTTCAGGATCTGATAAACCTCAGGAATATCTTTTTCATATTCTTTCCGTCTCTGTCTGATGGGCTCTAACTCTTCCTGGACAATGTTATTCAAGAATTTTTTCACTTTCACATCTCCCAGACCGCCTCTCTGGTAATGGTCCTTCAACTCATCCAGATTTGCGTACTCCGGCAGATATCTTTCAAAATGCTCTGGTCTGCAGAAAGCATCCAGATAAGTAAATACGGTATTTCCTTCCAGATGTCCGGGATCACTGACCTGTAAATGCTCCGGGTCTGTATACATACTCATAATCTTTTTCTTCACATCATCTGCACTATCTGCAAGATAAATACAGTTTCCAAGAGATTTGCTCATTTTTGCCTTTCCGTCTGTACCAGGCAATCTCAAGCATGCTTTATTGTCAGGAAGCAACGCATCCGGCTCTACCAGCACTTCCTCGTAGACAGAATTAAATTTCCGCACAATTTCACGAGTCTGCTCAATCATGGGAAGCTGATCTTCCCCTACCGGTACTGTGGTAGCTTTAAAAGCAGTAATATCCGCTGCCTGGCTGATCGGGTAAGTAAAGAATCCCACAGGGATACTCGCTTCGAAGTTTCTCAGGATAATCTCATTTTTTACAGTAGGATTACGCTGTAACCGCGCTACCGTTACCAGATCCATATAATAAAAAGTCAACTCCGTCAGTTCCGGAATCTGAGACTGGATAAACAATGTAGTTTTGATGGGATCAAGACCTACGGACAGATAGTCCAGGGCTACCTCCAGAATATTCTGACGCACCTTTTCCGGATTTTCAATATTATCTGTCAGTGCCTGTGCATCTGCAATCATAATAAAAACCTTGTCATATTCACCGGAATTCTGTAATTCCACACGACGTTTTAAAGATCCTACATAATGTCCTACATGTAATCTTCCTGTGGGACGGTCACCCGTCAAGATAATTTTGCTCATTTTAACCCTAAATCCTTCCTTTTCTTCTATTTTGATTCTAATATGAAATTTCTAGATAAACAAGCTGCCAACCAAATGTACCAGCAATGCCATAATCCATGCAATAACACATTGATTGACCACAACTCCAAAGGCCCACTTTGCTCCCAGTTCTCTCTTTACAGAAGCGATTGCTGCCACGCAGGGTGTATACAGCAGGCAGAATACCAACAATGCAAGAGCAGTCAGCGGAGTCAGTACGGTTTGAAGTGCCTGCGTACTTCCAAACAGTATTGTCAATGTGCTGACCACGCTTTCCTTTGCCATAAATCCAGTAATCAATGCGGTGGAAATCCGCCAGTCTCCAAATCCGAGAGGTTTGAAAACAGGTGCTATGAAACTGGAAATTACTGCTAAAATACTGTTTTGGGAATCCGTCACAATGTTTAAATGGGTATCAAAAGTCTGTAAAAACCAGATTACAATGGTTGCCACAAAAATAATAGTAAATGCTTTTTGTAAGAAATCCTTGGCTTTCTCCCAGAGAAGCTGACCTACATTTTTGACCCCGGGGAGACGGTAATTGGGCAGTTCCATGACAAAGGGTACTGCCTCTCCTTTAAACAGAGTTCCCCGCATCAGACATGCCACTAAAATACCTACCAGAATTCCGGTAAAATACAGTCCTACCATCACCAACGCCCGATGCTCCGGGAAAAATGCTGCTGTAAAAAATGCATAGATCGGAAGTTTCGCAGAACAGCTCATATAGGGAGTCAGCATAATGGTCATCTTACGATCCCTCTCTGACGGAAGCGTTCTGCTGGCCATAACACCCGGCACACTGCATCCAAAACCGATCAACATGGGCACAATACTTCGTCCTGACAAACCGATGCGCCGCAGCAATTTATCCATCACAAAAGCAATACGCGCCATGTAACCACTGTCCTCCAATAGGGACAGGAAGAAAAACAGGGTCACAATGATGGGCAGAAAGCTGAGTACACTGCCTACACCATTAAAAATACCATCGATAATCAGGGAATGCAGTACTCCATTGACATGAGCCGTGGATAACATCTGATCCACCAGTCCCGTAAATGCTTCAATTCCTTTTTCCAAAAGATTAGATAAGAAGGCACCGATTACATTGAAGGTCAGGAAAAATACCAATGCCATAATCACAACAAAGGAGGGAATTGCCGTATACTTTCCCGTAAGGATCCGGTCAATTTTTTCACTGCGGATATGTTCTTTGCTTTCCCTTGGTTTCACCACAGTCTCCCTGCAGACCTTTGTGATAAATTGGTATCGCATATCCGCAATGGCAGCTGCCCGATCCATCCCCCGCTCTTTTTCCATCTGACAGATGATATGTTCCAGGGCTTCCTTCTCATTATCGTCCAGATTCAGGCGATCCAGAATCATGGTGTCCCCCTCTGCCAGCTTTGCTGCCGCAAAACGGATGGGAATTTCCGCCTTTTGCGCATGATCTTCAATTAAATGCATAATACTGTGCAGACACCGGTGAACCGCTCCTCCGTGATCCTCTGCATCACAAAAATCCTGTCTTGCAGGAGGCTCCTGGTACTTCGCCACGTGAATCGCATGATCCACCAACTCATCAATTCCTTCATTTTTTGCGGCTGAAATTGGCACTACCGGAATTCCCAGCATATTTTCCATCTCATTGATACGAATGGAACCACCATTTCCACGTACTTCATCCATCATATTTAATGCCAGTACCATGGGAATGTCCAGTTCCATTAGCTGCATGGTCAGATAAAGATTTCTTTCAATGTTGGTAGCATCTACAATATCAATGATTCCCTTGGGATGCTGATCTAACACAAACTGTCTGGTCACCACCTCTTCGCTGGAATAGGGGGACATGGAGTAAATACCAGGCAGGTCTGTTACCAATGTATTTTTGTAACCACGAATTGCTCCGTCCTTGCGATCTACCGTCACTCCCGGGAAATTACCCACGTGCTGATTGGAACCTGTCAGCTGATTGAACAGCGTGGTCTTCCCACAGTTCTGGTTTCCTGCCAGGGCAAAGGTAAGCAGTTCACTGTCCGGCAGGGGATTTTCATGCTCTTTATCATGATAAATACCACCTTCTCCCAAGCCCAGATGTTCCGTCTGTTTTGCACTTTTCCTGGGTACTGCCTCCTCCTTTTCAGGGTCCCGGATATTCTGAATTTCAATTTTTTCCGCATCCGCCAGACGAAGAGTCAACTCATAGCTATGTACCCGCACTTCCACCGGGTCACCCATGGGTGCATATTTCACCATGGTCACCGTTCCCCATGGGATAATGCCCATATCCAGAAAGTGCTGGCGCAGTTCTCCTTCGCCTCCCACTACGGTTACTGTTGCTGTTTTTCCAATCGGTAAGTCTTTTAAAGTCATCGCTTTTTTCTCTTTTTATAATTGATTTGAATATTGAATAAATTCCTTTAATTTCGCATATGCCTTTCCACTGTCAATCAGCGCCTCTGCCATGCGGACACCTTCCTCCAGGGAAGATGCCTTCTCTGCTACATACAGACCAGCTCCCGCATTCATTACCACTGCCTGACGTTTCGGGCCACGATCTTCACCTTTTAAGATTGCTAAAGTGATCGCCGCATTTTCCGCAGGGGTTCCTCCTACCAGTTCCTCTTTCGTACATCTGGTAAATCCGAAATCTTCCGGTTTGATCATGTAATTCGTGTAAGTTCCATTGTGCACTTCGCATACTTTCGTATCTGCGCTCATGGAGATCTCGTCCAGTTTGTCCATGCCATATACCACCATGGCACTCTTAACTCCCAGATTTGCCAGAACTCTCGCCAGCGGTTCTACCAGCTCTGCATCATAGACTCCCATTACCTGCATGGTTGCTCCTGCCGGATTTGCCAGGGGCCCCAGAATATTAAAAATTGTACGGATACCAAGTTCTTTCCGAACCGGTCCCACAAAACGCATTGCCGTGTGATATTTCTGGGCAAACAGGAAACAGATTCCGATTTTGTACAAAAGTTCTGTGCTCTGCGCCGGTGCCAGATCTATGTTCACGCCTAGTGCTTCCAGACAATCAGCTGCTCCGGATTTAGAACTTGCGGCACGGTTTCCGTGTTTCGCCACCGGTACTCCGCCTGCAGCAATCACAATAGAGGCTGTGGTGGATATATTAAAGGAATTTGCTCCGTCTCCACCGGTTCCCACGATTTCCAGTACATCCATTTCATGCAGCAGTCGTGTGCAATGATTACGCATTTCTTCCGCTGATCCTGTGATTTCCTCAATGGTCTCCCCCTTCATGGCAAGTGCGGTCAGATAGGCGCTTTTCTGTACATCGCTTGCTTCCCCGCTCATGATTTCATCCATGACTGCCTTTGCCATCTCGTAACCGATGTCCTGTTTCTGGCTGAGTTTCATAATAGCTTCTTTGATCATAGCAATCCTCCTTGTTTTCCGAAGGAAAATGTGAGTTCTCTGACGAACAGAGGATTTTCCTCCTTGTTTTCCGAATCAGGGGCTACTATTCTCTATATGAAAAAACGCCCCTGACAAAATAAAGTTTTGTCAAGGACGAGTGAAATCTATTACCCGCGGTGCCACCTTGCTTCACGATCTGATCGTGCTCTTTTAAGATACTAACATATCCCGGACAACTAACGTGTGCCTGACGTCGCAGCATACTGGAGCATTACATCTTTCCTCTGCGCCCTCCGTGGTCCATTTAGCAAACTGCGTTCCACCCGGCTCTCACCTACCCGGATTCTCTGTGCGTGCACATTAACTGTTATCTCCACATCATTGGTTTTGGCTCAATATTCAGTTACTATGTATTTTAATCCCACCATATAAAAATTTCAAGTAGAAATTTTATACGCAAATTACCAAAAATTTTGCTGGACAGAACTTAAAAGTTATTATATACTAGGTTCTGTTAGCAAACTAAACGCCGGCGTGTCGGAATGGCAGACGAGGCAGACTCAAAATCTGTTGATGGCAACATCGTGTGGGTTCAAGTCCCACCACCGGCATTAAAAAAACAGGTAAACAAATTGTTTACCTGTTTTTTTTACTTTTGCTCCAGTTTTCGATACTGCCTGTAGAATAAGGTTGCCGTTGTGCTGACTGCAATCAAATCTGCCACTGGCTCCGCCAGGAAAACTGCCATTACTTTGTCAGCGAATATACACGGTAAAATGTAAATCAGCGGAATCAACAGAATTACCTTTCGCAGCATAGCAAGAAAGGCAGATGTCTTGGCATTGCCCAAAGCAATAAAAGTCTGCTGACAGGCAATCTGAATACCAAAGATCAGACTCATGGCCATATAAATCCGCATGGCCCATTTACTGAAATCCATTAGCTGGGCATCTGCGGTAAAAATTCCTATAAATAACTGTGGTGCGAACATACTGATAGACCAAATGATCGTAGTAAACAAAACACAGCTGACCAGTGTCAGTTTAAAACAGTCCTTCACACGCTTCATTTTTCCGGCTCCATAGTTAAAACCGATAATCGGTTGTGCCCCCTGTGTCAGTCCTTGAATCGGCAGCATGGAAAACTGCATCACGCTTCCCAGAATCGTCATGGCTCCCACCGCAATATCACCACCATATTTTAACAGACTGGTGTTAAAACAAATATTTAAGATGCTCTCCGTAAACTGCATCACAAAGGGAGCAAATCCCAGTCCAATACAAGGCAGGATTGTGGCCGCTTTTAATTTCATATATCTGGTCTGCAGCTGCAAAGATGGTTTTCTTCCGGTAAGGAAATGCAAAATCCAGATGCAGGATATCGCCTGGGATAAAATGGTTGCCAATGCGGCTCCCTGTACTCCCATATGGAATCCAAAGATAAATACAGGATCTAGGATGATGTTGCACACAGCTCCGATTGCAACAGTCGCCATACCGATTGGGGCATATCCCTGGGCATTGATAAAGGCATTAAGCCCCAGTGCCAGCTGAACAAAGATTGTTCCCAACGAGTAAATCTGCACATAAGCCCAGGCATAAGTGATCGTATTGTCACTTGCCCCAAACAGTAACAGAATTTCCCGTCCAAACAGCTGCACAGCCAGTGTCAGCACAATGGCTGTAATGATCAACATGGAAGCACAGTTTCCAAGAATCCGCTGTGCTTCCTCTCTGTCACCTTTTCCCATCATAATGGAAGCACGGGGTGCACCTCCCATGCTTACCAGTGCTGCAAAAGCAGAAATTGCCATGATCACCGGCATGGTCACCCCAACGCCGGTGAGGGCTGCCGGACCCACCTCATTGATATGTCCGATGTACATGCGATCCACCAGATTGTACAACAGATTGATCACCTGTGCCATAATCGCCGGCAATGCCAGTTTAAACAGCAGTCCTCCAATTTTATCATTTCCTAAATCCGTTTCCCTTGTCTGCTGTCTACTCATTTCTTACTTAAAATCCCATCTTTTTATAAATTTCAAATCCATCCAGTGTTGCAAAATAATCCTTCGGTGTTTCGGCGCGACGGATCAGCTTCACTTCTCCGTCTTCCTGTAACAGAAGCTCTGCACACTTTAATTTGCCGTTATAATTATATCCCATGGAATATCCGTGAGCTCCTGCATCATGAATAAACAGATAGTCCCCCATATCAATCTTCGGCAGCATTCTGTCCACTGCAAATTTATCGCAGTTCTCACAGAGAGAACCAGTCACATCGTACATATGGTCACAGGGTTCGTTTTCTTTTCCAAGAACCGTAATATGATGATATGCACCGTAAATAGCAGGACGCATCAGATTTACCGCACAGGCATCCACACCGATATACTCCTTGTACGTATGTTTCTCATGGATCGCCTTGGTGACAACCGCACCGTAAGGAGCCATCATGAAACGCCCCATCTCTGTATAAATTGCCACATCTCCCATTCCGGCGGGCTTTAAAATTTCATCATAAACCTTGTGTACTCCCGCACCGATCACACGGATATCGTTGGGTGTCTGATCCGGTTTATAAGCCACACCAACACCACCGGAGAGATTGATGAAACGGATATCCACTCCCAGAGTCTCTTTTAATTCCACTGCCAGTTTAAATAGATCGCCTGCCAGCATGGGATAATATTCATTGGTAACGGTGTTGCTTGCCAGAAAGGCATGGATTCCAAAATGTTTTACCCCTTTCTGCTTCAGAATGCGAAATCCTTCAAATAACTGATCCCTGGTAAAACCATACTTTGCATCGCCGGGGTTGTCCATAATTCCATTGCACACCTCGTACACACCGCCGGGATTGTAACGGCAGCTCATGGTCTCCGGAAAATCTCCATTCCAGATCTGATCTACAAAATCAATATGGGTAAAATCATCCAGGTTGACAATGGCTCCGATTTCTTTTGCATAAGCATATTCCTCTGCCGGAGTATCATTGGAGGAAAACATAATGTCACTGCCTGCACAGCCCATGGCCTTGCTCAACATTAACTCTGTCATGGAAGAACAGTCACATCCGCTTCCATATTCTCTTAAGATATCTATCAGGAAGGGATTGGGTGTGGCCTTCACCGCAAAATATTCTTTAAATCCGGGATTCCATGCAAAAGCTTCTTTTACTGCCTGGGCGTTTTCCCGAATTCCTTTTTCGTCATAAAGATAAAAAGGTGTGGGGTACTTCGCTGCAATTTTTTCTACCTGCTCTTTGGTTACGAATGGCTGTTTCTTCATAAAGCTCCTCTTTTCTTTGTCTATTGGTTCAATATTCAAATAAAATATACACAAGCATAGTTTTTCTGTCAATATTTGAAAACCCTGAACTTTTGTGCTATACTCATTTTATAATTGAATCACTTTCTCAACAAAACAGCATGTGTTTTACTGCTGAGTGAACAGTAACTATCGTATTGGAGGTCTCTTACATGGCTGTCAATGAATCTGCCGAAAATTATTTGGAAACTATTTTAATATTGAGCAAAAAACTTCCCGTAGTACGTTCGGTGGATATTGCAACAGAACTTGGATTTAAAAAATCCAGTGTCAGCATTGCCATGAAGAACCTTCGTGAAAAAAATCATATCACCGTGACAGATGCCGGTTTTATCTATCTCACGGAGACAGGCCGCGAAATTGCTGAAATGATTTACGAACGTCACGAGTTTATCTCCTCCTGTCTGGAGAAATTAGGTGTTCCTGCTGACATTGCTGTAGAGGATGCCTGCAAAATTGAGCATGTCATCAGCAAGGAGAGTTTCGAGGCAATCAAAAAATATGTCTCCGCGCATGCTTTCCAGGAAGTTTAAATCTGTGTCATTCCTCCGATGAGAATCTGAATATTATCCTGATATATTGGCGGGAACTGGTTAAGGGGCAAAGGGCTCACACCAGTTCCCGTTTCTATTGTATATCCCGGTCTGTCATAATTTTGAATAAACCAGTCCTTATATCCGGCATAGCCCGATTGCGATGGAGTCTCCTCCACTGCATAACCGCTCACCTCTCCGAAATATCGGGCAATTTCCCTGGAACGGTAGGGTTCATAATCCAGATATTTCCAATAGATCACTTCCCCCTGGGTATGATAAGCCAGAATCAGGCGAAAATTATGTTCCCTGGTATAGTCATAGACAGCCCTGCTTTCCGGCGCCTCAAGCGGAACGGCTCCCACATAATCCCTGGGAGCAGGCGTTGTAAATCCTGCAGCAAATTTAATTTCTTTTGCATTCTCCCATCCTGCAGGGAACTGTAAATTCAAATCGATTCCTTCTATATTCGCCTTCCATCCATTGGGAAAGGGAATCTCCGGATAGTCCGCTGCAATTTCCTCTGCTGCCTGAAAAGCTTCCCCGCTGTCCAAAGTTCCATTCACCAGATCCACTCCATCCGGATTAACTAAAGGCATACAAAATAATTCATACTCTGCAAAGAGAAGCCGGGCACTATGTCCGTACAGACTTTTCCCACTGACCAGACTTTCTCCGTATTCTTCCAGGAAACGAAACAGCAGCGGAGTATTGATCCATTCATTGGCATGAAAACTGGCATTATAAAAGACCTGCTTTCGCCCCTGTCCCATCCGGATCACCCACAGAGGCCTTCCCAATACACTCTGCCCCGCCTGTTCATAGCGGATAAAAGGATATCTCGCATGAAGTCCCTCCACAAGCCACTCTGCCAGTTGAGAAGAATAGGGAACCTGGGTGGGAACCAGTGGAAAGTCATAAGGCACCTTTACCACTTCCCCCACAGGAAGAAACCGCCCCCGAAGATTGGGATTTGCAATCTGCAGGCTCACTGCTGAGGTTCCAAACCGATCTCCGATTCTCCAGAAGGTATCTCCCGGTTTCACTGTGTATTCTGTATAGCCCTTTAAATAAGGAATCAATTTTTCCCAAACAGAAATATCTACCCTGCATTCCCCCTGGGATTGCTCCAAAAAACTCCTCAATGCCAGACAGGTCTCCTCCCCGAATTTTCCATCCAGAGACACCTCCTGTCCCGCACGTCTCAACGCCAGCTGCAAATAAAACACCCAGGTTCCTCTATCTCCTAAAGACAATGTTTTCATTTTTGCGTACTCCGTGTGCTCATGAATCCGTACTTACTATATGATACGCAAAAAACGACTTTCGGTTCAGAGCCCCTGTTCTTTTAGCCCAGCCACCAGCTGCACATAAAATTCCCGCACATCAAATCCCCGGAAATTTTCTCTGTTTAAATCGATCATATCTCCATGGGAAATTCCCCGTTTTCCCTTTGCTGTCAAAAATTCATAGTGACTTCCCCACGCAAAGGATTTCTCTCCCACCAAACCGTCATTGTTTCCATCAAACATTTTCACAAACCGGTTGGTAAGGTTTAAAGGAAATCTGCCTCCCGTGGGTTTCTTCAGTTTAGAGCCGGTACTTTGATAAAAGACTCCCGGCTGATCCGGTGCCTTTTCATTTAACGCCCTGCAATTTTCTGCCGTCAGATCTTCCACTGCTTTCAGAAAATCCGGGTTTGCATCTCCCAGTTTTTTCATGGTGGCATTGTAGGTACTGCTCACTGTATCTTTCAGTTTCTGCGGTGCTTTTTCCAACAGATACTGGGCAAATTCACAACCGCGATGAGGCGTATTGATGGTAGTCAGACTGGCGGCATAGTCCCCTGCCCCCAGGCAGGAAATCGCATAACGGCAGTCCAGCCCCCCTTTGGAATGGGCAATAATATTTAACTTCTCTGCTCCTGTCTCCTTTCGGATTTCCTCCATCCGCTGCTTCAGTTCTTCTGCCGAATCCGCCACAGATAATGCAGATTGATGATTTCCATAATAAATCTTTGCTCCGTTTTTTTCCAGCGCCTGGGGAATTCTCCCCCAGTAATTCAAATACCGTGAATCCCTGAAAAATACTCCATGCACCAACAGGATCGGATACTTTGTGGCACAAATCTGTTCCTCTGCCCGGCTTTCATCCAACAGCAGTCTATCATTTTCAAAGGCTGCTTCTCTTGCCGTGATCAGAATCATTCTGCCCAGAACATATAAATGCACCAGAGGAATCATCCCACAAGCAATGCCAATTCCTCTCCATTTCATTCCCAACTGACTGGAATAAAGAAAAATCCGGATCATGCCATTCCAGAAACAGACCGCCTCCACCAGAACCACGATACAGGTGTTGATGACCCAGAATTTCCATTCACTGGTCACCCCTTCCAGATGCCCGGTAAATCCCAAAATCGCCAGTATCCCGGAAAGGACACAGGAACCAAGAAATGCAATGAGAAGTTCCGCTCCCATTCCCGTCTGCCGCAGTTTTTTCGTCTGATACCGATTGCACACTGTAGAAGGAATAATTTGCACTACAATCACTCCCACAATAAAGGATAGTATCAACGTAAACCAGTGATAGTCCATCGCCCGCAATGCATAGATGTTCGCTCCCAGAAACACAAACAGGCTGTTAAAAATCCGTTCCGGCCACTTTGCTAACTTTCGTCTTTTTTCGTTCATCGCTTTTTAAGCCATTCCTTCCTACACACGGTATTCTGTCAGTTCATCTCCCAGACTGCCTTTACTGTCCCCTGCGGAAAAAAGATTGCACACATGCAGGGCACGGGTAATATTGATATAAAGTGCCTGTCTGTGAAATGCGGTCCGATATTTTTCCAGAAAAGGAATCATTACCGCATCAAATTCCAGTCCCTTTGCCAGATAAAAGGTGGTTACACACAGTCCGGGTTTGAAGGTTTTCGTATCCTTGGTAAGCAGGGATATCTCCATCTGGGGCATCCGCTCCTTCAATTCTTCACTCACACACTCTGCCATTTCCTGATCCAGACATAAAACTGCTGCTGTTTCTACATCTTCCATGGCATTCAGTGCCTGAACAAGATTTGTATACATCTGTTCTTCATCAAGGGCAGCATACCACACAGGCTTCTTTCCCTGACGGGAAATACAGTTTATCGTCTTTTCCCCGGATACCGCTGCTGCCAGTTCCAGAATCTCCACAGTGGAACGATAGCTTTTCGTCAATTCCATCCGATGCAGATCCTTGCCGAAAATCCCCGGGAGGAAGGAAAGTACATCCACCTGTTCCTCCCCCATGGTCTGCATCTTATCCCCCAGAATCGTCATAGGACAGGAAAACATCTTCGCCAGAACCCGGTACTGCAAATAGGAATAATCCTGCATTTCATCAATAATCAGGTGCTTAACGGGAATGTTATTCTCCTGTTTCCAGAGAGTGGTTTTTAAATACAACAAAGGATACACATCCTCATACCGGATCATGCCATCCCGCAATTCTACCAGTTCCCGTCCTGTAGAGTTTAGAAAACGATTGTACAGCGTCAGCAAATCCATGGTTTCATACATTCCATTCATCCGCTGGGTAAGCTGTTCTTTTTCCTCTTCCTCCATGTCTGCACCCCGCAGCGTCTCCTCTTCGTCGATTAAAAATCCGGCAATTACTTCCATGCGGTTAAACAGTGGCGTTTCCCACAATTTTTCATAAAAATACTGGGACAGCTTTTCCTCGCTGGTGGTTCTTCCCTTCCAGGTGAAATCCTTTAAATTCACAATGTCGCTTTCCAGTTCAAACACAAAGCCATCCAGCTCTGCCACATATTCTCTGGTCTGTTTATAATCTGCCTCTGCCGTCCGTGGTAAAAGACTGATTCCTCCTGATAAAATTTTCTCAATCTCATCGTAGCGATCCTCAGCCTCACCAATGTCCCGCAATTTTCTGTAGGCATACACATCCAAAGACAGCTCTCTGATATTTTCCTCTCCTAATTCCGGCAGAATTCTGGAAATATAATCTTCAAAAATACCGTTGGGTGACAAAATCAGAATCTGGGATGCCTGTAAGTTTTTCCGGTTATGATACAGGAGATAGGCGATTCGATGCAGTGCCACAGAAGTTTTGCCACTGCCGGCACATCCCTGCACTGCCAAAATCCGATGGGAAGCATCCCTGATAATGGTGTTCTGCTCCTTCTGGATGGTATTGACAATACTTTTTAACCTTGCATCCGCATGGGTGGAAAGCTCCTGTTTCAAAATATCATCATCAATATTCAAATCGCTCTCCAGACAGTAAATCAACTGTCCATGGCGGATTTTATACTGTTTCTTACAAGTAATTTCTCCCGTGACCGTTCCCACTGGTGCCTCATACTGTGCCCGGCCCTTTTCATAATCATAAAAAAGACTGGATACCGGTGCCCGCCAGTCGTAGACCATGGGAATATCTGCTGCGGAATCTGCCAGGTTGGCAATACCGATATAGCATTTCTCCGGCTCCTCTTCTCCATCGTACAAAAAGTCAACTCTTCCAAAATAAGGAGAATCCTGCATTTTTTGATAACGAAATAATTTCCTGACATAACCGGCACGTTCTTTTACCTTACTTTCCAGTGCCTGGTTATTGTCATAGCGTTCATAGCCGTACTCATCAAATTCCGTGTAATTATCCCAGTAGTAATCATGCAGTTGTTTCAGGTCTTTTTCCCCTTCCTGCATCTTTTTGTGTAATTCTGTGATTTTTCCGGAAAGCTTCTTCTCAACAGCTTCCAGATATTGCTGTTCCTCGTTCAAATTGTCCTCTCCTTACCGTTCCACGTTCTCAATCTGCCAGTCGATAGGACTGATGCCATGCTCCTTCAAGAAAGCATTTGCCTGACTAAAATGTTTACACCCGAAAAATCCCCGGTACGCTGACAAAGGGCTGGGATGAGGTGCCTTTAAAATCAAATGCTTGGGATTCGTCAACATGGGAATCTTGCTCTGGGCAGGTCTTCCCCACAGCATGTATACAATAGGTCTGTCCTGGGCATTCACTGCTTGAATCACTGCGTCGGTAAACTGCTCCCAGCCTTTTCCCTGATGGGAATTTGCCTGATGTGCCCGCACCGTAAGAACCGTGTTCAGCATCAGAACTCCCTGTCTGGCCCATTTCTCCAGATATCCGTTGTTAGGGATATAGCACCCTAAGTCATCGTGAAGTTCCTGGTAAATGTTCTGCAAAGAAGGGGGGATTTCCGTCTGTTCCGGTAAAACCGAAAAGCTCAGCCCATGTGCCTGATGTTCATTGTGGTAAGGATCCTGACCCAATATCAGGACTTTCACCTCACTTAAGGGTGTAAAATGAAAGGCATTAAAAATATCATCTGCAGGAGGATAGATCACTCTGGTGTCATATTCCTGCTTCACAAAAGTAAAAAGCTGTTTATAATAAGGTTTCCGGAACTCCTCCTGAAGTGCCGGAAGCCAGTCATTAGAAATCATCGTCATGGTTAAAATCCTCCTATTAAAATAGAATCCTATGAATTCAAATAAGGCGCAAGCCACGCCTGCGCCTCTTTGTATTTGCATAGGAAATTCTTTCCTATGCAAAAAATGCTCCGCTAGGATGCGCAGCTCGCGGAGAAGAAGTTTATGCTACGCATACCGCTCGCGCGCCCAAAGAGTCGGCAAGCGACTCTTTGTTCCATAAATCAAAGTCTGACAGAAACTCCGCGACCTCGTAAATACTCTTTGACTTCTTTGATCTCCAGTTCCTTGTAATGGAACAGGGATGCCGCCAGTGCTGCTTCTGCACCGCCTTCTGTCAAAGCTTCATAAAAATGTTCCAGCGTTCCGGCTCCACCGGAAGCAATGACCGGAATCTTCACCGCATCAGACACCGCTTTTGTCAGAGGAATATCATATCCCTCCTTGGTGCCGTCTCCGTCCATGCTGGTGAGAAGGATTTCTCCTGCACCCAGCTGCTCCGCTTTTACTGCCCATTCGATGGCATCAATACCCATATCCACACGACCGCCGTTTTTAAAAATATTCCAACCACCATCGAGACGACGTTTCGCATCAATGGCAACCACCACGCACTGGCTTCCGAACTTGTCAGCAGCATCTGCAATCAGTCTGGGATTCATAATTGCTGCGGAATTGACCTCCACTTTATCTGCTCCTTCCCGCAGAATTGCCCGGAAGTCCTCCACAGAGCGGACACCGCCGCCTACGGTAAAAGGAATAAATACCTTCTCTGCCACCCGTCTGACCCACTCTAACTGCGTGGCACGGCTGTCTGCGGAAGCGTTTATATCCAGAAAGGTCAGTTCATCCGCCCCGGCACGGTCATAGGCTGCTGCCACCTCTGCCGGATCACCCGCATCTCTGGGATTTAAAAAATTTACACACTTAACGACACGTCCATCTTTTACATCTAAGCAGGGAATAATTCTCTTGGTATACATGCTGTCCTATCCTCTCGTTACATTGATAAAATTCCGAAGTATCTGCAAGCCCACATCGGAACTTTTTTCCGGATGGAACTGACAGGCAAATACATTTTCTTTTTCCACTGCCGCATGGATCAGTGTACCGCCATATTCCGTAGTTGCAGCCACAATGTCTTCCTCTCCTGCCTTTAAGTAGTAGGAATGGACAAAATAAACATAAGAGTCTTCCGGTAATCCTTCAAAAAGGCGACTTTTTTGGGGGAACTTCAGGGAATTCCATCCAATATGGGGAATTTTAATTCCGGGAGCATCCGGTATCCGCTGAATGATTCCCGGCAGGATATCCAGGCCCTTCACCCCCGGTGTCTCTTCACTGGATGCAAACAAAAGCTGCAAGCCCAGGCAGATTCCCAGAAACGGGGTTCCCTGTTCCACCACTTCGTGAATCACTTCCTCCAGGCCATAGCTGCGGATTTTCTCCATGGCATCGCCAAAGGAACCTACTCCCGGAAGAATCACATGGTCCGCTGTAAGAATCGTCTGCCGGTCTCTGGTGACCACTGCCTCCTCACCGAGAAACTGTACCGCCTTCTCCACACTTTTGATATTTCCTGCATCGTAATCAATGATTGCAATCATCGTCCTTGTGCCTTTCTGTAGGATCTTATTCTGTCACATACTGCTCTTCAGTCAGTTCGCCACCTGCATCTCTACTGTTTTCCTCTGTTATATCGGGATTCTCCGTCTCTGCAGTAGTCTCCTCTATGGACTGTTGCTCTAAATCCGTATCCTCTGTGAGCTGTTCCTGAAGTAACTGTTCCTCTGGCAACGTGTCGTTTGTAAACTGGGAAGTAGGATTGTCATCCGCAGGCGCATTTGACTGGTACTCCTCCTCTTTCCCTATCTTTTCCAAATAATAATCCAGATTTTCATAAGGGTCTACATAATCATAACCACCCAGAATTGCCTCCAGACGCAATGTATAACAAAGGTCATCTTCTTCCTGTGCAATGTCTATTGCCGTTTCTTCATCAATACCGTATACATCCCGAAGCGTATTCAGAATCTCCTGGTAAAGGGTACTGATTTCGTCCGCTGCTCCGTTGGTCTGCGCATAGGCATACAATTCTTCATACTGAGCCACCCCCTGTATCAATGCATCCATTGCTTCCCGCTCCATGCCAAAGGAATGATAGCTTTCATAAGCATCCAGCCGCTGCTGGATTTTCAAGATTGAATACGCCTGATTATAAAGCACCTGATCTTTTTCCTTCAGATCATATCCGTAAAACGCTTCATAGGCTTCTTTATAATCGTGATTATAAAATGCTTTACGGGCATTTCCCAATGCTTTCAGTCTAGGCACCTGACTGGTAAGCAAATAGATTCCTCCGAAAATAGTCAATGCAAGAAGTACTACCATAAAAATCAGTTTTTTAGGAAATGGCTTGCGATTATGGTTTTCACTCTTCCCATCTTTAGGTGGCTTTTCCTTCTTGGTTTTTTTCGGTTTTGCCGCTTTTTTCTCCTGTGCAGCTTTTTCCTTTTCCTTCTTTGCCTGCTCTTTCTGCTCCTTTTTCTCCTGTTTTGCTTTCTGTTTGGCTGCTTTTTTTTCTGCCTCTTTATCCAACCCCTGCAGAATTGCCGCATTTTCATCACTGAGGTTTTCTTCTCCGGTTTTATCTTCCGAAGGTATTTCTTCGTCCAGCGCCTCCTCTGTAAACAAATCTAATAATTTTTGGAAGAAACCTTTCTTCTTTGGTCTCTCGACCTCTTGATTTTCTTCTCCTTCAACTGCAGCTTTAGATTTCTTTTCCTTCTTGCCCTGCTTTTTTCGTTTCTTTTCGGGTTTCTCCTCTTCCGTCTCTTCAGAAGTTTCTGCATCCTGTTTTGAATCAGGCTCCTGCTCAGGTTCCGGATCATCTGCGGTCAGTCTGGCAAAAATGTCGTCATCCAGATCCGGATTTTCATCCTTTTCCTCCGTTTGTTCGGGTTGCATACTGGCCGCCTGAATAAGAGCTTCAATCTCATCCTGGGACATTTGCTTCATATCGTCCACATCCTGCACCGTAGAAGTTTCTTTCTTCTCTGTTTCTTCCACAGGATTCTCTACTGAAACATTTTCCTCGTCTTTCTCCCTAACCGGTGCTTCTTCCACGGTTAAATCTTCTTCTGGAACAGGCTCATCTTCCACTGCCGGCTCCTCTGTAGATGCCACTTTTTCCACCGTAGGTACTGTTTCTTTCTCTATGACAGTTGTTTCCTCTACGGCAGGTTCCTCCACGACAGGTGTTTCTTCCATCACAGGTGTTTCTTCCATCACAGGTGCTTCTTCTGCCACAGGTGCTTCTTCCACCACAGGTGTCTCTTCCACCACAGATGCCTCTTCCGCCACAGGTGTCTCTTCCGCCACAGGTGTCTCTTCCACTACAGGAGCCTCTTCCGCCACAGGTGTCTCTTCCACCACGGGTGCCTCTTCCACTGTAGATTCCACTGTAGGCTGCGCCTCTTCCGGTGTTTTTTCCATCGGTTCTTCTACCGTGTTTTCCTCTGCGAAGCTGTCCTCGTCAGCTGCATCCTCGTTCTCTTTCGCAAGCAAATTTTCCAACGATGTAGTAATAACATCCTCGGTTGGCATTTTTTCTATGGAATTATGATTTCCGCCGTTTTCTTTCCACTCCCGTTCCTTGTCCTGACTAAGCTGAGCAACAATGTCTCGATCAGGGAATCGAGATTCCAGAGGCTCTGACTGTGCATCTGTCTCCTGTAAAGAATTTAGCAGATTATCCAAATATTCTTCATCATTGTCATTCACAAAAAATCCCTACTTTCGCCATAATAAACTAAATATGATTTATTTTATCATAGAATCCAATATCAGACAAATCTATTTGCAAAAAACTCCACCGGGTCTTCTGCCACGGCAATGCCTCGTCCCTCTACACTGTCTGGAAATTGATAAAGAGAGCGATGTATCCGAAACATAGATGTTTTTCGATTATAGGCAGCTACTTTTTCAAAAGGCCAACGAATAACAGTGGGGAACTTCATTCCTGCCCCCAGTTCCAGGATACAGATCTTTTTGTTGACTGTTCCCTCCAGCCACTTGGTATAAGTCCCCCATTGACTCAAATATCCCTGTTCGTTGTAATGTGGGGCATATACATTATTAAAAACAAGGGAGCTTCCACACTTTGGACATACCTGTTCTTTAGGAATCGCTGGTATTCTTTTTGTTTCCCCTTTTTTTGAGGATTGAAATGCCTGAACATATTCTTTTGCCCATATCTCCCATGCGGTCTGCGGTTCCTCCCAAACTTCAGTGCATTCTTTGGGACACTGCAGTTTACGATAACCTCCGCATGGAGTTACAATCCGGTTCTGTCGAAAGTTCTCTCCGTTCTCGCCAATTGGTTGATATAAAATATCATCCGTATTTACAGAAATACAAAAATAATTTTTATCGTGGATTAAATCCAACAGATTTTTATATGCCTTATACCGGGTAGCATTTTCCTTCTCTTCCTTTCTGCACTGACTTACCAGATACCCTAAGGCCTGCTCTCCCAGATTTTCATCTGCAAACACTTCAGGCTGTTCATCCATGATCTGTTTTTCAGAAACTCCAAAATCTTCCCCAATTCCAACTAACACCAGATCCGCATCTTTCACCGCTTTTTTTATCTGTTCTACCATATTTTCCTACTTCCTAACCTCACTTTTTACGTGGTACCTGAATACTGCCTTACGGTCAAAAAAATGCCACCTGGCTGCTACGTCAGATGGCATTACTCTTACCTTCACTATTTGTCTAACACCAGTTCATCGATTACTTTTACAAGGTTTCCTATTTCAGGCTTAGAAAGCTGTGCATCCGCCCCAAGTGCTTCTCCCTTTTTCTTCATCTCGTCATTGACAAGAGAGGAGAAAATAATAACCGGAATGTCTTTCGTGGCATCATCTTCTTTTACCAGTTTGGTTAATCTATGACCATCCATCTCCGGCATCTCAATATCAGTAATGATACATTTTACATGCTGATCCAATGTTCCTTCTTCCTTGCATGTCTGAATAACATCATAGGCCTCTTTACCATTTGCTGTATGGATCAGATTCTCATAACCGGCTTTCTTCAAGGAGTCCACAATCAGCTTATTCAAAAGAACGGAATCTTCAGCAATGAGAATCGGGACATCATATCGTCCTCTTTTTCCCATTTCATCGATTTCTGTGGTTTTTAATCCTGTCTCCGGATTAATGTCAGTAATAATTTTTTCGAAGTCAAGAATAATAATAAGTTTATTATTAAATTTGATAATTCCTGTGGAAATGCCATCTTCCGTAGTAGAAACAGTTGCACCGGGTTTAATAATATCTTTCCAGGAAACACGATGAATTCCAACTACAGAATCAACATGAAATGCAATATCCAGCTTATTAAAGTTAGTGACTATAAAAAGACCACCCGGCTCTGATACCCCTCTCTGAAGGCAGTTCTTTAGATCAATCGCAGTAATCATACGGTCACGAGGCATAAAAATGCCCTCAATACTCGGGTGTGAATTCGGCACCGGAGTCACTGGCTGATATGTAATAATCTCTCTGATCTTTGCTACATTGATACCATATGAATTACCGTCCAGCATAAACTCAAGCACTTCTAATTCATTTGTCCCATTTTCCAATAAGATTTTTGTATCCATCTGCTCACCTCACGCCATATTCAATGCCTTCTGCTCGGCACATTCTTCTCATTTACAGGTATTATACCATATATTTCCCAAAAAAAGTATACGAATTTACAAAGCTGTTAATTTATTTTAAACATTTCCTGAAAAGAATAAATCTTTATACCAGATTAAGGAAGAAATATAGATGTCCGCCAGTTCATGAATGCTCTGATTCATCATAATCATTTGTCTGGAAATCTCTTGCCAGTCCGCATTTTCGTAACACAGCATCAAATGATAAACCGGTGCCAGATCACCCTTCTGACTCACCAATGCATCTATAATTTCTTTGGACACATTCACTTTCTTCAAAGCTTCTTCCATGGGCATATTCAAAATCAAATCCAATACAGAAAATAATCCGGTAAGGAATAATTCGGAACTTTTCTGTGCCATGCCATACATCGGTGCCAGCTGTTCCATAAATTTCGCACGCAGCAAAGAAATTCTGGTAATTTCACTGGGTCGATCCGCACAAAGTTCTCTCGTCACAGCCGTGTTGATCCATTTCTTTAATTCCCTCTGGCCTAACATGGCTGCCGCATGACGGATGGATGTAATTTTAGAATTTACAGTCATTTTATTAACCATTTCTAACAGGGATAATACCATGGCCGTATCTCGGCTGATCACATCCGCCGCTTTGGTAAGATCAAAATCTGCATCATTGACCATATTAAGAAGTTCCAGGTAGTTTGCCTTTAAGGGGGTAACCTCCACCTCACCTTTGGTGACAGGGACACGGTAAAAGGCTCCTTCAAACAACGCGAACTTTTCATCTGCACGCACTTCTTCAAAGGTTTCCTGATCGTCAATATTTCCGACGCAGATCTGAATATTGGGATGCAAATGCCCAAAATAAATCTTTGCCTTTTTTACATCTACCTTTTTGCAGTCCAGGAAAATATAATCCATTAAATCCAAAATATCTTTGTTTTTCTCAAACATATTCACCGGGATTTTACGGATTGCAAGTTTATAACCGGCAGCTTTTAATTCTCTCAAGCGTTTCAGATACATCTCATCATTAGAAATTGTATTGTCAAAAAGGAAAGTCAATCTTCCTCCCATATTGTCACACTGAGATTCAATATCTGAAAACACTGCAATATTTCCCACAGGAACAAAAACTTCCGTTCCGGGTGAAAGTGTATCAATACCAATATTTTGAATAACTTCCAGTCCTTCTACATTAGCTGCACCATCATAACACCCAACGCCAAGAAGTGCCGGCTCCAATAAATGATTTCTCTTCTGCGTAAATAGTGAGTACGCACGTACTCGCATGTCTTTATCAAAAATAGGAATTAACGTTACTAACATAGCTGCCTCTCCCAATTATATTCTGACAAAACTTTGTCATTTATCTAATTCTAAAACACTTTTTGTATAAAGTCTACTTAAATCTTCATGGAAAAGAGAAAAATTTAAATAAAAAAAGAATAGACACTCTCGTCTATTCTTAGATCATCATACCTTCAAAACCGAACATTGATACTCCAAAACTTTAACTCCCAAACCTGCCTGACTTGGATAAGCCCTCGACCGATTAGTAACATTCAGCTGAATGCATTACTGCACTTACA
>CAKRTZ010000012.1 GCA_934402515.1 uncultured Lachnospiraceae bacterium
TATCCTTCATTATGTGACACATGTATAGATAAAGTCAAAGTATTTTTTACTCTTTTCCGATTATACCATGCTCCCCGAAGAAACAAAAGGAAAAAGCATCAGTTCTTCTGATGAATATATTTTTCCTTGGTCGCCATACCTCCACGGATGTGGCGTTCGGATTTGTTTACATCCAGTACTTTACGCACCTCTCCACCCAAAGAAGGATTAATCTGATGAAGTCGTTCTGTTACATCCTTATGTACCGTACTTTTGCTGATTCCATAATGTTTGGCTGCCTGGCGCACGGTGGCGTTGTTGTCGATGATATATTGGGCGATTTCCAGCACCCGTTCTTCAATGTATCCTTTCAAGAGAAATACCCCTGACGATTCTTTTTTACAGTGTATGAAAGGTACAGTGGGGATATGCAGGAAACATCCCTCAACATTGTGTAAAGAACATAATGCTTTTTCCGCCTGGAAATGCTATAATGATTCCCATAAGCGCAATGAAATCATGCGAGGATTATCATGAATACATTAAAAATCATTATCGTGGGCTGCGGAAAGGTCGGTTCTACCCTGGTGGAACGTCTGACCCAGGAAGGCCACGATATTTCCATTATCGACAAAGACCCGGACGCGGTGCAGACCCTTACCGGGCTGTATGACATTATCGGCATCGTGGGCAATGGCGCCAGCTACAGCATCCAGATGGAGGCAGACATTCACTCCGCGGATTTGCTGATTGCGGTGACCGGCTCTGATGAACTGAATCTCCTGTGCTGCACCATTGCAAAGCAGGTAGGTAACTGTGCGACGATTGCCAGAGTACGTACCCCGGATTATAGCCGGGAAGTTGGATATCTCCGGGAGAAACTGGGTCTGACCATGATCATCAACCCGGAACTGGAAACTGCCAATGAGGCTGCCCGGATTCTGTATCTTCCCACCGCCCTGGAGGTGAACTCCTTTGCCCACGGGCAGGCAGAGATGACGAAGCTGAAAATTCCTGCTGACAATGTACTGGACGGTATGAAGATTGCAGATTTAGGCAAATCTCTGGATAAAAACATCGTGGATAACATCATTATCTGCGCTGTGGAGCGGGAGGGACATGTGCATATTCCTTCCGGTTCCTCCCAGCTGCAGACAGGGGATGTGATTTCTTTCGTGGCAGCCCGTTCCGTAGCAAAGAAATTTCTGGAAAAAATCGGGTTTAAGACAAAACGTGTGAACAACACCCTGATTATTGGCGGTGGTAAGGCAGCCTATTATCTGGCGGCCCAGCTTTTAGGCCGTGGCATCGATGTCAAAATTATTGAAACCGACCGGACTCGATGTGAGGAATTGAATGTGCTGCTCCCCAAGGCAGTAATCATCAACGGTGACGGTACCGATGAAGAACTGCTCCGGGAGGAAGGACTTCCCTACGCGGAATCTTTTGTTCCCCTCACCGGCATCGATGAGGAAAATATCCTGCTGACTCTCCATGCCCGTGCGGTATCCAATGCCAAGGTTATCACAAAGATTAACCGAATTGCTTTCAAGGAGGCCATCAACCGTCTGGATCTGGGCAGTGTGGTTTATCCCCGCTACATCACAGCGGAGGCGATTATCGCTTATGTCCGTGCAAAGAGTAATTCCCGGGGTGACAATATTGAGACGCTGTACCACATTTTTGACTCCCGGGCGGAAGCCATTGAATTCCGTGTGACAAATGCCAGTGGTGTGACCGGCGTTCCTCTGATGCAGCTTTCCATGAAAAAGGATTTGATTATTTCCTTTATCTCCCGAGGGGGGAAGATTCTGATCCCCAGTGGTCAGGACACCATCGAAGTGGGAGATACAGTCATGGTGGTCACCACCCACACCGGATTTAACGATATTTCCGATATTCTGGCATAGGAGGTTGCATTGTGAATACATCCATTGTTCGCTATGTTCTGGGTACGGTTCTGAAAATGGAGGCGGCACTTTTTCTGCTTCCCATGCTGACCGCGGCGATCTATCAGGAAAAACAGGGATTTGCCTATGTGATTACTGCATTGCTTTCCCTGATTCTGGGTATGATTATGACCCGCCGCAAGCCTAAGAATAATGTGTTTTATTTAAAAGAAGGTTGTGTGACCACATCCTTAAGCTGGATTCTCATGAGTCTGATTGGTTGCCTTCCCTTTGTAATGACGGGAGAAATTCCCAGTTTTGTGGATGCCCTGTTTGAAACCATCTCCGGTTTTACCACCACCGGTGCCAGCATTTTATCAAATGTGGAAGCCTTGTCCCACGCCTCTCTCATGTGGCGTAGCTTTACCCATTGGGTTGGCGGTATGGGAGTGCTGGTTTTCGTGCTGGCAATCGTACCCTTAAGCGGTGGTTCCAGCATCAACCTGATGCGTGCAGAAAGCCCCGGTCCCTCCGTGGGCAAACTGGTTCCCAAGGTGAAATACACTGCCCGGATTCTTTACGGAATTTATGTGGGCTTGTCCGTCGTTGAATTTTTATTCCTTATTATGGGAAGAATGCCGTTGTTTGATGCCATTACCACAACTTTCGGCACGGCCGGCACCGGTGGCTTTGGGATCAAAAGTGATAGTATGATGAGCTATTCCCCATATATTCAGTGGGTGGTAGCCATATTCATGATCATATTCGGCATCAATTTTAATGTGTACTATCTGATACTGTTCCATAACTTTAAGAAAGCATTCCATGTGGAGGAGCTTCGGTATTTCCTGTTAATTATTGCCGGTTCCATCGCCATCATCTGTTACAATACCCACCAGATGTTTACCGGTCTGGCAGAAACCTTCCGGCATGTGACCTTCCAGGTGGCTTCTATCATTTCCTCCACAGGCTTTGCCACGGTGGATTTCGATTTGTGGCCCCAGACCAGTCGGACGCTTCTTGTAGTTTTGATGTTAATCGGTGCCTGCGCCGGCAGTACCGGCGGCGGTATCAAAGTGTCCCGTATTGTGATTGCGGTAAAGACAGTGGCCAAAGAGTTACATTCCTATATTCACCCCCGAAGCGTGCGAAAGGTGATGTTTGAGGGCAAGCCGGTGGATCACGATGTGGTTCGTTCCATCAATGTCTTTCTGGTGGCCTACATGTTGATTCTCATTGCCTCCACATTGCTGATTTCCTTTGAGGGATATGATTTTGTCACGAATCTCACTGCAGTAGTTACCACATTAAGCAATATCGGACCTGGCCTTGCAAAGGTCGGTCCGACATGTAACTTTAGTTTCTTTCATCCATTTACGAAATTTGTGTTGATGTTTGATATGCTGGCAGGGCGTCTGGAACTGTTCCCCGTTCTCCTGCTGTTCCATCCTGCTCTGTGGAAGGATACCTTTTCCCAGAGAATCCTGCATCATGACTGTGCTGCGAAATCAATTCGCTAGGCGAAGCTAAATAATACGCCGCACGGTAAGAATAGGCCGGTAGGTTGCCTTACTGATCTTAATACCGGTTTTCTGGGTGCTGGCATGAACGATATAGCCGCCACCCACATACATGGCCACATGGCCTTCATAACAAATCACATCGCCGGGCTGCGCGTTGGCATAATCCACCGCAGTGCCGGCGCTTCTTAATGAATAGGAGTTTCTGGGCACTCTATAGCCGAAGTCACTGTAAATCCGATAGATAAAGCCGGAACAGTCCGCGCCGTTAGTAAGGCTGGTTCCTCCTGCCACATAAGGATTTCCGATAAACTGGCAGCCATACATGGCAATTTTTTTGCCCAAATCACTTCCCGCTGAACTGGAAATAATGGAAGTATCAAAGGCTTTTACGGTATAAGTGCCATTTACCACCTGGGCGGTGGCTTTCTTTCTTGCCTCCTCATCCTGGAGTTTCTTAATCTGTTTGGCCTCCTCCGCAATGGCCTTTTTCAATTTGGAAGCCAGGGCTTTCGCGGATGCAATCTGAGCATCATAGTCCGCAGAAACTGCCTTTTTTTCCGCTAAAAGCTGATCCAGATAAGTCTGCTGTTCCACCAGATCGGCTTTATCCGATTCAAGATCTGCTTTCTGCTGTTCCAGATTCGCCTGGATATCCGCAATTTCTTCTTTGGTTTCCACGTATTCCTGTAACAAAGTACGATCATATTCGTAAAGTTTTTCCACATACTCTGCCTTATTCAGCATATCGGAGACGCTGGTAGCTTCCATAAGCAGTTCCAGGTAGGAGTCATCCCCTTTTTCATACATATATTTCATACGTACTTTCATGGCATCGTACTGGGCTTCCTCAGTAGCTCTTGCTTCCTCGTACTGTGCCCGCGCCACATCAATGTCCGCTTCTTTCTGGTGGATATCGTCCTCCAAAACGCTGATGGTGGTCATCATATTGATCAGGTCAGCATCCAGATCAGCGATCTCCTCATCTATCAGTTCCTGCTGTGCAGAGATATCATCAATACTGTCATTGACATCATTTAATTTATTCTGATTTTCCTGCTGTTGCTGCTGCAAATCGGAAATCTTGTCTGCCTGGACATAAAAAGTCGTCCCCATAAAAAGGGAAAGGGTGATGCCCAGTGTCAGAAGTTGTTGCATTTTCTTCTTCATAAGATACCTCTGGTACATGCTTTTGTGTCTAGTATAACATAAAAAAGCTCCCCGGAGAACATGACTCCGGAAAGCTTTTTCTTAAACTTTTATGATGCAGAATTTATCTTACAGTTCGCAGTTATTTACGGTACGAGGGAAAGGAATGACATCACGGATGTTGCCCATACCGGTAAGGTACATAACACAGCGCTCAAAGCCCAATCCGAAGCCTGCATGTCTGACAGAACCGTATTTACGCAGATCCAGGTAGAACTGATAATCCTCTTTCTTCAGTCCCAGTTCTTCCATTCGTTTCTCCAGAATTTCCAGGTTGTCCTCACGCTGGCTGCCACCGATGATCTCACCGATACCGGGTACCAGGCAGTCCATGGCTGCTACGGTCTTGCCATCCTCGTTCAGTTTCATATAGAAAGCTTTGATCTCTTTCGGATAATCTGTAACGAATACCGGGCGTTTGAAGATTTCCTCAGTGAGATAACGCTCATGCTCGGTCTGTAAATCACAGCCCCAGAATACTTTATAATCAAATTTGTCGTTGTGCTTCTCCAACAGTTCAATGGCCTCTGTATAGGTAACATGTCCAAAGTCGGAATTTACCACATGATTGAGACGATCCAACAGTCCCTTGTCGATAAACTGGTTGAAGAAGTTCATCTCCTCCGGGGCATTCTCCAACACATAGCGGATGACAAACTTTAACATGCTCTCCGCCAGAACCATATCATCGGTCAGGTCGGCAAAACAGATCTCCGGCTCAATCATCCAGAACTCAGCCGCATGGCGGGTGGTGTTGGAATTTTCTGCACGGAAAGTGGGACCGAAGGTGTATACATTCTTAAAGGCAAAGGCATAGGTTTCCACGTTCAGCTGTCCGGATACGGTCAGGTTGGTCTGTTTTCCGAAAAAGTCCTGACTGTAATCCACACTGCCGTCCTCATTCTTGGGAAGTTCGTTCATATCCAGAGTGGTTACCTGGAACATTTCACCTGCACCCTCACAGTCACTGGAAGTGATCAGAGGTGTGTGTACATA
Organism: uncultured Lachnospiraceae bacterium; assembly: GCA_934402515.1. Lineage (GTDB taxonomy): Bacteria > Bacillota > Clostridia > Lachnospirales > Lachnospiraceae > UMGS2037. The sequence goes on from CAKRTZ010000012.1 coordinate 5,594, forward strand.
GACAAATCCTCTCTCCATGAAGAAAGTATGGATCGCATATGCAATCAGGGAACGTACACGGAATACTGCCTGGAAGGTGTTGGTACGTGCTCTTAAATGAGGAATGGTACGGAGATACTCAAAAGTGTGACGTTTCTTCTGCAACGGATAATCCGGATCGGATGCGCCCTCCAGAATAATTTCCTCTGCCTGCATTTCAAAAGGCTGTTTGGCATTGGGTGTGGCTACGATTTTGCCTTTTGCAACAATGGCTGCGCTAACGCCCAGCTTTGCAATCTGGTCAAAATTGGCCAGTTTATCACTGTATACGATCTGTAAAGTTTCAAAAAAGGTTCCATCGTTGATTACGATAAATCCGAAGGTTTTGGAATCGCGGTTGCTGCGGACCCAGCCTCCTACGGTTACTTCTTTGTCAGCAAATGCTTCTCTGTTGCGGTATAACTCTCTGATCTCGGTCAGTTCCATTTCGTTCATCCCCCCGTTTTTTTACTCGGTTACTTCTTTGTCAATGACAGTGGTATAGGATTTCAGCAAATCCATCACCTGATTATAAACCATGATAAAACGCTGAGCCGCTAAATCGACGCCTGCTTCCACCAGATCGTCTGCAGACTCATAACCATACTGCTGTGCGTTTTCTTCAAGCTGTGCCATAACCTCATCCTCGGTTACACTGATGCCTTCTTTATTGGCTACAGCCTGGATTGCTACAAACTGTTTCGCATATTCCTGCTTGTTGGAGCCTAACATAACACGCAGCTCCGCAAGACTGTCATATCCATAGTAATATTTTACAAAGGTTTCTCTGTCCATCTGGTACAACATGGAATAATAATCAGCCTGGGACAGAATATTCTGATATACCTGGTTAAACCAGATGTTTCCAACTTCTTCCGGAATCTCTGCATCGGTAAAGGTACTTCCGTCTACCAATTCGGCCAGGATGGCATCCTGTACTGCATTGTCATGTTCTTCCTCAGCACTTGCCATCAACTGATCCTTTGCATAGGCTCTGTAATCCTCAACCGTATTGCAATCCTCATTCAGTGCATGTGCCATGGTGTCATTGAAGTCATCCAGTGTTGCAATAATGAAGTTTACGGTGACGGTAAAGACTGCGGGTTTTCCTGAAAAATCAGGATTGTTCTGGTAGGAATCCGGGAATGTCACATCGATATCTGCAGTCTCACCGGGCATAATCTTTTTCTCTACGATACCACTTTCAAAGCCATCAATAAAGCTGCCGGAACCCAGTGTCAGGTTATAGCCGGTGTCACTGCCATTATCAAAAGCCTCTCCGTCCATCTTTCCTACATAGTCGATATTTACGGTATCGCCGTCCACGGGAGCACGATCAGTAACTCCGGCCTCCGGAGTTGTAGCACTCTGCAGTGCACCGGTAATATAATCATCAATATCACTCTCGGATACCGTAGCAGGTGCCACGGTTACAGTGATATTCTGGTAATCTCCAAGTTCTACATAATCCTCAACCGGAATCTGATCCGGTGCAATGGTATCTAACAGTTCGGCATCTGCATCCTCCGTGGTTGCAGTAGCGGTTTCCTCTGTTGCAGCACTCTCGGTGCTTTCTGCGGTACTTGCAGTCTCAGTGGTTTCGGTAGTGTCATTCTGGCTGCCACCACAGGCAGTCAGGCTGCTGATGGTCATTGCTGCCACAAGCAGTAATGCAAATTTCTTCTTCATGTCTGTTTACTCCATTCTTTCTATTATATGGTTCCCCCACTAATAGTATCGGATGATATTGTACCACAAAGCCCTTGCCATTAAAAGCCTTTTTTGCTATAATACATTTCGTCCAATTCAATATAGGAGGTAGACAAATGCCGACGTGGGGTATTGTATTATTAGTGATTGTCGCTGTTCTGGCAGTCATTTTAGGAGTGCTGATCTTCCTTGGAAAGAAAGCCCAGAAGAAGCAGGCCGAACAGCAGGCGCAGATTGAAGCAGCTAAGCAGTCGGTTTCCATGTTAATCATTGATAAAAAGCGAATGAAATTAAAGGATGCCGGTCTACCGCAAGTGGTACTGGATCAGGCACCGAAGCTGATGCGTAGTTCCAAACTTCCCATCGTAAAGGCCAAGATTGGTCCCCAGATCATGTCTCTGGTAGCCGATGAGCGAATCTTTGATTCCATCCCGGTTAAGAAGGAAGTAAAGGCAACCATCAGCGGTATCTACATCACCGATGTAAAAGGTCTTCACGGTAAGATCACTTCTGATCAGCCTCAGAAGAAAAAGAGTAAATTCCGTCAGGCTTTGGAAAAAGCCCAGGAAAAAGCCGGAGCGAAACCGGTTAAATAAGCAAAAAGAGGGACTGCCCATCAGCAGTCCTTTTTTGATGCAATACACATTTCCAGTTTACAGGTGGATAGCCGGATTCCGTCAGACTCCAAATAGTACTGTGCAGATGCTGACAGCCTGTCTTCCTCTTCTATGACCTCCACACGTTTCGTCTCAATTTCCATAGGAATATTGCCAAAGGGTGTCCGATACATGCAGGTGGTTCTTTTTCCCGGAATAAACTCCATCTTCACCTGAACCGGTCCACGCTTCGTCATGGAAAGGACTCCGCCGCTAATATGAAGAAGCGTTTTCACCTTCTGGGGAATTTCCTCCAATTCTTCTTCATAGCTGATATAATGACCGTTTTCCCTAAGACAGTAGATTCCCCGGGTTCGGATGTCTACCCTTTCCTCTTCGCCCTCCCGGTCCTGTATTCCCAGAAGTTCAACCGTTACTTCCTTTTTCATCTCGTTCTGTTCCAATCTCTGGGTCAGACCACTATTGCTCCAGCCATTCTCTCCAGGCTTCCAGCAATCCGAAGCGGATTTCCACCCTGCCCTCCCGGATCGCCAGTTCCAGTTCCTTCGGAAGCTTTTGGGGATCAATCTCCTCTCCCTCTGCTGTCACACAGATATCCTCCGTCAGGCACAGTTCCGGGTATACAATTCCCCAGAAAAATCCACTATATGCCCCCAGCAGTAATAATCGGCCTAACAGTAGTCTGACCTCTTTGTTCATGCTATTCATCCTCCTGACAGAATCCTTTCCAGTATCTGGAAATTTCATTTTCTGTTAGGAAGTATTCCCCTTTTACAGGGAATTAATCCGTTCTTAAAAACCGGACTTCTTTTTATTCTCCTGCGCAGCATTTTCCTCATGGATTTGTCGAAGAATGGAAGTCTCCTGGTTATCAATATGAAGCTTCGCCGCTTTCGCCGCCGTCTCCTTATCATTATTAATGATGCTCTCATAGATGACACGGTGTTCCTTCACCAGAATGTCATGTTGGCTTTCATCTTTAATATATTCAAAGCGATACCGGTACATCTGTTGGGACAAATTATGAGTCAGCTGAACCAGACGTTCATTCCCTGTTGCCTCCACAATGATGTCATGGAGCGCCACATCCGCCTGTGCAATCACTCTGGCATCCTTGGTTCTGGTCGCTTTTTCAAAGGCATTGCATGCCTCCTTCAGCTTGGATTTTTCCTCATTGGAAATCCGTTCACAGGCAAGCTCCGCGCAAAGAGCATCCAGTGCCCGGCGTACTTCCAGTACATCCTTTAAATTTTTCTCCGTGATTCGCGCCACTTCCGCTCCCCTTCGGGGAATCATGGTCACCAGCCCCTCCAGTTCCAATTTGCGGATGGCCTCCCGAATAGGAGTACGGCTCACCCCCAGCTTCTCTGCCAGATGGATCTCCATCAGGCGTTCTCCCGGTTGCAGCTGCCCTGTAAGAATTGCCTGACGCAGGGTATCAAACACTACATCCCTCAGCGGCAGAAATTCTTCGTTGCTGTTTAATGTCAGAGAGTCGTTCATTTCTGCTGCTCCTTTCCGGAATGATCCGGATCATAAAAATTGGTGGCAATGATCTGTGTAATCTGTCCGGTGGCTTTCAAAGTGCTCTGTTCCATGGTTTCGGCCGCTGCTTTCGCCTGTACTTCATCGGCAAAAATTCCAAACACAGTGGGGCCGCTTCCGCTCATAAGAGCTTTCTTTGCCCCCAGTTTTTCTAAATTCTCCTTCACCTGGGCGATCAGAGGATATTCCCTGACCGTAACACGCTCCAGTACATTCTCCATACGTTCCGTGATGCCTTCCATGTTTCCTGTCTGCAGAGCCTCCACCATACCGTCAATGTCGGGATGGTGCTTTAATGTCTCCACGTGGAGATTTTCATACACATATTTGGTGGATACACTGACTGCAGGCTTAACGATCACCAGTCCGCATTGCGGTGGTGTCGCAAGTCTGGTCAGCTTCTCCCCAATACCTTCGGATAATGCCGTCCCCCCAACAACACAGTATGGCACATCCGCCCCAATGGTCACGGCGATCTTCTGAAGTTCCTCCACGGAAAGCTGCATGTCGAAGAGCTCATTCATACCGGTGAGCGCTGCGGCTGCATCGGTACTTCCTCCCGCCATTCCGGCTGCCACCGGTATGTTTTTCTGCAGGATAAAATGTACACCCTCCTGTATGGGATGTTTCTCTATCAGTTTTCTGGCCGCCTTACAGACCAAATTGGTGTCATCCACAGGGACTAAGGAAGTTACTGCCTGCCCTTCTGTTTCCATGGCAAAGGTGATTCCCTGCTGTGGGCTTCTACATATCGTGAGCCGGTCAGACAAATTCACGGTCTGCATGATCATCTTCACCTCATGATAACCGTCCGGTCTGCGCCGCAGCACATCCAGTCCCAAATTAATTTTGGCATACGCCTTTTTTTGTATTTGCTGAATCATATCAACAACCATGCCTTTCCACTATCTGCAAACTTTCAAGTGCTTTCGCACTTTGCGTAGCCACAAATTTGCGTGTGAAAAATTTATTTTTCACACTACCTCTTGATTGTATACACGAATTGTACTTAATTTTATACAATCTCTTTCTGTTTGTCAATGCTGCTGCAAAATTCAATAAGAAAAGGTCTAAAAATGCCAAAAATATACAGTTTTTATGTGGGATTCCCTGTTTTTTCTTCTTTCCCCTAATATTTTCTGTTTTCCGGCCGATATAGAAAATAGTAAGGTAGCTTGAAATATGGTAGGGGCATGGAATGCCCGTGTTGGCTTTGCCAGCAAACCGGAATGGAGGATATGATGAGCGTAAACGGAATTACCGAATCAACCAGTACTGCTTATACTTCTTATACCAGCAGTGCAAAGGAAACAAAAAATGCGGAAAAGGCCGCAGAAAATACCGTAGTAGGTACCTCCGGTGCCGAAAGTGGTGTTGTTTATGAAAAAGGCAATACGGACAAGACAGCAAATGCTGCTTCTTTAAAAAAGACCCAGTATGCAAATCCTGACCTGGTTGCAAAATTAAAAGCAGATGCGGAGTCCCGCACCAACCAGTTGCAGAGTATTGTAACCCAGATGCTTTCCAAGCAGGGTATTACTTTTGCAAAAGCAAATGATATGTGGTCTATCCTTGCAAGCGGCAACTTTACCGTAGATGCCACCACCAAGGCGCAGGCACAGGCGGATATTGCCGATGATGGTTACTGGGGTGTGGAGCAGACCTCCGATCGTATCATTGACTTTGCCAAAGCTTTGGCAGGAGATGATGCAGACCAGTTAGAGAAAATGCGTGCAGCCTTTGAAAAGGGCTACAAACAGGCTGAGAAAACCTGGGGTGGCAAGCTGCCTGATATCAGCCAGAAAACCTATGATGCAGTCATGAAGAAATTTGATGACCTGACCCAGAAGAAGAACGACACCACCGATACTTCCTCTGCAGCAGATACCACAGCCACTACCGTGTAGGACATATGCCTGATGCTTTTTGTCAGGTTTTACATAGAGGAGGACGACGCGATCACGCGCCGTCCTCTTTTTAGTTTCCGGAGAATTTAGTTTCCACAGCTTTTCATAATGAGAAGCTTCTCACCGGGATGAATTTCATTCCCGGAAAGATTATTCATTTCCTTAATAGATGCCACCGGAACGAAGTACCGCTTTCCGATCTTCCATAGGGTATCGCCGGTTTGCACCACATAAATGGCAATACCGGGCAGAGCATTCATTGTATCCTGGTCCAGTTCCTCCGTGGCGATCTCTTCAATTACCTGTTCCTCCAGTTCATCAAAAGCCAGCAATTCCAGGAACAGCACCGTACGCACCTCCGCCTCCTCACTGTCCAACATGGAAGCATCCACCTCCTCCAGGTGACAGCGCAGACGATAAACGCTGCCCGGTTTAAGTCCGGCTGCTTCGCAGGTATAGGTAAAGGGAATACTCTCCCTGACACTGTGATAGGGCATCTCCCGATCTACACTTTGGTAAAAAATTTCCACCTCCACACTTCCACTGACCATAACTCCCTGATCCCTGATTTCCTGATGATCCGTGAGTACATTACCGTCCACCGTGAGGATTTTCCTCACACCTCCCCCTGCATTACATTTCACATGGGTATTCAGTTTCTGTCTGCCCTGGGTCTGAGCCGCAAGCCTCCGGAAAGCCGCACTCCGCTCCTTGGTTTTCACCTGTCTGGTGACTTCATACACATCACTGAGCAATTCCAGCGATTCCCGCTCATACATTTGAATAGTAAGATCCAATACCACTTCCAGCCCAAAGCATCGTTCTTCCCCGTCATTGTCTGCATGAATTTCCAACTCCCTGTGGCCGCTGTCGCAAAGCATATCCAGGATTCCATCTTCTCTGCAGCCCTGACATTCGATAGTTCCTGCAAAGGGTTCCACCGTCTGATAGGACTGCACCGGATTTTCTTCCTCCGAAGTTTCATACAGTACAAACACATGTACTTCTCCCTGGATTCCGATCTTTCCATCCATCGGTTTCCACTCCAGTTTGCCGATACGAATCTTTTTCCAGAGGATCGCCACTACATTGGGAAGTTCATGGGGAAGCATCAGTTCCTCGCGAATGCGGAAAATATCCTTTTTCTGAATAGCGGTCTGTAATACCTCCAACCCGGTATGGCTATACTCTATGGGTTCCTCGCACTGGACACCCACAGTGGTATCTTCATCGTACAGTTCTCCTACCTGCATCTTCAGCTGGATAATGCTTTGAATGCTGATCTTTCGGGAATTGATAAGGCTGGTGGTAAGATCCTGCAGCTGAGCGTGTACCGTTACGGCATCACCGGCTTTGATGCCCTCCCCGTGAATCTGTTCCTCAAAGGGGATCTCCCCGGTAATCACCTGGGGGACCTTTTCCTCCGGGGAAGCGTACAGAATCTGATACTGTAGTTTTCCTCTTACGTTTACCTGATCCGTGACGGGCCGGATCTCCTCCAGTGTCACTTCTCCCATATCACTGATCACCATGGATGCATCCGGTTTCGCATCCGGAATGTTTCGGTCTTCCTCCAGCGTGAACTGGATTTCATTTTGATTGCGTACCCGGTCCATGTGGATGTTCCGCTTTAATAATTCCACAAAAATACCTCCGTTGCGAATGCTTTTCTAACTATACATATTCGCAACGAAGGCATGTTATTCCTTTTGTATGAAGTTACTCCACGGCACCGATAAGCTGGTTGATATCCTCCACGTTATAGTGGCGCATGTAATCCTCGATCCCCTCCACAATCTCTGCGGTGGCATAAGGATTGACAAAGTTCATGGCTCCTACGGAAACCGCAGTGGCTCCGGCAAGCATAAATTCAATGGCATCCTCTGCATTGGCAATGCCACCCATACCGATGATGGGGATTTTTACCGCCTGGGCGGTCTGGTAAACCATGCGGACTGCCACCGGTTTGATGGCGGGGCCGGACATTCCTCCGGTTTTGTTTGCCAGTACAAATTTTCTCCGGTGAATATCAATCTTCATACCGGTGAGGGTGTTAATCAGGGAAAGGGCGTCAGAGCCTGCTGCCTCTGCTGCCCTCGCCATCTCCGTGATGTCGGTGACATTGGGAGAAAGTTTCATAATGATGGGTTGTTTTGCCTTTTTCTTAATCTCGCTGGTGATGTTGTAAAGGGCATCGGCTTTCTGTCCGAAGGCGATGGCTCCCTCTTTGACATTGGGGCAGGAAACGTTGATTTCCAGCATGTCCACCGGCTCGTCTCCCAGACGCTCCACCACTTCCAGATAGTCCTCCACCGTCTTTCCACAGACATTGACGATGATTTTGGTGTCGTATTTTTTCAGGAAAGGGATGTCCCGCTCACAGAATACGTCAATGCCGGGGTTCTGCAGACCGATGGCGTTGAGCATGCCGCCGTACACCTCTGCCACTCTGGGGGTAGGGTTGCCGGGCCAGGGCACATTTGCCACACCTTTAGTCACTACCGCTCCCAGTTGATTCAAGTCCACGAACTCACTGTATTCCATACCGGATCCGAAGGTGCCGGAGGCGGTCATCACGGGATTTTTAAATTCCACTCCTGCAATCGTTACACTGGTTTTCATCAGATTTCTACCTCCTTTGCCTCAAATACCGGTCCATCGGTACAAATCCGGGCGTTGTGTACATGGGAATGAGCATCCACATCCTTTGTTTTGCAGACACAGCCAAGGCAGGCACCAACGCCGCAAGCCATCCGTTCCTCCAGGGAAATGTAGGCGGGGATGTCCTCTTTTTCGGCGTACTGCTTAATCGCCCGGAGCATGGGCATGGGACCGCAGGCGTAAATCATATCCGCTTTCAAATTCTTTTCCCGGATGGCATCCATGACATTTCCTTTGGTGCCCACAGAGCCGTCCTCGGTGGCAATGATAACCTCACCGTATTTTTCCAAATCTTCCTTTAAGAAAAGGGAGGCATCCCGATAACCTACAATGATTTTCTTGTCACAGTTTAAAGACTTTGCAAGCTGCAAAATGGGAGGGATGCCGATGCCGCCGCCCATGAGGAATACGGTGGTTTTCTCATCGGTGACTTTTTCCACCGGGAATCCGTTTCCTAAAGTTCCCATCACCGCGATGGATTCTCCTGCCTGATAGGTGGAAAATTCCGCAGTACCCTGTCCTGCCACACGGTAAACAATCCGCAATGCCTGTCTGTCCTCCCGCACCTCGCAGATGCTGATGGGACGGGGCAGCAGGGTGCTGGCGTTCTTCGGGTACACACAGATAAACTGTCCGGCTTTCGCCTCGTCTGCCAGGCTGGTTCCGATCCACATATCGTAGATGCCGGTCTGGAGGCATTGCTGGGACAATACCTTTGCCATTTCTTTTTTCTTTGCCATTTGGTTATTCTCCTGATTCGTATATTATTTTGCCATTGCAAATTGTCATCATTACCTGTCCGGTCATGGTTCTCCCCAGGAAGGGAGAGTTGCTGGATTTGGAGGCAAAGCCTTCCACTTTCCACTGGCGTTTGGGTGCAAAAAGCACCAGATCTCCGGGGCCTCCCTGGGCGATGTAGCCGGCATCCAGGTGGTAGAGTTTCGCCGGGTTGTATGCCATGACCTGGGTGAGTTTGCCGTAGGAAATCCACCCGGACTGCACCAACACCTCGTTTGCCAGTGCCAGAGAGGTTTCCAGTCCCAGAATTCCGCTGGGTGCCTGGGTCAGAGGCTTTTCTTTTTCTTCTATACTATGGGGGGCGTGGTCGGTGGCAATCAAATCAATGGTGCCATCGGCGATGCCCTCAATGATTGCCTGGCGGTCTGCCTCCTCTCTGAGGGGCGGATTCATCTTTGCCATGGTTCCGTGGGTGATTGTCGCATCTTCCGTGAGGGCAAAATGGTGGGGTGTCGCCTCCGCATGGATATTTTCCCCGCCGGGGCGTTTCTTCGCCTGGCGCACCAGCTCCACTGCCTCCTTGCTGCTGATATGCTGGACATCCATGATGGCTCCGGTTTCCAGGGCAATCTCCAAATCCCGTTTCACCATGGAAATCTCCGCCTGCCGGTCAGAACCACCGATGCCGAAATGCTCCGATGCCTTTCCGTGGTTGATGCCGTTACTCTCAATATAGGCAGGGTCTTCCTCATGGAAACTGACGGGGACATGGTATTTCGCCGACAGTTCCATGGCTTTCCGGGCAAGCTCTGCGTCCAGAATGGGCACGCCATCATCGGTGATGCCCACCGCACCTTTGGCAAGAAGGCTCTCCACATCCACCAGTTCCTGCCCCTTCATCCCTTTAGTGACATTGACACAGGTTTCCACATGGATGTCGGTGGTGCGTCCTTTTTGCAGGACATAGTCCAGGGTTTCCTCGTTGTCCACGGTGGGTTTGGTGTTTGCCATGAGTACCACAGTGGTAACGCCCCCTCTGGCTGCTGCCTTGGCGCCGGTTTCGATATCCTCTTTGTAGGTAAAACCGGGGTCACGGAAGTGGACATGGACATCCACCAGTCCGGGGAAAATCAAAAGCCCTGTGGCGTCAATTTCTCTGGTAATGGGATAAGGGGGGATGTCTGTGGGATTGACTCCCAGGATGTGTCCTGCCTCCGGCTCATCGGGCTGGGCGATATACACATCCATCTGTCCGTCCAGTATGTCTTTGGTTCCTTTGACGGGGGTAATCACCCTGCCGTTTTTTATTTTTATCATGGGTATGGTTCTCCCTTTCTGAATTGATGATCTTCAAATCGTGACACAGGTGTCATATTTTCTCCGGAAAATTATTTACAGAAAATTGATTTGCTCGTCACGGTTTTCAATTTTCAGCACAATCATGGGATAAGAAGGGGCACTGCCCTCCTCCGGTACGGTTTCGGGGCCTACCAGCAGGGTGTCCACATAGACTGTTCCATCCGCCCGGCTTAACTCCTTGACGCTGACACTGTAGCCGCCGGTTTCCTGCTCGCCGTAGCCGATGCAAAGGTAGAGAAAGCTGCCATCGGTGTAGGTGAGTTTGAAGGGTTCGGTTTTTTTGCCTTCCAAAAGCTGTGCCAGTTCTTCTGGGAGGCGTTCTTCGTTGACGACCGTAAAGTCCACCTGTTCCCGTTTTGTCTCGCCACTTCCCGGCATGGTGCATCCTGTGAGCGCCAGCATCATTCCCGTAAGCAGGGCGATGCAGAGCAGTTGTTTCCTATCCCAGTGCTGTTTCCATTTTTTTGCCATAGATACTCCTAGAGACTGAATAAGGCTTTGCACAAAATATGATATTGGAGCTGGAGTAAACACATTTGTGCTCTTCCTGTTGCACGAAACATTCCGATGAGCCTCCAAAGCGTAAATCGTGTGCAGCAGAGGCTTTCACGATTTATGAGTCTCATCTCCATCGTGCAGAAGTCATGCGCACAAACATATTTACTCCATCTCCTATCCACTTTTGTGAACACGCCTTGATTCAATACAGTTTCTTTTGTAGTAATCTATGGCGGGAGTAGATGCAGTATACCTACTGCTCCTAAATTTCTATTGAGTATTATATCAAATTCGAGTACAATTTGTATAGAATAATTAAAGAGGAGAAGACATATGATTCGTCTGATTATCACCGCCACCTTCGTGGTGTTATACTTAATTCTTTCCATTCCGGTGGCTTTCGTGGAATGGCTGATTGGCAAAAAATGGCCGGATGTGAAAGACCGTTCCTGCCGGGCTTATGTAAGCTGGGCGTTCCGGGTAGTTGCTTTTTGTTCCGGCGTGAAGGTAACTGTCATCGGTCATGAACGCATCCCCAGGGACACCGCCGTTCTCTATGTGGGCAACCACCGCAGCATCTTTGACACCGTGGTGACTTATCCGCTGGTGGTAGGACTGACCGGCTTTGTCTCCAAGATTGAGCTGCTGAAGGTGCCTCTACTTCGCACCTGGATGAAAAATCTCCACTGTATTTTCCTTGACCGCAAGGATATCAAAGCCGGATTACAGACGATTCTGCAGGGAATCGAACTGATGAAAAGCGGCATTTCCCTCATCATTTTTCCGGAAGGCACCCGCAGTAAGAAGGAGGGTGAATTTCTTCCTTTCCATGCCGGAAGTTTCAAGCTGGCAGAGAAATCCGGATGTCCCATCGTTCCCATGTCCATCAACAACACCGGTGCCGTCCTGGAAGACCATTTTCCCTTGATAAAAAAGACCCATGTTATCGTGGAATACGGCGAGCCTATCTATGTGAAGGACTTAGACCGGGAAGCAAAGAAAAATCTGCCGGATACCGTCCGCCAGATCATCATTGACACCTATACAAAAAATGCCCCGCTTGTGTAAGCGGGGTCAGACTGTTTTACCGCTCTAAGGACATTGCCATTCTGCGGTAGGTGTGGCGTTTGCCACGGATTGCCACGCTGTAGGCGGTGATATTTTCTGGCAAAGCCATGCCCATGTAACCGCTGTCCCCGATGTGGTGGATGTCCGCTCCTGCCATTTTGCACATAAGGGCAATCTGGCGGATGGTAGACTCGTCGGCACCCTCCTGGGAGGTTCCGATGGTGGTCATGGCAAGGACACCTTTTTCGTGTGCCTTTTTAATCAAAGCGGTGGCATGCTCTAAGGTAAAGCCGGGTACGGTTCCCGGTGCGGGCAACAGCAGCACATCGGCTCCTGCCTGGATGAACGCCTCCGCATCTGCCTCCGTCATAATGTTTTCTCCTGCCTCTGACAGGATTCCGGAGGCGTGCATCTTTCCGGCGGTGAAAATCACCCGGTCTCCCACTGCCTCTTTCAAGCTTTTCAGTGCCTGGGTGATTGCCTGGTTGTCCACACCCACGCCGGGATTTCCGGTGAGCACAATCATGTCCACGCCCATATCTGCTGCCTTTTTCGCATTTTCCACAGTGGCACGCCTTCCCTCGGTGAGACTCCAGACGGAAACCTCTCCGTCCGCCTGTACCACGGCAGGCTCCAGGTTGATTGCCACCATTCTTCCGGTGAGACGCTTTACCTCACGGATGGTATCCTCCGGGACAGTCTCCGGCAGTCCGTTAATCACGGGATGCTGCACATCAAAGACATTCAGCATAATCAAATCGGATCCTAAGGAAGTGACAAACTCCGCATTGGTGATATTCACCAGCATAGGTGTCACCGTTCCAATGGTTTCTGTTGCCAGCACCCGTCCCTCACTCTCCGTGATGGACTGTAACAACTCAGCTTTATTATAAGATGCCAGTTCCCTGGCAGTACAATCAATCAAACGTTTCGGCATGGTTTCCTCCTCCTTCTTTACGGGTTTTGGGTTAAATCTTCCACTAACTTTTCAAAGTGCATGGCATGGGACGCTTTGATAAGGATATTGTCTCCCGGCTGCAACAGGCCTGGTAAATCCCTTCTCAGCTGCTCCAGCTCTTCATAGTGGTACACCTGCATTCCGGCTGCCCCGGACTCCTTGGCTGCCTGTGCCATATTGGCGGAAAGTGAGCCCACGCAGATCACTTCATCAATACCACATTCTGCACAGAACGTACCGATTCCAGCATGCAGTTGTGTCTCTTTTTCTCCCAGTTCAAACATATCTCCCAGGATTGCCACTTTCCGTCCGACGGCATTGGTAAGAAGTTCTACTGCTGCCTTCATGGACACGGGATTGGCATTATAACAGTCGTCCAACACCACATACCGGTTCGTCCGGATCAAGTGGCTACGTCCTCCCATCGCCTGAACCTTCGCAGCCCCGGCTGCAATTTCCTGTGGTGTCATCCCCAGTTTCATGGCCACTGCTGTCGCTGCCAGTGCATTGTAGATCTGGTGCTCGCCGGGCAGTTTCACCTCCAGCGGAAATGCGCCATCCGGCGTATGTACCACCATGGAACTGCCAAAGAGTCCATTGATCTTAATATGATCCGCATAAAACTCATTCTGCTGTCCCCTTCCGAAACGGGTAAGAGTCATACTGTTTTTCAGGTATGGAACAGATTCGGTTCCCAATAGCTGTAATTTATCATCATCACCATTGACAATCACCTGTGCATTTGGATTGGCAAAATCAAAAATCTCGGATTTGGCTTTCAAAATGCCGTCTCTGGTTCCCAAAAATTCCAGGTGGCATTGCCCGATATTGGTCATGACACAAATGTCCGGTTTTGCCATCCGGGACAGATTGTGCATTTCCCCGAAGTGGTTAATTCCCATCTCCAGCACTGCAATCTGATGTTCCTGACGGATTTTTAAAATCATCAGGGGAACTCCGATCTCATTATTGAAGTTTCCCTCCGTCTTTAACACGTTATATTTTTCTGAGAGCACTCCGGCAATCATTTCCTTGGTGCTGGTTTTTCCCACACTTCCGGTGATTCCCACCACCGGAATCGTGAGCTGTTCTCTGTAATATGCCGCAATATCCTGCAACGCCCGGAAGGAATCTTCTACCTGGATGCAGACTCCCGGCAACACTTCCGGCAGTTCTTCACAGACCACGCCCAGCGCCCCCTTTTCAAATACCTGGGGGATAAAGCTGTGTCCGTCAACCCGTTCGCCTTTTGTTGCGATAAAAATGCCATCCTGTTCTATCTGTCGGGAATCAATGACCACGCAGGCTGCCTCGGTGTCCGGTATGGTCTGTCCCTCAGGGCACACCAACTTACCCCCGCACGCCTGTGCGATCTGTTGTAATGTCATCTGTTTCATTTATTCCTCCATGCACTCTGCACGATATTTTCACATAACTGAGAGAAATCAATTCCTATTGCCTGTGCCTCCTGAGGCATCAGAGACGTAGGGGTCATACCCGGCAAGGTATTAGCCTCCAGGCAGTAAAACTGATAATTTTCGTCCATCATGAAATCCATACGGGCATAATTTTTCAAGCGAAGTGCCTCAAAAGCTGCTTCTGCAGCACGCTGCATGGCGGCTGCCACATCCTCCGGTAAATCTGCGGGACAGGTATCCACCGTCGATCCTGCCTGGTATTTGTTCTTATAGTCATAGAAGCCCTGTAAAGGCGCAATCTCAATCACCGGCATGGCCTTGCCGTCCATCACTGCCACAGAGAATTCCCGTCCTTTGATGTACTGCTCAATCACCAGTTCCTCACCGTAGCCAAAAGCCTCCTCTTTTGCCCGGCTGTACTCCTCCTCATTGTGAACCATGTATACGCCCACACTGGATCCGCCAGTGCAGACCTTGACCACACAGGGAAAAGGTACGGTATGTGGGTCCTGCTGTCCTTTTTTCAGACGGATGCCCTTAGGGGTGGGAATCTGATAGACATTGAACAGATCCTTGGTAATTGCTTTATCCATGGCAATGGCGGAGCTGACACAGTCGGTTCCGGTATAACAGATGCCCATGAGATCAAAACATGCCTGGATTTTGCCATCCTCTCCGTACTGCCCGTGGAGCGCCATAAATACCACATCTGCTGTCTGACAGACCCGGATGACATTGGGGCCGAAGAAATTCTTCGCCCCGTCGGGGCGCATAGCCTTCACCGCCTCAATATCCGGATTCGTCTCCCGGATTGCCTGCACATCCGCTGCCCAGTCCTTATCCATCTCAAAAATATGAGCAGGATTGGCTGCGATTTCCTCATCTTCAATTCCCAGGTAGACATCCACCATAGCCACCTTGTGGCCTTTTTTCTTTAAGGCCTTGTATACATTGGAACCGGAGCTTAAGGACACTTCACGCTCCGTACTGATTCCTCCTGCCAAAACAATAATATTCATTTTCTGATCCTCCACTTCCTTATTTTGATCGATCTATAGGTTCCTACTGTGTGGCAGGAATCGCCGCCAGTAGTTGTATATATCCGGCAAATTGCCCGGGTGAACGGAAAATCTCCTGTCGCAAATCCTGATTTTCGGAATTTCGTCCCAGCAGATAATGCAGATGATTCTCCAATACCGTTGCATATTCATGATTGGTGATAATATGGTTCATTACCGCAATTACTTCCATATCATTGAGAATGTTCTCCGGCTCCTCATTGGCTGTAAGATAGGCTCCATCCCTGGCGTGTAAAGAAATCTGCTCTCCCATGGTACTGATGGTTTTCATCAGCTGCGTGCAGATCGTCTTATCCGCTCCTTTTTTGGTACACAGATAAGTCACTGTTCCGTAAAAAGCAATTTCGTTCATGTTCTCCGCATCCGGTAAGCCAGCATTCGCAAATTGTTTTATGTATTTCTGGTAGGAAGCAACTCCGGTGGCCCGATATAATTCCGCTGCGGCAAAAAAAAGTTCTTCCGCTCCACTATCCAGTTTATTCCCTATGACATACTTCCATGCACGATCCGAGGCCTTCAGGCAGATGGTTGCAAAAGCAGTATCCTCATTCCGGTAAGCGTAGCCGAATTTCGCCATCACGGCACTGAAAAAAGCCGTCCGGCGCAGAGTCTCCTCCCCATCTTCTGCTTCTTCTGTGTGATTCTCCCCTGTATAAACCGCTCCGGAACTGTCCTGCATGGTAAGAAGCCATTGTGCCTCCGCTCCAAGCAACGTAAGAAACTGCCCTCCGTCTTCACAGGCCAGAATATTTTCACTGTAAAGTTCATATGCCTGTAACAGTTTCGCCAGGAAATTACAGCTCTCCGTCACCGATTTCTGCCCGTCGGACAAAAGAATCCCCCGTTCCTGTGTGCGGCTGTCTGAAAGTCCGTCAAGAGCTTCCTGCAAAAGTTCGCCATACAGATCATCCCCAATGACAAAATCATAGGACTGTCCCAGATACATGCACTGCAGCCGATAGGTGCCGGGAGTGGCAAAGTCGGAGAACACCGCATAACCGTTTTGATTTTCCTTCTTTTGAACCGTGCCGGTGTACACCACCTCCGCGCTGTCCCGGTCAATAACAGAAAAAGTATCCGGTATCCTCTTTCCCTTCAATACGGCAGTTTTCACCCCGTCTGTCCCATAGCCCTGCGGATCCACAATAATACCGGGCTCTACCGTTTTCACCTCATAGGAAAAATCCGGCGTCAGCCCCCAGTTTTCCCACTCGTCCGTTGCTTCTTTATCCAGTTTTATCACCGGATTCGTCCCCCGGGAGGCAGAACAGCCACTCAAGGAAAGAACCACGCTTAGTGCCATGCAGAGGACGGCCTTCCATCTGTGGGTCAAATCACGGTTGCTCCTTTGCTCATAATCCTATTTATTATACCGCGTAACCCAGGACAGGAAAAGAAAATTTAACACTTTTTCCGTACTTTTTGTTTTTCATTCCGGGCATAGATGACCTCTCCCTCCAGAATGGTATACAGGGTTTCCGTGAAGCTTTCCATGGGATTTCCGGAAAAAATGGCAATATCCGCGTCCTTACCGTTTTCCAGACTTCCCACCCGATCCGTCACCCCCAGGATCTGGGCAGGATAATAGGTGATGGAAAGATAGGCCTGCTCTAAGGGCAGTCCGCTCTTACACGCCAGCCCGGCACACAGTGGCAGAGACTGGATGAGGGACACTGGGTGGTCGGTGGTAATGGCGGTTTTTACCCCGGCATGATTTAATACCCCGGCGGTCTTAAACGCCATGTTCTGCACCTCAATCTTACTGCGGCTGGATAAATCCGGTCCCAGGATAGCTGGAAAACCGCTCTCTGCCACCTTCTCCGCAATGAGATGTCCTTCACTGCAGTGATCCAACGTCATATCCAGGTCAAACTCTTTCGCAATACGGATGGCAGTGAAAATATCATCTGCCCGGTGAACATGGGCTTTTAATGGAATTTCTCTCTTTAAGACGGGAATCCAGCACTCCTTCTCAAAATCCGGGGTAAAATTCTCCCCACCCTCTTCTTTTTTCCGAAGATATTCCCTGGCTTCAAACAGTTCCTCCCGAAGCATGGCAGCAATCGCCATCCGGGTACAGGGGGACTTTCCCATCCCGGAAAAATTTACCTTGGGATTTTCCCCGAACGCCACCTTCATTGCCGCCGGAGCCTTTACAATCAGGTCGTCAATACACCGCCCTTTGGTCTTGATCACAGCGAACTGACCGCCCACCACGTTGGAGCTGCCGGGACCGACCATGGCGCAGGTAATCCCCGCCCGCACCGCATCGTCAAAGGCGGCATCCATGGGATTGATGGCATCAATCGCCCGTAAAAACGGGGTGATGGGATTTACGTTTTCGTTGCAGTCATCCCCTTCTGTGGCTTTCTTTTCTTCCGTGATACCCATATGGCAGTGTGCCTCAATGATACCGGGCATGACAATTCCGCCCTGGGCATCCAGCCAGAGAATCTCTTCTCCGGTCAGCTCCGGCGGCAGGAAATTTCCCTCTCCCACTGCCAGAATTTTTCCATTTTTAATAAAAACCCTGCCATTGGGGATACATGTAAAGGTGCCACCCGCCATGGGCAGCACCATACCATTACAAATACCGATTGTTTTCTTTTTCATAGTAACAGCCATACCTTTTCTGCCCCTTATTCACTCATAAAGGACATGGGATCAACCGGAACTTCATCCTTTAACAGTTCCAGATAAAGGTTGGCACCCTCTACACTGTAATATTTGGTGGGCGCAGCTACTTTTCCGATGATGTCCCCTTTTTCCACATAGCTGCCCACGGACACCTGTAAATCTTCCAACTGTCCGTAGATACACTCATAGCCGTCTCCGAAGGACATGGTCACCAGGTTTCCCAGCTCGTTACTGTGGGTGATATCGGTAATCTGTGCTTCCCACATGGCTGCCACATCCGTACCTTCGGTGACGCCAATCACCATGGCAGGACTTAGCCGGTACTGCTCCAGAGTCGCAAAATACACCGGCTCCTCCATGCTGAAGTTCACCAGCACTTTTCCCACCACCGGGAGTGCCAGAGTATTTTCCCCGGAAAAGTGTAAATCCATCTTTTCCACGCTGGCTACAGACTGGGAGTTACTTTCCTGTGCCTCCCCGGTCTCTGCGCTCTCCGGCTGTTCTTCGCTCCCGGAGGTATTTTCTGTGTCAGTCTCCGGATTCCCCATCCGGGTATCGTCTGCCTCAGCGACCTCCGTCACCTCTATCTCCGGATTTTGTACGTTGACGGAACCTACCTCTTCCAGATCCGGCTCATAGTCCAGATCGTTGTTAGGCGCTTCCTCCACCATGGGATTTTGATTTTTTACCATCAGTCCATCCGCATCCTGCCCCTGCTCCAGCTGGCTGAAATCCAGACGGTATTCCTCTTTCTGCTCCTTTGCATTATTTCCTTTCACATATACGCCCGTCATCGTCAGGGCTGTCAACACAAAGAGTGAAGATGTAAGCATAATGACCTGTTCTTTTTTTCTCATAAAAAAACCCTCCATTTCCTGGTCGTATGCTTAGTTTTGCCGGAAATAGAGGGTTTATGCATGTTTTAATTCGTTTTATGTTGCAACATCCAGATGTTGTACCGTGCCTGCTTCTCCGTTTTCGTAGAGAAAGACTCCGGTCTGCCGGATGTAACCGTTTGTTGTGTTGTTTGCACCGTTTAAGGTGAAGTTGGTAGAAACGCTTTCCAGACAGATAGCGCCAACACCTAAATCCTTCAGGTGATAGAGCACATCGTTACCGTCTTCGTCCTGGGTCCAGATCAGAAGTTTATCAAAAATTTCATCATCTTCGTCAATCCATCCATTGCCATCCTGGTCATACTGTGCCAAATCCTTAAAGCCATCGCCGGATTTGGTTCCAAACAGTTCACTGCCATCGTTGATCACACCGTCACCATTCCGATCCAACGCCAGATAGCCACTTCCCTGATTCAGCCGGGAAATGTTGTCCAGAATCCCATCGTTGTCCAGATCAAAGGTAAATTTCTGATCGGAAAGTCCAGCAATATTGCCGTCAAGGTTAATCACTAACGGGTCGCACACCTGCACCTCGGCAATGGTATAATTCTGCTCATAATATTGAGCAAAACTGCGGCTCATATTCACTTCCACACCGAAATTGATCTCCCGTCCGTCTGCCGTGCGCACCGTTCCTGTCGTGGAAAACGATGTGCTTTCCTTCTCCATGTGAAGGTATTGGCTTTTGCCGGTAAGATACTGGGTGGTGGTAAGATTTCCACCGGTGTTTCCGGTGAGAATATCTGCCATGGAACTGAATGTGGGTTTCTGTGGGCTTCCAAACAAAAGCTGGTAAATGTAATTGATACACTCCTGCTTAATCGTCTGGATCATGGCTGAAGTACTGCGGTCTTCATCACTGTGCGTCACCCGGATGCTGGTCAGGCCGTTTTGAAAGCTGTCATATAGATCGTTTAAAGAACCTCCTGTTCCCGAGAATATGTCATCCATATTCTCTTGTGTATCTCCCATACTCCATTGCTCATCCAGAAAATTGTTATTTTGAGTCGTACTGAGAGAAGAACTCTTCTTCCATGCGGAGTAAGAGGAATACTGTCTTACGGAATCCATTCCTATTTGACTGGAATTAATTCGCAAACATGAACCTCCTTATCGGTTTTGCTTTTCAGAGATGTCACCAGGCCCGGTTCTTTTGCTCTGTATGAACTATATCGACTTTTTTTCGTAAAAACTTTACTTATTTGCTTACAATATTGTGAAGCCATACACCCTTTTTCACCAGGATATAGCCAATGATGCACTTCAGCGCCTCCGTCATACAGCAGACGAAATACAAAGGCACGATGGGCAATGTTGTGTGTACACAGAGCAGATAGGCTACCGGAATGTTCACCACCCATACGAACACAGAGTCAAAGAGGAAGGTAATCATAGTCTTACCACCGGAACGAAGGGTGAAATAACTGGCATGGGTAAAGGCATTCAAAGGCATGCAGATGGCTGCAGTCCGCAAAAAGGCAACCGCATAATCTTTGACAATCTGTTCTGTATTATAAATATCCGGGAACAGGGGTGCCATCAAAAACATAATTGCTCCAATGAAAAAGCAGCTCACCACGGAGAAAAAAAGTAGCTTGCGGTCGGTATCCTTCGCCTGCTCCATTTTCCCGGCACCCAAAAGCTGTCCTACCACGATGGCCACCGCATTTCCTATGGCAAAAAACACCACGTTAAACACGTTGGATATGGTGGAAGAAATATTCATGGCGGCAATGACGGAGATTCCCCGCAGAGAGTAAGTCTGGGTGAGAAGTGCCATCCCCGCTGCCCAAAGGGACTCGTTCACCAAAAGAGGCGTCCCGGTAATGAAAATCGATTTTGCCAGTTCTCCCCGTACCAACAGGGTGCGGTACACCTGATGCTGCCATTTGTTCCGCTCTTTATGGCGGTGTGTCCATACCATGACAATAATGAGTTCCACATATCGGGAAATTACGGTGGCAATGGCCGCACCACTGGCTCCCAGTACCGGAGCACCGAATTTACCGAAAATCAGAATATAGTTAAAAATCAGGTTCACTGCCACTGCCGTTACCCCTGCTTTCATGGGCAGTACCGTCTCTCCTGTTTCCTTCAAAGTGGATGCATAACATTGGGTCCAGGCAAAAGGAATAATGCCCGGAATCATGATCCACAAGTATTCTTTTCCACTGCGAAGCACCTCTGTCACATCGGTGACATCCGCCTCACCTTTTAAATATAAATTGATCAGCAAATCACTCTGTGTCCAGAACAAAGCCATGGCGATGAGGCTTAACACCAGGCACACCAGCACCTTAAACCGGAACGTATCCCGCAGACCCTCATGGTCGCCTTTTCCATAGAACTGCGCACCGAAAATTCCGGCACCGGACACGGCACCGAACACACAGATATTGAATACAAAAATTAACTGGTTGGCAATAGCTACACCGGACATCTGGGCGGTTCCAATCTGTCCCACCATAATGTTGTCCAGAAGGCTGACAAAGTTGGTGATTGCCTGCTGAATCATAATCGGTATGGTCACCCGCAGCACCATCACATAGAAGTCTTTGTTGCCAATGTATTTACGCATAAAATTCCTCATAAGTACCTCCTCCGCAAAGCGCGGTAACTGCAATTCTAATACAAATGTCTGGGAAATGCAATAAATTCCCGGAAAATCTTGTTCTTCCTCATGCCTTCGGGTTATAATCAATGGAAAATGATGCAGGAAATCGTTATAAAGACGAGGAACGAGTGACCGTAACAGAGAGAAGGAACCGCAATGACAGCAGATGAATCATATATGAAGGAAGCCATGAAGCAGGCAATGAAGGCCTACCGTCTGGGTGAGGTTCCCATTGGCTGCGTCATTGTCCGGGAGGGCAAAATCATTGCCCGTGGCTACAACCGGAGAAATACGGATAAAAATACCCTGGCGCATGCAGAGATTACGGCTATCCGCCGTGCCAGCAAACTCGCCGGGGACTGGCGTCTGGAGGACTGTACCCTTTACGTGACCCTGGAGCCCTGCCAGATGTGCGCCGGTGCCATTATCCAGGCGCGGATTCCCGAAGTGTTTATCGGCTGTATGAACCCCAAGGCGGGCTGTGCCGGTTCGATATTAAATGTGTTGGAAATGCCGGAGTTTAACCACCAGGCGATCGTCCACCGGGGCATTCTGGAAGAAGAGTGTTCCGCCATGCTGAAACGGTTCTTCAAGGAACTGCGCATCCGCAACAAGTTAGAGAAGGAAGCGGCAAGAACATTAACATCCAATCAGCAGTAAAACACTTGCTGTTTGACAAATCTGAATAAAAAGGCTATACTAAAAAAACCGTATCCACATCGCTGACCTTTATAAGTGGCGTTGAAGTTTGGGTCTCACGCAATGGAAGTCTACGAACCGTGTCAGGGCAGGAATGCAGCAGCACTAAGCAGAATTTTCCATGTGCCGTGAGGGTGCCTGGCGGAGCTAACTGTAGAGGTAACGGGCGTGGGTACGGCTTTGTTTTATCCAAAGGAGAACATGATGTCCGATTTACAGACTTTTGATTCCTATACTGCGGATTTACTCAGCACCTGTACCCTGTGTCCCAGAGAGTGTAACGTCAACCGTATGGCAGGGCAGACAGGCATCTGCGGGGAAACCGCTATTTTACGAGGGGCAAGGGCTGCCCTTCATTTCTGGGAAGAGCCCTGCATCTCCGGGAAATCCGGTTCCGGTACCGTATTTTTCAGCGGCTGCAGCGTAGGCTGTGTCTTCTGTCAGAACCAGTCCATCGCCCATGGTGAAACTGGTTTCTCCATTACCAGCAAACGCCTGTCCGAAATTTTTCTGGAATTGCAGGCACAGGGCGCCAATAATATCAATCTGGTGACTCCCACCCATTTCATTCCTCAGATTCGGGAGGCTCTGCTTCTGGCCAGGGATGCCGGACTGACCATCCCCATTGTATACAATACCAGTGGCTATGAAAAAGTGGAATCCCTGCATCTTCTCCATGGCTTAGTAGATATCTATATGCCGGACTGTAAATACGTTTCCAGTGAGTTATCCACAAGATACTCCCACTGTGGTGACTATTTTGCACAGGCATCCCGGGCTATTGTGGAAATGGTACGTCAGGTGGGAACTCCCGTTTTTTCCGGCGATCCGGAAGAGGACAGCTATTCCGATGAAGTGCTGATGAAACGGGGCGTTTTAGTGCGCCATCTTCTTCTTCCCGGCTGTGTGGAGGATTCCAAACGGGTGCTTTCCTGGCTTCACGAAACCTTCGGAAAGCAAATCTACATCAGCATCATGCGTCAGTACACCCCCCTTCCCCAGGTAACTGCTTTCCCGGAATTAAACCGTACCGTCACTGATGAGGAATACGAGGAACTGGTGGACTACGCCATTTCCATCGGCATTGAACAGGCATTTATTCAGGAGGACGGTGTGGACAAGGATAGCTTTATCCCTGCCTTTGACGGTAAAGGAATTCTGACAAAATAACCTTTTATAGCATGACTCGCTTCATATAATATCCGAATGTGCCATCCGTTGGTCTTAACGTGCGGGATTCAAACCCCTCAAAGCCAAAGAGGATGGCCATTTTTTTCTCCTGTTCATAAAAGAGTCCCGGCACACCGATGTAATATTCTTCCTTACCGGTGGAGTCCGGCATCTTCCCCAGTAAAAGATGTTTATAATTATAATAACCGTGAAGAAGAAAACGATTGCTCCGCAAATGATAATCTACTTCCGACAAAAGAACAAAATCCTCCGGTGTGATGGTGAGGTAAATCCGCTTATCCTGAAAGGGATGAACGCAAGTATATTGCTCCAACAGGGTTTCCCATTTCGATTTGCCAGGCTGCGAGGCACTCTCAGTAACCGGCTTCGTTTCCTGAGGTGCTATCGTTGCTTTCACCGGTGCATCGTTCTCCACGGCTGCCTTTGATTCCTTCTCCGGTTCTGTCTCCGGCATCTTTTCCGGCTCTGGCATCCTCTCCAATTCCGTCACCTTCTTCGATTCCGGCACCCTCTCCGCTGCCTGGATTTCCTGCCTGGCAGGCTCTTCACCTGTCACCTCCCGGGCACCCAGTAGTTTCCCCAATGCCTCATAGTCCTCCGCCAGTTCAACGTGAATTCCTCTGATTTCCTCCGGTTTCCAGTTTCTTTTCCCCTTGGCTCCATTCTCCCGGCCTGAAAATTGCAGGATTCCACTCCGATAATCAGCTTCCCCTACAAGGTATCTGCCTCCATTGGTCAGTTCCACAAAAATACGTTTCTGTCCCTCCGGTAACACAGTTTGTACCACTCGCAAGTTCACGGTCAGATCCAGTTTTCCGTCACAGACCATTACTCTGGCAAAACCCGCATTTCCGATTTTCTCCGGTTCCTGCACTTCCCATTCATCAGAACTTTTGTGAATTAGATCTAAATAAACATTCTTTTTAAAATACATAAAATCACCCCGTTGCAAGTCTATGCCTGCAGCGGGGTGTCTATGTCTTATTCCTTTAATAATCGTAATTATCCAGATACTTCATGTAGTTGACTACCATCAACGCAATTTTAAAGGTCAATGCATCATCAAAGACACGAATGTCCAGACCACTGCTCTTTTGCAGCTTTTCAATACGGTATACCAGTGTATTTCGATGTACAAACAACTGTCTGGAAGTCTCGGAAACATTCAGATTGTTTTCAAAGAACTTGTTAATGGTGGTCAAAGTCTCCTCGTCCAGATCCAAGGGCAGATTGTCTCCAAAAATCTCCTCAATGAAAATTTTGCAAAGGTTCACAGGAAGCTGATAAATCAAACGACCGATTCCCAACTTGTTATAAGCGCTCACGTTCTGTTCCGCATAGAAGATTTTCCCCACATCCAAAGCCATCTTTGCTTCCTTATAGGATTTGGATACATCCTTCAACTCTTCCACTACCGTTCCGTATGCCACATTGACATTCAGCATCGCTTCGGAATTCATCATATCCACAATGGTGTGGGCAATCTGATCCAAATATTGCAGTTCCTTTTCACGGTCTGTCTGCATTCCCGGTTCCCGATCCAATGCCTTAATCAAAATCACACTGGTCTCATCCACCGCCGTAATGTAATCTCCCGCCTGGCTGGTAAACATTCCCTTGAGCAGTTCCGTAACCGTGCTATCTTTTTCCTGCCTGGTTTCAATCAGGAATACGGCTCTGGGCTGTACTACTTCCACATGCAGTTTTTTCGCACGGTTATAGATATCCACCAGAAGTAAGTTGTCCAATAACAGATTTTGAAAAAAGTTATTGCGGTCAAAGCGCTCTTTATAGGCTGTGATCAGTCCCTGCATCTGGCTGACCGCAATACGGCCAATCATATACACATCATCACTGGAACCCTTTGCCACCAGAATATACTGTAATTCATCCTCGTCGTAAATTTTCAATAAGTGTCTGTCGCCGATGACCTGACTGTCTGCCGGAGAGATTGCAAAGTTATGAATCAACTCGGTGGTCAATCCCTCTAAATCAAAGGTAGCAGCAACGGTCTGCCCTTCCAGATCAAATACTCCTAAATCCACTTTGGTAATATTTTTCAAATCATCAATACTATTTTGAATTACCTGTCCGGAAATCATGTTTTCATCCTTTCTGTTTGGTAAGTCTGTATCTTTAGAATAACACAAAAAAAATGGGGATGCAAACGCATCCCCATTGGATTTTTACTAGTTTGTAATAGTCTGCTCGGTCTCTTTGTCGAAAATGTGGATCTTCTCAACATCGAAAGCGAATTTAACAGTATCACCAGGTCTTGCAGTGGTACGGGAGTCAACACGAGCAGTGATCGGGAAATCAGCCAGATCAAAGTACAGATATACTTCTGCACCAAGCAACTCGTAAACCTTGATGGTAGACTCGAATACGCTTGCAGGAGAAGCCTCAATGTACATCTCGGAATCATATACATCCTCAGGACGGATACCGAATGTAACGGTCTTTCCAGCATAACCACCATCGATAAGCTTTTTGGATTTTGCAGGAGGAAGAGGAATCTCACGTCCAGCAATCTTTAAGCTTGCAACATCACCGTTCACAACAACTTCTGCATCTAAGAAGTTCATCTGAGGAGATCCCATGAATCCTGCAACGAACAGGTTCTGGGGTTTCTCATATAAGTTCTGAGGAGTATCAACCTGCTGGATGACACCATCCTTCATAACTACGATTCTGGTACCTAAGGTCATAGCCTCGGTCTGGTCATGTGTTACATAGATGATGGTGGTACCTAATCTCTGATGTAATTTAGCGATCTCGATACGCATCTGTACACGAAGTTTTGCATCCAGGTTGGAGAGAGGCTCATCCATCAGGAATACCTTAGGATTACGAACGATTGCACGTCCCATAGCTACACGCTGTCTCTGACCACCGGACAGAGCCTTCGGTTTACGATCCAGTAACGGAGTCAGGTCAAGAACTTTAGCAGCCTCTTTAACCATCTTATCGATTTCGTCCTTCGGAACTTTTCTTAATTTCAGACCGAAAGCCATGTTGTCATATACGGACATATGAGGATACAGAGCGTAGTTCTGGAATACCATTGCGATATCACGATCCTTAGGCTCTACATCGTTTACAACTCTGTCACCGATCTTCAACTCACCAGAGGAGATATCCTCCAGACCAGCGATCATACGAAGGGTAGTAGATTTACCACATCCGGAAGGACCTACGAAGATGATGAACTCTTTGTCTGCGATTTCAAGGTTGAAATCCTTAACTGCTTCAAAGCCGTTGGGATAAACCTTGCAAATGTTTTTTAAAGATAAACTTGCCATTTATTGTTTCCTCCTATATAGATATTTCTTGCTTATCACTGAATTCAGTATATCGTAAACTATATTTCCTTGCTATACCACTATTCCACAAAGATTTCTTTTTCCGTTGTAACTATTGCTAGGAATCCAGGAGTAAAAGGACAACATGACCAATTATTCAAGTTCCACTTAGACATGTTGCACAAGGTCATTCTCATTCCTCTTCTTCAGAGGTTCCGCTCTCCCCGATTTCCTCCAGGTTCTCCTGGATTTCCCGGTGGATGCTCTCCTTGTCTGCCTTATCCTGATCCTCCTCACCTTCTTTGTATACATGCCACCGGTCGGGGTCTGCATTCTTTTGGGGATCTGCCTCCACAGCCGGTTCGAATTTTTTGAAGGTTCCGTTGTATAAATAGGCACAGAGTAAAGTCGGCACGGAAATTCCGAAGAACAGTACGAAGGGAATCAGTCTCTCTGAAATCAACACCGTAGCCACCGGCAGACACCAGATTACCAGCATAAGCAGCGTTTTCGGCAAACTGACCAGAGCCATTACCGCAGCGTTTTTAAAGGTGTTACGGATCGTATTTTCATAACGTGACAATACCGGAAACACATACATGAGTACCAGACCAAGGAGCAGGGTCACTGCCATAATGATCACCTTAAGTGCCATAGGGAACTGTATCCCGGACTGTGTAAGGATCCGGTAATCCCCGTATAATACTGCAAGTACCACCAGAACAATCAGCCAGATCAGCGTAGCCTGTTTGAAATTTTCCCTGAAGGATTTGAAGTATCCTTTGGTAATATAGCAGTCCTCACCCCGCACGATCTTTAAGCACATGTAATTGAGTGCTGTCAGCGCTGCTCCTGCCGGAATGATCAGAATGCACAGAAACAGGGTCAGAACGTTAAGCCAGAGTAAATCTGCCATTCTTCCCAAAAACCGCATTACCGGACTGTCCAAATTAAATAATCCACCCATTTTGTCATGATTCCTTTCTTATGATCTCTCAGATCAGTTTTCTTTCCATTGGTGTATAGGTAATTCCATCTCTGGTCACTGCCGCTTCCGTATCCGCAAAGCCCAGGCGATGATAAAAGCCCACCCCGTAGGGTGCTGCATTTACTGTGACATGATCCTCATATCGTTCCTCTTTCAGGTAAACACACAGACGCTCGATCAGCGCCCTGCCCACTCCCTGTCTGTGATACTGCTCATCCACAAAGAGCAGTGAAATATGAGTGTAACTTCGAAGTGTAATCATACCGATCATTTTGTCCCCGTCATAGGCGACAAACATAATATAATCACCATTCAGAAACATCTGGTACAGAATTTTGTCATTGACAAAATCACTGAAGTTCCGAATTCCCTCCGTGGTGTAATCCTGCGCTTCAAATCGCAGAAAGGTACGCCACGCCAGCTGCATGGCATCATGCCAGTCCACTTTTGCAGCCGCGCGTACCACATAGTTTTTGTTTGCGTTCTCCATTCCCTTATCCCATTTCCTTATTGTTTTTCGCCAAAGATGGAGGCAAAAAAGTCATGAAACATCTGTTTAATATGCTCCCATAAGGTAAGAAACACATTGTGTTTTACTTCCTTCGCCTTTTCCTTGACCTCCTCACCGATCTGTTCCACAAGTTCTTCGCCGGTGTCCGTGAGAGTCTGTGCAATTTCCTCTGTGGGAATCAGATCCTCCGCCTGTGAAAACACATCGTTTTCCTCCTGTGCAGTCTCCGTCTCCGATACCGGCAAGTCTTCCACACTTTCCTGTACCGTGTCAGTCTCGTCAGCCCACACAGTCATTGCCGGACTGACTCCCGCCAGTCCTGCGATCAGTATCCATTTATATTGTTTTTGCCAGAATTTCTTCATAGAAAGAAAGCACATCCTCATAAACCTCCTCGTGCTCCCTGTCATTCAAGATCTCATGCCTTCCGCCCGGATAGAGCTTCATGGTGACATCTTTGACACCTGCTTTTTGAACCGTTCTGACTGCCTGTTCCACGCCTTTTCCGTAATTTCCCACCGGATCTTCTGCCCCTGATACAAAGAATATTGGCAGATTCCTCGGAATTCTTCCCAGTCTTTCCTCATCGTGCAATCTCCAGATCAGTTCAAACAGGGTGGAAAATCCGTTCACGGTAAAGGTAAATCCACAGTCAGGATCGTCATTATATTTCTGTACCGCATCCAGATTGGATGTGAGCCATTCGTTTTTCATGGTATAGTTGGGAATTTTCTTGTAATATCCGCCAAAGGCCAGCTTATCAATGAATGTGCTGACATGATTGTCACCTTTGAAAAGTTTTTCTGTTTTTGCCAGGGTTTTACTCAATCGAAGCAGTGCCTTGGGCTGCATACCAGTTCCCATAATCACCGCTCCCTGCACCTCATGGCCATATTCTGTCAGATAGTTTCTGGTAATAAAGGAACCCATACTGTGCCCCAGAATAAAATAAGGAACTCCCGGATATTCTCCTTCCACCACTTCGTGTAACTTATGCTCATCCCGCACCAGAATGGATGCGGCATCGCCTTCGCAGAAATACCCTTTCTGTCCATTCTCAGGTACTGACTTTCCATGGCCAAGATGATTATCTCCCACCACCAGATAGCCATGCTCTGCCATAAACGTGGCAAAATCCGCATAACGTTCAATATGTTCTGCCATACCATGTACCAGCTGCAGGATTGCCTTGGGTCTGCCTTCCGGCACCCATTCCACTGCATGAATTCTGGATTTGCCATCATTGGATGTGAAATAAATCTCCTTTGTCTGCATGGTTGTACCCTCCTCTGCAATCAGTTACTGTCAGTATACACGAAAATACCCCCAAATGGGGGTATTTCATAAAAATTTAACAAAGGTGGCTCATTAACAGATTTCTGCTCCGGCGGGCATCGGTTTCTCCGGCGTCATCAAGGAAAGATTTCCATCTGCATCCTCAGCACACAGCAGCATGCCTTCAGAAGTCATACCGGCTAAGGTGGCCGGTTTCAGATTGGTCACTACCATAACTTTCTTGCCCACCATTTCCTCGGGCTTGTAATACTGCTTGATGCCGGACAGGATCTGACGAACCTCACTGCCGATCTTTACCTGAGAGCAAAGAAGTTTCTTGGATTTGGGAACTTCCTTACAATCAATGATCTCTCCCACCTGGAACTGCAGTTTCGCAAAATCATCATAGGTGATCTCCGGCTTTTTCTCAACATCAACCACTTTTTCATCCGTGGTCTCCGGCG
This sequence comes from uncultured Lachnospiraceae bacterium, assembly GCA_934402515.1. Classification (GTDB taxonomy): domain Bacteria; phylum Bacillota; class Clostridia; order Lachnospirales; family Lachnospiraceae; genus UMGS2037. The sequence continues at coordinate 35,747 of CAKRTZ010000012.1, forward strand.
TTGCCTGCTCCTGGGGAACACCAGCCTCAGCGCGCTGTTTGGCCTGGAGGGCTTCCACCTTTTCCATCACTTCTTTTAAGTCCTGACGGGCAAAAAGGATTTCCGGTGCATCCGTTACTTTATTACCGCTGGGATATTTACCAAACTTCTGTAAGGTATCAAAATCCCGAAGTTCTGTATTTAACTGTTTTGCAATCTTCTCTGCGGTTTCCGGCATAAAAGGCTCAAGCAGGGATGCGCCCATGTTGATTCCCTCTACCAGATTGTAGAGAACAGTTGCCAGTCTGTCCTTCTTCGCCTCATCCTTGGCCAATGCCCAGGGCATCGTCTCATCAATATATTTGTTGCAGCGTTTAAAGAGGACGAAGATTTCTGAAATGGCATCTGCCACCTTTAAATCTTCCATTTTCTTTGCCACGCGTTCATATGTGCCGGCAGCTACTGCTTTCAGATCATCATCAATGGCTTTTTCTGCCGGATCACTGCTCTCGCCCTTGTTCTCCACGATACCGCCAAAATATTTGTTGCTCATGGAGATCGTACGGTTCACCAGATTACCCAGGGTATTTGCCAGATCCGAGTTCAGACGCTCCACCATCAGATCCCAGGTAATCACGCCATCATTCTCGAAAGGCATCTCATGAAGTACAAAGTAACGCACGGCATCCACGCCGAAGAAATCCACCAGATCCTCCGCGTAAATCACGTTTCCTTTGGATTTACTCATCTTGCCATCGCCCTGCAATAACCAGGGATGGCCAAATACCTGTTTCGGCAGGGGCTCACCCAGTGCCATCAGGAAGATAGGCCAGTAAATGGTATGGAAACGGATGATATCCTTACCGATCAGGTGCAGATCTGCAGGCCAGTATTTCTTATACAGTTCGTCACTATTGCCATCACAGTCATAGCCTAATCCTGTGATATAGTTGGTAAGGGCATCCAGCCATACATAAACCACATGCTTCTCATCGAAATCTACAGGAATTCCCCATTTGAAAGAGGTACGGGATACGCACAGATCCTGTAAGCCGGGAAGGAGGAAGTTATTCATCATCTCGTTCTTACGGGATACAGGCTGAATGAATTCCGGGTGGGTATTGATATGCTCAATCAGACGGTCCGCATATTTGCTCATCTTGAAGAAGTAAGCTTCCTCTTTGGCAGGTTTTACCTCCCGTCCGCAGTCGGGGCACTTACCGTCCACCAGCTGGGATTCTGTCCAGAAAGATTCACAGGGGGTACAATACAAACCTTCGTAGGCACCTTTGTAAATATCACCCTGCTCATAGAGCTTTTTAAAAATTTTCTGTACCTGTTTCTCATGGTACTCGTCTGTGGTACGAATAAATTTATCATAGGAAATATTCAGCATGTCGCAGATATCCTGGATCTGCTTTGCCACCTTGTCCACAAACTCTTTGGGAGACACGCCGGCTTCTTCTGCTTTTAACTCAATTTTCTGTCCATGTTCATCGGTTCCGGTCTGAAATCGCACATCGTAGCCATCCGCACGTTTGAAACGAACGATGCTGTCCGCCAGAACGATCTCATAGCTGTTGCCGATATGAGGCTTACCGGATGTGTAAGCAATCGCTGTCGTCAGATAATATTTTCCCTTCATTTTCATCGTCAATTACTCCTCTACTGCGCTAAGAACGCGCGAACATTGGCCGCTACATCGCCTTTGAAGATTGCTGAGCCTGCCACAATCACATTGGCGCCAGCCTCTGTAACCATCGCCAGATTATCCAGCTTGATTCCTCCATCCACTTCCAGGTACGTTGAAAGCTGATGACTGGTCAGATACTCTCTCACCTTACGGATGCGTTCCGTGGACTGGGGCAAATATGCCTGTCCCCCAAAGCCCGGCTCCACTGTCATAAGTAGAAACAGCTCCACCTGGGAAAGATAAGGATAGACTGCCTCCAGTTCTGTGCCCGGCTTAATGGAAATGCCTGCCTGTACTCCGGCCTCATGAATCTGACCAATGACAGCAGCAGGATCTTCCGTGGCCTCCAGATGAAAGGTGATGCTGTCTGCACCACAATTCACAAAGTCCTGAATATAGCGCTCCGGCTTTTCGATCATCAGGTGCACATCAAAGAAACGGTCGGTGGTCTTGCGAATGGAAGAGATCAGCGGCATTCCAAAGGAGATGGAGGGGACAAACATTCCGTCCATCACATCAATGTGAACGTACTGTGCCCCCGCCTTGTCGATCTGGACAAGCTGCTCTCCCAATTTGTTAAAATCAGCGGATAAAATAGATGGTGATAAAATCATGGCTCAATTATTTTCCTAAGTATTCTTTAATGGACTGGTATACACCCTTGCCATCCAGTTTGTATTTCTCTAACAGTGCCTGTGCGGAGCCGGATTCCCCATAGACATCCTGTACTCCTAATTTGCAGACAGGTGTGGGTGCGGCTTTGCACAGTGCATCACAGACAGCAGAACCGAGACCGCCGATAACAGAGTGTTCCTCCACGGTAACTACCTTGCCGGTTTTCTTTGCACTCTTCACAATCAGTTCTTCGTCCAGAGGTTTGATGGTACAGATATTGATCACTTCTGCATCCACACCGTCTGCTTTTAACATCTCAGCAGCCTCTAAAGCGCTGTTTACGCAAAGACCGGTGGCAACGATGGTCAGATCCGTGCCCTCTTTCAGCACATTGCCTTTTCCAATTTCAAAATGATAGTCAGGTCTGTCGTTGATGACCGGTACTGCGAAACGACCGAATCTCATATACACAGGTCCCTCGTACTCATAAGCTGCTCTTACGCAGGCTCTTGCCTCGATATCATCGGAAGGATTCATAACAACCATTCCGGGAATGGTGCGCATCAGAGCGATATCCTCGTTGCACTGATGGGTTGCACCGTCTTCACCCACAGTGATGCCGGCGTGGGTTGCACCAATCTTTACATTCAGATGAGGGTAGCCTACGCTGTTGCGTACCTGTTCAAAGGCTCTGCCTGCTGCGAACATGGCAAAGGAGCTTGCGAAGGGTACAAAACCTGTGGTGGACAGTCCTGCTGCAATGCCGATCATATCAGCCTCTGCGATACCGCAGTCGATATGTCTGTCGGGATATGCTTTTTTAAACATGGCGGTCTTGGTAGCTGCTGCTAAGTCAGCATCCAGCACAACGATTTCGGGATGCTCTGCACCCAGCTCTACCAGAGTGGCACCATAACTTTCTCTAGTTGCAACTTTCTTTACATCTGCCATCCTCATTCACCTGCTTTCTCTAATTCGGCATCAATTTTATCCAAATCAGCCATTGCTACTGCAAACTCATCATCGTTAGGAGCCTTGCCATGCCAGTCTGCTACACCTTCCATGAAGGAAACACCTTTTCCCTTCAAGCTGTGGGCGATAATAGCAGTGGGCATACCCTTTGTCTCACGGGCCTCCTTGAAAGCAGCGCGGATTGCGTCGAAATCATGGGCATCCATGTTGATGACATGGAAATTAAATGCCTCGAATTTCTTGTCGATAGGATAAGGAGAGCATACATCGTCAACGTTTCCGTCAATCTGTAAGCCATTGTTGTCCACGATGACGCAGAGGTTGTCCAGCTTACGGTGTCCCGCAAACATGGCTGCCTCCCATACCTGTCCCTCCTGGATTTCTCCATCACCCAGTAAGGTATAAACACGGAAATCTTTATCAGACATTCTGGCACCCAGTGCCATTCCAACTGCGGCTGAGATTCCCTGTCCCAGGGAACCGCTGGACATATCCACGCCGGGGATGTGTTTCATGTCAGGATGTCCTTGTAAATAAGAACCTAAGTGACGCAGAGTCAGTAAGTCTTCCTCCGGGAAGTAGCCTCTGTGTGCCAGTGCAGCGTAGAGACCGGGAGCAGTGTGTCCCTTGGAGAGTACGAAACGATCTCTATTGGGGTCTTTCGGGTTTTTCGGGTCAATGTTTAATTCCTCGAAATAGAGGAAAGTAAAAATGTCGGCTGCTGATAAAGAACCGCCGGGATGTCCAGCTTTTGCACTGTGAACACCTTTTACGATTCCCTTGCGCACCTGGTTTGCATGCTTTGCAAGTTCTAAATTATTCATGGTTCCCTCTTTCTGTCGTCTCTAGCGACTTCTCATCATTTAGCAGAGTCGTCAATACTATATCACAGTTTTTCAAAAAGCAAAAGGGGTTTTCTTATGATAAAGGAAACAGCCCCGCATAACTGCGGAGCTGTTCCTTAAAGGGATTATGCTATTTCTCAAATTACTGACATAATTTCTTGAATTCGTCAGCTACGAACTGAACCTTAGGTCCGATAACGACCTGAACACTGGTTTTACCAGGTCTGATAACACCTGCAACACCCGCCTCTTTAATCTTCTTCTCATTTACAACGGTGTTGTCTTTTACTTCCAGACGAAGTCTGGTAATGCAGTTGTCAACGCTGGTAATGTTTGCTTTACCGCCCAGACCCTCTAAGATGGTAGCTGCAATAGCGGTATAGTCATTGTTTGCCAGTTCAACAGTTGCCTCTTCTTCCTCGTCATCCTCTCTACCAGGAGTCTTTAAATCGAATTTAACAATTACGAAACGGAATACCAGGTAGAATACAACGAAAGCTGCGATTCCAAGAGGAATGATTAACCATGTCTTCTGTGCTGCCGGCAAGGATGCGGAGAACAGTAAGTCAGTAGCACCAGCGGAGAAACTGAATCCTGCGCGGAAACCTACTAAAGTGGTAATTACGGTAAAGATACCGTACAGTAAAGCGTATACCAGGTACAGACCAGGAGCTAAGAACATAAAACCAAACTCGAAGGGCTCGGTAACGCCGCAGATGAATGCACATAATGCTGCGGAACCTAATAAACCGATAGCAATTTTTTTCTTCTTGGTCTTTGCAGTCTGGATCATAGCCAGAGCAGCACCAGGGATACCAAACATCATACAAGGGAAGAATCCGGACATGTACATACCAAGACTCCAGGTAACATCTGCAGATGTCTCACCAGCCCAGAAGTGGGACAGGTCGCCAAGACCGATGGTGTCGAACCAGAAGATGTTGTTCAATGCGTGATGTAATCCGGTAGGGATTAACAGACGGTTCAGGAATGCGTAGATACCAGCACCAACTGCGCCTAATCCTACGATACCACGGCCAACTGCTAACAGTAAGCCGAACAGTAAAGGCCATACGAACAGCAGGATTGCGGAAACAACGATGGAAACAACGCCAGCAACGATGGCAACGCAGCGCTTACCGCTGAAGAATGCCAGCCAGTCAGGCAGCTTGGTGTTCTTGAACTTGTTGTAGCAGGTAGCACCAATGATACCAGCCAGAATACCGATGAACGGGTTTGCAATCTTGCTGAATGCAAGAGTTTTATCTGCATTCTCAGCAAGGGAAGGCATGAGAGTTGTTACAGAACCTACTGAAAGCAGGTTTGTAATCATCAGCCAGGATGCTAATGCTGCAAGAGCAGAAGTTCCGTCATGATCATCAGCCATACCAACACCGACACCGATTACGAACAACCATGCCATGTTGTCAATGAGGGCTCCACCTGCTTTAACCAGGAAGAAACCTAACTTCGGAATAAATCCGACAATGTCACCGCCCTGCATGGTTGCGGGACATAATAAGTAACCAATACCCATCAGAATACCACAGATGGGAAGGCACGCTACTGGAAGCATTAACGCTTTACCAAGTTTTTGTAAATACTTCATTTACACATCCTCCTTCATAAGTATAATCCCTTTTATTTTATGCCGGAATATTCCGGCTAAAATACATTATAATTTAGTTACATGAAGAACCGCTGCACCCGGCTCTACATCCTGTCCTGTGACCGCCTCTACTGCCTGGTAATCACCGGTGTTGCATACTACCATGGGTGTGATGGTATCAATACCAAGACCCTTTAACGCATCCAGGTCTACAGAAATGAGCAGATCGCCTTTCTTTACGGTATCGCCGGTGGCTTTGTGGGCTGTGAAGTGCTGCCCCTTTAAGGCGACGGTTTCCAGTCCGATATGAATCAAAAGCTCCACCCCGTCTGTGGTGGTCATGCTCACTGCATGCATGGTGTCAAATAATAAATCAATGGTTCCGTCTGCCGGCGCGAAAATCTTACCCTCTGTGGGATAAAATGCCACACCCTTTCCCAGAATCTCCTCACCAAAGGTGGGGTCACTGACTTCACTGATGGGAACGGCTTTTCCTTTTACCGGAGCGCCGATTTCAATGCCGTCCTGTTTCTTTTTGAATAGTTGAAACATCCTATCTGCTCCCTTCTCTTAATTTCCCTTCATAAAAACTCTTTTAATATGAATGGCGAGATACATGATTTCCTCCTCGGTAATCGTATCGCCATATTTTTCTTTGATAAACTCCCCGACTTTTTTGCTGCAGGCAAATTCCTTCGGGTATTTCTTTTCCATCAATGCGGCAAATTCCATATCGTCATCCGGCAGAAGTTCATGGCTGCATACCCGGTGTATCAGGAATTTCAGATGGCTTAAAAAGCGCTCATAGTGGATGGAGTCCTCATCATAGTCTGCCGCCATCTCCTTCTGAATATGCTGCAGCAATTCCTGGAGCATATTGGTCATAGCAAAGGTATGACTGACATCCATGTTATATTCTGCATTTACAATATGGAGGGCGATAAAGCCTGCCTCATCCTCGGTAAAATCCGTATGTAACTGTTCATTTAACAGATTGACAGCGTATTCGCCCAGCTGGTATTCCAGTCGGTAGAACTGTCTGATTTCCCACAGCAGTGCATTTTTCAGGCAGACTCCCTCTGCCTGGCGCTGGATTGCAAAATTGATATGGTCTGTCAGTGTGACATAGATGCTCTGGTTCAGCTTGGTATTCAGGACTTCCTTGGCTTTGGAGATAATGTTCTCCGTAAGCTGCACATGTTCCAGGGGGATATTTTCCAGAATTTCCTGGAACTGTCTGGAAATCGTCTCATTTTCGATGCGGAAAACCTTTTCAATCCGGCTCTCGTCAATGGCATCGCCCACATGAGCCTTGAATCCGATTCCCTTGCCCATGATAACCACTTCCTGCTGCCTGTCATCAAAAGCTGATATGACGTTGTTGTTAATAATTTTCTGAATTACCATTTCTTCCTGTTTCCCTTGAAAAACGTCATGTCGTTAGGAATAAAAAAAGCCAAACCCTACTTCAATCCATTCATGAATGCTGTAAGATTTGGTTTTGCCTGCTAGCCAGTAACAATCCATTCGCTATTGTTTTATACAAGAACTATCATAGTACCATTTGTGCATTATGTCAAGTTTTTCTTTTAAATAAATTATTTATATAGAAATTTTGACATAATACACAAAAAGCAATCCCGACCGGAATGTATAGTTTTATCAATTTCTTGCTGTTTTCTTTTTACAGGTTACTCTTAAAAAATGCACTGAGACCTGCTGCAGCATCTGCCTCATCTTCGCCTTCTACCTCTACTTTGACAGTCTGTCCCTGCTTAACGCCCAGGCTCATGACTGCCATCAGTCTGGAGGCATCTACTTTTTTGCCCTCTTTCGTCAGGGAAACATGGCTCTTATATTTACCCACTTCCTTTACCAGCAGTCCTGCTGGTCTCGCGTGAATTCCTAATTCGTCCTTTACTGTGTACTCAAATGTTTTCATTCTTTCTTCCTCCTGTTTTTATTTTATTGGTTTTTATTTGGTTACTCTTGAATGAATGATTTTATCTCTCACCGGAAGAACCATGGAAGGAGAAACGGATAACTCATCAATTCCCATTTTGACAAAGGTTTCCGTCAGTTCCAAATCGGCTCCCAGTTCGCCACAGATTCCTGCCCAGATGCCTGCCTTGTGTGCGCTCTCTGCCACCATTCCAATCATGCGCAGCACGGCGGGATGATGCGCATTGTAGAAGGTGTCCAGATGCTCATTCTGACGGTCAATCGCCAGGGTATACTGGGTCAGATCATTGGTTCCAATACTGAAAAAGTCTACTTCTTTGGCAAGGTCATCGGCAATCATGACTGCTGCCGGGGTTTCAATCATCACACCCACTTCCACATCCTTATAGGAGATGCCCTGTTCGGTGAGCTCTTTTTTCACATCGGCGATGATTTCCTTTGCTTTCTGTACTTCCCAGAGAGAGGTAATCATCGGCAGCATAATGGCGATATTTCCAAAGGCACTGGCACGTAACAGTGCCCGCAGCTGGGTGCGGAAAATCTCCGGTCTGGTGAGACAGATACGGATGGCACGGTAGCCCAGTGCCGGATTGTCCTCCTCATCCAGCTGGAAATAATCCACCTTTTTATCTGCACCGATATCCAGGGTACGGATTATTACTTTCTTGCCAGCCATCATTTCGGCAACGGTTTTGTATGCCTTAAACTGTTCTTCCTCCGTGGGATAGTCCTGATTCTGCAAATATAAAAATTCACTGCGAAACAAGCCGATTCCTGCGGCATCGTTCTGTAATACCGCAGCCACATCCTTCACGCCGCCGATATTGGCGTAAAGTTTGATTTCCTTGCCATCCTCCGTGATGGCGGGCTTTCCCTTCAACCGCTCCAACAGTTCCCGTCTGTGTGCCTCCTGTTGCTGCTTTTCCTCATATTCCCTGCGGACATCCTCATCCGGCTCCAAAATTACCGTTCCGGTAAATCCGTCCACGATTGCCTCTTTTCCATTGATTTCCTCTGCCACCGGGGTCAATACCAGTGCGGGGATGTTCATGGTGCGGGCGAGAATGGCGGTGTGGGAGTTGGTGGAGCCTTTTCTGGTGACGAAAGCCAGCACTTTCTCCCTATCTAACTGAATCGTCTCACTGGGAGCCAGGTCATCTGCCACAATGATGTATTTCTCATCGGAGTCTCCGGTTTCTCCGGTCTGGTTCTGTCTGTTGGAAAGGACACGAATCAGCCGCTCAGAAATGTCCTTCACATCTGCAGCGCGGGCTTTCATGTAGTCATCGTCCATCTGGGCAAACATCTGGGCAAAATTATCTCCGGTCATTGCCACAGCAAATTCCGCATTGACGGACTGGGTTTCAATCATGTTGCGGATAGAATCCAGATAGTCCAAATCCTCCAGCATCATCTGATGGATTTCAAAAATTGCTGCGTTGTCCTCGCCCACTTCCTTCACTGCCTTTTCATATAGTCCATGGAGCTGGCGTTTCGTTTCTTCCTTTGCCTGTTCAAAACGATCCATTTCCGCCACGGTATCTTCCACCTTTACCCGGCGCACTTCATGATTCTGCGGCAGCAATTCCTTAATTTTGCCGATTGCAATACCCCCAAATGCAATCTTTCCCTGTACACGCTGCATCTTTTCTTCCTCCCTCTAACGATTTTCCCTCTGTTTATTATGGGTAGAAAAGAGCAAAAAAACCGAAAAAGTACAGACACACAAAGCGTCTTACTTTTTCGGTTTAGTGCATCTTGATGCGAACTACCCTTCAATTACTTTTATTATATGTATCTGTTTCGTTTTTGTCAAGTTTGCTTTTTTATTTTTCGTTTTCTTCGATTTTTTTGTTACTTTTTTCCTGTCGTTTCTGCCTGTGTTTCTTAATCGCTTTCCGCAACAACAGTAACAGAAGAACACCACCGCTGCAGCCGCCCAGGACGGCATACAGCATGACATTGGGCTTTTTCTCCACGATACAGTAGATTCCGCTGTCCCCGGTTAAGGTGGTCTGTAAGTATTCGCCGCGGCTCACCAGTTCCTCCTGCTGCCAGCCGCTCTCTTCCTCGTAGTGCCACAGCTCCACATCATCCCCATAAGGATTGTAAAGACGCAGAGCTGTCTCCTGGTCAGGCTGGACATCTGCATTTTCCAACGTGATAAAGTAAATGCGGTGGTTTCCCTCCATGTCTTCCGGTGCCGGCAGATCAAAACCGGTTTCCGCGTCGATGGACACATGGAGTACCGCATCCCCGGTGAAGGAGCTTTCCACTAAGGCATAGGGCTTTTTCCGCGGACTTCGCTTCTCATCACTTTCCTCGGCAGCAACGGTCTGTTCCGCATGGGCATCACTCTGCACCACGCTTACCTTTTCCACATATTCTGCCTCTAAGACCCGGTTGCCGGTCATTCTCTGCCCGGACACATCTTCCCATACACCGTAATAACCTTCTTTTTCCGGGATTTCCGGATAGGTGAGGTGATCCAGGGAATCGCCGTAAGCCACTTCCTCATAGCCCAGCACCTGATCCTCGGTGCGGTAAGTAATTTTCAAATGCCGGAACGCCTGAGGGATTCCCTCAATTTCCAGCATTTCTTCATAAGAAATGGACTGGGCAATTCCGTCATAGCTGATACCGTCAATTCCGTAGAGGGCATCCCCGGCGAAGAAGTTGTTCTTTACCTTCTGCTGTTCGTCTTCCTCTTTTTCATAGGAAGAAACCTGACCGGCAATGGCACCGCTTTGTCCCACGGCTGCCTCCACTCTCGCCAGACTGCAGCAATCGGTAAGTTCCTCGGCATAGCCGGCGATACCGCCCACGTTTTTGCCGCCGCTTACATCACTGATGGCATAGCAGCTGCGGATGACAGACAGGGACTGGCCGCAGATGCCTCCCACGAAGTCTCCCTCGGTGCTCTCCACACTGCCATAGGACTCGGAATTCACCACCGCACCGATTTTCATGTAGCCAGCCACGCCGCCTGCGCCATCTTTTTTCGCAGTGATGTAACCCTCGTTGACACAGCTGCGGATCACACAGCGGGTAACGTAACGGTTGCCGATGGTATAGTCCACATTGCCTGCCGCATTTTCCTCCGGGTCTTCCTCGTCAATCGCCATGGAACCGGCGATACCGCCTACGTTGATGTCGCCATTGACAATTCCTTTATTTCTGCTGTTCTCAATCCATCCGTCCCCGGATTCCTCCAGCTGCTCATCGGAGACATCCTGGTAAAAGCTGTCCTGAATGGAAGTGACATCACTGTCATCCGTCACATCCAGCTGATCCATGAGAAGATTGAATACCACATTAATCTGGTCGTTCACTGCCAGCAAATCCTGAGTTACCACATCAGAATAGCGGGAGGTGTCATCACTGATACTCTGGAGGCAGTCATTCATGGCACTCAGCTGATCATACAGTGTCTGTCTGTCCTGGTCAAACTGCTCTCCCAGACGGGTGAAACGAATTTCTTCCTGGGCATTGATATAGCTTACAATCGCCCGGGCTGCATCCGACATGGCACCCAGCGCACTGAAGGCATCCTCTCCGTTTTTGCTGGCATTCTCCAAATCCTTAAAGCCATCCTGAAGAGCATCATCCAACGCGGGTCCGTAGATTGCCATTAAGTCGTTGATGTCCTGTAATACATCATATAAGTCGGAGCTTACCTGGGAAAGGGCGTTCTGGAATTCATCGCTTTGAATAATGGCATCAATTTTCGTCTGTTTATCCGCATTACTCAAACTGTCATCTTGTAAAATATCCTGTATCTTCTGCATGTAAACATCCAGGTCATCCATGCTTTTCTGGAGTTTGTTATTATCTGCCTCCAGTCGGTCCTTGATAGGCTGTGTCTGGCTGGAATCCACCCGGTTCTCCACGTTCAAATCCCGAATAGCTTTCTTTACATTATTATTTAAGTCATTCAGGTGGTTGTGCATGGCATCTCCCTGATTCAGCACATTGGGTACCATGTTCATCACCTGGTTCACCCGCTGGGAAATCTTGTCTGCCTCATCCATGTTGCTGTCGGCAAAATCCGACATCTGGTCTGCCAGGGATTTTCCGGTATCCAGAGTCTGCTGGGAATAGTCTAAAAGCCGGTCAGTGTCTGCCTGCACCACATTTTTGCCGGACTGCATATCCTTAATGGTTTTCTGAATCAGGTCGTGGAGTTTATTCACCTCAGAGCGCAGGGATTCCGCCTCATTCAACTCGATATAAGGCTCCATCTGTCCTACAATTCCGCCTACATCCTTCCGTCCGTTGACGGAGCCGTTGTTGGTGCACTGATCCACCATGCCGGCCTGCCGCCCTGCAATACCGCCCACATTGTAGCCGGTATGCTCATAGCCCACTCTGCCCGTGTTAGTGCAAAGTCCGATATAGCCATCGGAATAACCTGCAATACCGCCGGTGTCCACACCACTGTGAATCTGCACATTGGAATTTGTGCCATCCACACTGCGGAGCCAGGCAAGCCCCATCTCATCATCCTGTTCCACCCATTCGGTGTCATCGTTGATGCCCGCCTGGTTCTGGGTTGACATAATCATGCCGTGGTTTTTGCCTGCCACGCCGCCGGTGGCATAATAACCGGTGATGCGCCCCATCACCATAGAATCGCTGATAAGTCCGGTGCTTTCGTTGATACCGGCAATACCACCGGTAATATTTTTGCCATCCACAGTTCCCGCAAAGGTACAGTTGCGGATAGTGCCATAGTTGACACCCACCAGTCCGCCTACACATTCTTTCTCATCACTGGAACTGACCTCCGCCTCCAGGCGCAAATCCCGGATTTCTGCGGCGTGCCCAATATAGCGGAACAGTCCGGTGACATAGCCGGTTCCCTCGTACACAAAACCGGAAATGGTATGGTTTTCTCCGTAAAAGAAGCCGTTAAACACGGAAATCGGTTCAAAATCCACATCTGCCAGGCTCAAATCTGCCATGAGGTGAACTTCTTTATCTGCCGACCAGGAATCCACATGGCACTGGTCTGAGAATTTCTGTAAATCTTCCAGCGTGTAAATGTCCACCCGCTCATAGGTCTGGGTGGTGTCGGTTTCTGCCCCGGTGTTTTCCCCACTCTGGGGAGCTGCCTGGATTTCCGTCACCGGAAGGGCGGCGAACATTAGGGATGCGGTTAATATCGCTCCCAGCAGGACTCTGTACAATCTCTGTTTAGTTCTCGCTGTTTTCATCGGCTTTCTCGCTTTCATGTTCCCCGCCTCCTTCCTGGTTAAATTCGGGAATGGCAAGATTCGGCGGCATACTGCTCTTTGCCTCCTCCTCCGTCACTTTCTCTACTTTCCCCATAGTCACAATGAGGTTTGCCTCACCTCGTACAAAACCGTGCAGTTCTCCCACAATTGTACCGTTGATTTGTCCCTGTACCATGCCGTCCACACGCATAAGCCCTGTGGTTTTTTCCATCTTTAAAGGCATGGATACGGCGAAGGAGGTCTTTTCGATAATCTTCTCACCCACCAGCAGAATCTGAGGCAGTACAAACATAACGGTAATTAAGGAAATAATCGTACCACGTCCCAGACATTGACCGATACCGCAAATCGCACCATCGGAGGACATCTGGCCAATCAGGATGCCCGCCAGTGCCATCATGGAACCGGAGGTCACGATGGTGGGGAAGGCAAAGTTCATGGTTTCAATAATGGCATCTTTCTTGGACATTTTATCCTTTAACTCCATGAAACGCCCGGAAATAACAATAGCGTAGTCGATGTTGGCACCCATCTGGATGGAGCTGACAATCAGGTAACTCATGAAGAACAGGTTCTTGTGTTCCAGTACTGGGAAGGAGAAGTTCATCCAGATAACGCCCTGGATAACCATGACCAATAACACCGGCATGCCCGCTGACATGAAGGTAAACAGCAATACCACCAGCACCGCCAGGATGGAAACCACGCTGACGACGATATTATCCCGCTGGAAGGTTTTGTACAAATCATACTGGCTGGTGGAATCGCCGGGAAGTAACACCTGGTCCTCAGGGTAATACTTGTCTGCCACATCGTGGATGGTATCCAGGAAGGCAAAGGTTTCATCTCCGCCTAAGGGCATATTCAGGTACACCAGCATACGGCTGTAATTTTCACCCTGAAGCTGGTCTAAGGCAATCTGCATCTGGGTGTGGGCATCCTCCAGGGTGTCCATCATATCGTCATCCAAGGTGACATATCCCTCATCCACCTCGTCATAGAGGAACATAAACATATCAATTAAAGGAACGCTGTAGCTGGAAAAACCGTTGATAATCTTGGCATAATTCTCATCATTCACCGCATACGCCATGTAGAGGAATTCTGCCACCTCATAATCCATTTCCAACAGTTCGGAGAAATCCCTGGCGGTCAGCTTATCCGTCAGCATATAGCCGTCCATCGCCTCCGTGTTGGCAAGTCCCTGACAGTGGTTGACTTCATCGTAGGATTCCAGTTCTTCCATCAGTTTTCTCTCGGTTTCGTAGTTGCCTGCGGGTACAATCAGCGCCACCATGTTATTTTTGCCGAAGGCCTCCTCAATCCGTTCATCCACCAGCATGGATTGACTCTGGATAGGGGTTTCCACCGAATCATAGCCATAGACATAAGGACATTTCTGGGAAAGGATTGCCGCCGCCACAATCACTACCAGGAAAATAGGGGGCATAATGTAACGGGTTTTGTAAGCAAATTTTCCCACGAAGGGAATCTTGGGGATAAAGTTCTTGTGCTTGGTCTTATCCATGAGATTGCCGAACACCATAATCAGTCCCGGCATCAGCAGGAATACGGATAACAGGCTTAAGAAAATCGCACGGATCAGACACAGGGACATATCCACACCAATTTTGTACTGCATGAACATCATGGCAATCAGACCACCGATGGTGGTAAGGGAACTGGAGGAAATCTCCGGGATTGCCTTGCTGAGTGCAATGATATCTGCCTCCCGGACGCCCAGTGTCTGGTGTTCTTCTTTATAACGGTTACAGAAAATAATCGCATAGTCGATGGACAATGCCAACTGTAACACGATGGTTACGGAGTTGGACACGAAGGAAATGCTGCCCATCATAAAATTGGTTCCCTTGGTGATCAGTGCCGCCGAGATAAAGGTCAATAACAGCACCGGCACCTCTGCCCAGGTCTGGGAGGTCAGCAGCAGAATGGATACCACGATGATGGCAACCAGCACACTGATGACAGACATCTGCTGTTCGATTTCCTCTGCGGAGGAATCTCCCATGGAGGTGGACACATAGATGTCGTAGCCATCCAACAGGGTCTCCACCTTATCCAACGCCTCCAGCGCCCGGTCATCATCCTCCTCATAGCCGAAGGTGATGTCATACAGGGCGGAGAAATTGTTGTAATGGTCTTTGGTGTTATCATAGGTTAACATAATGACATCGTTCATCGCCTCAATGTCATCTGCCAGTTCCTGCGCCTCGTCCTGGTTGATGTTAGTCACCATGACTTTGGCAGTGCCGTATGTAATGAATTCCTCCTCCATCAAATCCAGACCCTGTCTGGTTTCTGTCGATCCCGGCAGGAATGCGGACAAATCATTTTCCACCTGTACCCAGTTCATGGCAACGACGGAAAAGATAATGGCAATTCCAAACAAAAGGAAAAACAGATTTCGTCTGTCTACAATAAATGTGGCAACCTTGACCATGAAGTTGCCGTCCTCTTTTACTTTGTTTTCCTTTGACATCTCCTCGGCTCCTTATTTCTTTTCTTGAAAAAATAACAACGACTCGTCTAAAATAATC
>CAKRTZ010000013.1 GCA_934402515.1 uncultured Lachnospiraceae bacterium
AAAGTCATTGAAAAGGAATCCTGTGATGTCCCATCCTGTGGCTGGGTTTCCGCCGTCTGTGTTTCACCGGTTTCCGTAGTTGGCATCTCCTGTCCCTTCCCGTGATTTGCCGTCAGACTGTTTATTTTACTGCCCACTGCCTGAGAGATGTTCGGATTCACTGCACAGACCAGTACCCCTGCCAATATAAGAAACACTAACACAGCTATTGCTGTCATTATTTTCTGTAAAATTTTCATTGTTTTTATTTAAATCCCACTGTTTTATTTCGATATTCTCGTACCAAACATCTTTTTTACTATACCACATAATGGACATTTCTGCATCTCTATATAAAAAATAGAATCCTGTTTACAGGATTCTTCGCCTGTGGCGGGTCGTTTTAACGACATCCTTCATTTCCGCCGCAGTGCGCTCCTCACGGAGCGTTTTATTGCATAGGAAGAAATTCCTATGCAATAAAAACAGGCATCTCCCCAAGGAGATGCCTGTCATAAGCATACCATGCCCAATCAAAGTCAATATAAGTTAGGCCTCGTAGCAGACAATTTTGCCGAAGTCAGCTTTCAGAGATGCGCCGCCAACCAGTCCGCCATCGATGTCGGGCTGTGCGAATAACTCTGCAGCATTGCCAGCATTTACAGAACCGCCGTACTGGATACGAACTTCCTGTGCGGTAGCATCATCGTACATCTCAGCGATGCAGTCACGGATGCCTTTGCAAACTTCCTGAGCCTGCTCGGTGGTAGCAGTTTTGCCAGTACCGATTGCCCAGATAGGCTCGTAAGCGATTACCATTTTCTGAACCTGTTCAGCGGTGATGCCAGCCAGGTCGGACTTGATCTGTAAACGGATCCAATCCATGGTTACGCCCATTTCTCTCTGCTCCAGAGTCTCACCGCAGCAAAGAATAGGGGTCAGGTTATGCTCGAATGCTTTCTTAACTTTCTGGTTTAAGAATGCATCGGTCTCTTTGAAGTAGTCACGTCTCTCGGAATGTCCGATAATAACGTACTCAACACCTGCATCTACTAACATGTCAGGAGCGATTTCTCCGGTGTAAGCACCTTTCTCCTCAACGTACATGTTCTCAGCGCCAACTTTTACGTTGGTTCCTTTTACAGCCTCAACAACCGGTACGATGTCGATAGCGGGTACGCAGTAAACAACATCAACATCCGGGTTCTGTACCAGAGGTTTTAACTCTTCTACTAATTTTACAGCCTGACTGGGAGTCATGTTCATCTTCCAGTTACCGGCTACAATTTTCTTTCTAGCCATTGTTGTATTCTCCTAAATTGTAATATACTTAAAATGTCTGCTTATTCGCGTCATTTGTCGTCAGCAGCCATAACGCCGGGAAGTTCTTTGCCTTCCAGGAACTCCAGGGATGCACCGCCACCGGTAGAAATGTGGGTCATCTTGTCTGCGAAACCTAACTGGTTTACAGCAGCTGCACTGTCACCACCACCGATAATTGTGGTTGCATCAGTCTCAGCCAGTGCTTTTGCTACAGCGATGGTACCCTTTGCAAGAGTAGGATTCTCGAATACACCCATAGGTCCGTTCCAGACAACGGTCTTTGCGGTCTTAACAGCCTCTGCATACATTTCAGCAGTCTTAGGTCCGATATCGCAGCCCTCTCTGTCTGCAGGCATATTGGTAACATCGTATACCTCAACCTCAACAGGAGCATCGATAGGGTTCGGGAAATCAGCGATGGTTACAGAGTCAACGGGAAGAAGTAACTTCTTGCCAAGTTTCTCAGCTTTCTCCATCATCTCTTTGCAGTAATCCAGTTTGGTATCGTCTACCAGAGATTTACCGATTTCATATCCTTTTGCTTTTAAGAAGGTGTAAGCCATACCGCCACCGATGATGAGGGTATCACACTTCTCAAGTAAGTTGGAGATAACGTTTAATTTATCAGCAACCTTTGCACCACCAAGGATTGCAACGAAAGGTCTTACAGGATCCTCTACTGCATTTCCAAGGAAATTAATCTCTTTCTGCATTAAGTATCCAACGACATTCTCTCCACCCTTAGCGGAAATGAATTTGGTTACGCCTGCAACGGAAGCATGTGCTCTGTGGGAAGAACCAAAAGCATCGCATACATAAACATCAGCTAAATCAGCCAGCTCTTTGGAGAACTCTTCACCGTTCTTGGTCTCTTCTGCGCCACGGAAACGGGTATTCTGTAACAGAACAACATCGCCCTCTTTCATAGCCTCAACTGCTTTGGTTGCTGCTTCACCGGTTACATGGTAATCAGCTACGAAGGTAACAGGTTTGCCAAGTTTCTCGGATAATCTCTCAGCTACAGGAGCCAGGGACTCACCCTCGTTAGGGCCATTCTTTACTTTTCCTAAATGAGAGCAGAGAATTACTTTACCGCCATCAGCGATCAATTTGTTGATTGTAGGCAGAGCTGCTACAATACGGGTATCATCTGTGATTTTGCCCTCTTTTAAAGGAACATTGAAATCACATCTTACAAGAACGCGTTTTCCTTTTACGTTGATATCATCAACAGATTTCTTGTTTAAAGCCATGCTAAAAACCTCCAATTATTTTCATACAGATACTAATCTGCTGTTAAAAAACGGGCCCGGTCCAAAAGACCGGACCCGTATAGGTCAAATTCACTTCAGAACTTATGCAAGCTCAGAGAAGTATTTGATGGTACGAACCATCTGAGAGGTGTAGCTGTTCTCGTTATCGTACCAGGAAACAACCTGTACTAAGTTGTCAGAACCAACCATGGTCTGGGTTGCATCGAAGATAGAACCGTAGGTGCTTCCAACGATATCGGAAGAAACGATCTCGTCCTCGTTGTAACCGAAGGACTCGGTAGATGCTGCTTTCATAGCTGCATTGATCTCTTCTTTGGTTACAGACTTCTCAACAGTTGCAACTAAGATGGTGGTAGAACCGGTAGGGGTAGGAACACGCTGAGCGGAACCGATTAACTTACCGTTTAACTCAGGGATAACAAGGCCGATAGCTTTTGCAGCACCGGTGCTGTTGGGAACGATGTTAACAGCGCCTGCACGGCTTCTTCTTAAATCACCTTTTCTCTGAGGTCCATCAAGGATCATCTGGTCACCAGTGTAAGCATGTACAGTGGTCATGATACCGGATTTGATGGTTGCAAGATCATTTAATGCTTTAGCCATAGGTGCTAAGCAGTTGGTGGTGCAGGATGCTGCAGAGATGATCTTATCTTCAGGTTTTAAGGTCTTGTGGTTTACATTGTAAACGATGGTAGGCAGATCGTTACCTGCGGGAGCAGAAATAACAACCTTTCTTGCACCTGCATTGATGTGAGCCTGAGCTTTCTCTTTGCTGGTGTAGAAACCGGAACACTCTAATACAACGTCAACTTTTAACTCACCCCAAGGGCAATTGTTTGCATCGGGGAAAGCATAAATCTTGATGGTCTTGCCATCAACAGTGATGGAATCCTCGCCTGCAGATACAGTATCTGCCAGCGCATATTTACCCTGAGAAGAATCATACTTTAACAGATGAGCTAACATTTTAGGGCTGGTCAGATCGTTGATTGCAACTACCTCATACCCTTCAGCTCCGAACATCTGTCTGAATGCGAGACGACCGATACGGCCGAAACCATTGATTGCTACTCTTACTGCCATTTTAAATTTCCTCCTAAGATTTTTAAAATTTTATATTATCTTGACCCTCAGCAGAACCACATTGGAACAGCTCAGTTTGTCAAAATTTTATCAGCAAATTTATTTTACCTAATTTATCTTAAGAATTCAAGACGTAAATTCAAAAATCTTACCATTTCACGGTTTTTTAATATTTTCCTCCGGGAAGATATGTTATAATAACCCCGTTAATGACCAGAATACACAAAAAGAAAGGATGAATACCATGCCAGTACTTGCAGACTGCCATTTACATTCCAGTTTCTCAGGAGACAGCGAAGCATCCATGGATTCCATGGTGCAGCAGGCTATCGCCAGAGGCTTAAAAACCATTTGTTTCACTGAACACAACGACTTTCATTTTCCCGGAGAAAATCCTCATCAGTTTGAGTTAAATCCGGATTCTTATCTCTATGACTTATTAAGGGCCCGTGAAAAATATCAGGATCAGATTGAAATTCTCTTCGGTGTGGAAATCGGACTTCAGGAAGAGGCTGCACACCTCAATATGCAGCTTGCCAATGGATATGACTTTGATTTTATCATTGGTTCCATGCATATTATAAATGGAAAGGATCCCTACTATCCCGCCTACTTTGAGGGCCGCACCGATGAAGATGCCTACCGGGAATATTTTGAATGTACCCTGGAGAATTTAAAGGCTTTCTCCAACTATGATTCACTTGGGCATCTGGATTATATCGTCCGCTATGGAAAGACCAAGGATGCCGATTATTCCTATACAAAATATGCCGATTACATTGATCCTATCCTGAAGCTTTTAATTGACCAGGAAAAAGCCCTGGAAATAAACACTGCCGGCCTCCGCTATGGTCTGCGGGAAACCAATCCCTGTCTGGACATTGTGAAACGTTATCATGAACTGGGGGGCGAACTGATTACCATCGGTTCCGATGCCCATAAACCGGAGGATGTGGGCTATGCCCTTGACAAAGCCGGCGATCTGCTGGAAGCTTGCGGTTTTAACGCCTACACCACCTTCTCCCACCGGAAACCAGAGCAGAGACTTCTGAAATAATTTTTTAAATCCTTACAGTACATTTCACCCGCGGAAACGGTTCTTCCCTTTTCGGTGTGTGCATATAGTTCTGTAAGGATTTTTCTTTGGAGCTTTCATGAACTTGCGTTCCCCTCTCATCCAGGGTACGGTTTTTCTCACCCTTTCCGGCATGATCTCCAGATTGATCGGTTTTTTTTACCGTGTTTTCCTTTCCAAGGCATTCGGTGCGGAAGCTATCGGTCTTTTTCAACTCACTGCTCCTGTTCTGGCACTCTCCTTCTCCCTCACCGCAGCCGGATTGCAGACGGCCATTTCCAAATATGTGGCAGAATGTGATACTGCTCCCGAAAAGAAACCGCACCATGTTCTGTTTGCCGGGCTTGGAATTTCCGGTGTTATTTCTTTGTTTTGTGCCGTTAGCATCTACACAAAAGCAGACTGGCTGGCACAATACTTTCTCCATGAACCTCGCTGTTCCGTGCTTTTGCGCATCCTTGCCTTTTCTCTTCCTCTAGGTAGTTTTCACGCTTGCTTTAATGGTTATTTCTATGGATTAAAACACACCAAGATTCCCGCACTTTCCCAGATACTGGAACAGCTTGCCAGAGTCAGTTCCGTCTTTTTTCTGTACTCTTTTTATCTAAAATGCGATCAGGTTCCGGGCATTGCACTCACCGCTGTGGGAAGTGTGGCTGGGGAAGCCGCATCCTGTTTTTTTTCTGTTTTTTCCTGGTGCTGGTATCTGAAAAAGCGGAAAATATTTTTTACTTTTTCTTCCTTTCCTGTAAAAACCTTCTCTGAATACACCGCAAAGCTTCTCTGGATGTCCACACCATTGGTTCTCACCCGCATTATCTTAAATTTATTGCAGAGCTATGAGGCCATTCAGATTCCCTTACGGCTACAGCAGTATGGACTCACCCCTACCCGCGCCCTGGAACTTTATGGGATTCTCACCGGTATGAGTCTGCCACTGATTCTTTTTCCCAATGTACTCACCGGCTCCGTCTCCGTCCTGTTACTTCCTACAATCTCTGCCGCCCAGGCTGCAGGGAACCGTGCCCAAATTACCACAGCACTGCGCAAATGCATTCTATACAGCCTCCTTATCGGAATGACTGCCACCTGTTTTTTCCTCGGAAGCGGGCGCTTTCTCGGAACCTTTCTCTTTCATGAGCCACTGGCAGGAACTTATATTCTGGCGTTGGGTTTTCTCTGCCCTTTTCTCTATGTCAGTACTACCCTCACCAGTATTCTGCACGGTCTCGGACGCACTACCATTTCCTTTTTGCTCCACGTTTCTTCCATGCTGATCCGCCTGGCTTTTGTATATTGGGGTATTCCCCTATGGGGCATCCAGGGGTATCTCTGGGGACTGTTGGCCGGAGAAATTTATTGCGCAGGCGCATGCCTTCTTGCACTGCGTGGATTCTTATATTATAATGAACCGTAACTATTCAGAGTATTAAGAAAAGGACAAAAGATTATGGCATTTACATTCGTAAGATTACTGCCGACACCGGAGGAAATTCGCGAATCCTACCCTGTGCCAGAGAACTGCAAAAAGATAAAAGAGGAACGGGATTTGGAGATTCGCAAGGTTCTCACCGGCGAAAGTGACAAATTTCTGATGATTATCGGCCCCTGCTCCGCAGACAACGAGGATTCCGTCTGCGAATATGTAAACCGCCTTGCCAAACTCAATGATAAGGTAAAGGATAAGCTGATTCTCATTCCCCGGATTTATACCAATAAACCCCGCACCACCGGCGATGGTTACAAAGGAATCGTACATCAGCCAAACCCGGAAGAAAAGGAAGACTTCCTCGCCGGACTCATCGCCATGCGTAAAATGCACATTCGTGCCATGCAGGAAACCGGTCTCACCGCTGCAGACGAAATGCTTTACCCGGATAACTGGGGCTATGTCTCCGACATCCTCTCCTATGTGGCCATCGGTGCCCGGTCTGTGGAGGATCAGTTACACCGCCTGACCGTCAGCGGTTTTGATGTGCCTGCCGGCATGAAAAACCCCACCAGTGGTGATTTCTCCATTATGTTGAATTCCGTTTATGCGGCACAGCACCCCCACTCTTTCACCTACCGTGGCTATGAAGTAAACACCAACGGTAATGACCTGGCTCACACTGTACTGCGTGGCTCCGTCAATAAATATGGAAGAAGCATTCCCAACTACCACTATGAGGATTTAAGCAATCTGCTGGCACTTTATAATGAGCGTGATTTAAAAAATCCCGCCGCCATTATCGACTCCAATCACAACAATTCCAACAAACAGTTTAAACAACAGGTTCGAATTGTCAAGGAAGTGCTCCACAGCCGCCGTCTCAACAACGACATCCGCAAACTGGTAAAGGGTGTAATGGTAGAAAGCTATTTAGTGGAAGGAAATCAGAAGATTGGTGAAGGAATTTACGGGAAATCCATTACCGATGCCTGCCTGGGCTGGGAAGATTCCGAGCGTCTGATTCTGGATACCGCAGAATTGATTTAAAAGATTGTTTCCAAATATAACAAAGAGGATTCCCCTGACGGGTGAATCCTCTTTTCTTATGCACAGCTCGCGGAAAAGTATTTTATGCTCCGCATACCGCTCGTGCGCGAAGAATCCTGCAAGCAGGATCTATTTAGCCGCGGGGATGTGCCTTCGCATATACCTCCCGGATATGATTATGATTCATGGTAGCATAAATCTGTGTGGTGGAAATATCGGAGTGTCCCAACATTTCCTGAACACTGCGCAGATCTGCCCCATTTTCCACCAGATGGGCCGCAAAGGAATGACGCAGTGTATGAGGTGTGATATCCTCCTCAATTCCGGCCTTTTTCGCATAATATTTAATCAATTTCCAAAATCCCTGACGGCTCATAGGCTGACCGGAATAATTGACAAACAAGGTGTCCTCTTCCTCATTTTCAATCATGTCTCTTCGTGCAGATTCCAGATAACGAAGTAACGCATTTTTCGCCTCTCTTCCGAAAGGAACCACACGTTCCTTATTATTATCCCTGCATACAATAAATCCCAGTTTCAGATTTACATCTGTTACTTTCAGTGAAATCAGTTCCGTTACTCTGATTCCGGTGGCATAAAGCAATTCCAGCATTGCCTTATCCCTGATTTCTTTCGGGCTTCCCATTCCCGGCTGCTCCAGCAGTCGATTTACCTGTTCCTCTGAAAGAATTTCCGGAATTTTCTTTTCAATCTTAGGCGGTTTCAATGCCTCGGAAATATCCTCCGACACTTTTCCCTCTTTAAACAGATAATGATAGAACGCTTTGATTGATGCAATGTTTCGGGAAATCGTCGCTGCAGCAAAATGATTCTTCTCCAGATAAAGAATATAGGAATGTAAATGTGTCACCGTGATTTCCGACACTTCCGTAATTCCCTGCCCTTTCATATACTTTAATACCTTATTTAGATCTCTGCGATATGACATCTCAGTATTCTCTGAGGTTTTCTTCGCATTATGTAAATAAGATATAAACTGATCAATCTCCTTTTCCATTTAAAACACTGCCTTCCCCTCTTGTTATGTCAACAAAAATGCGTTGATAAAATCCATTATATAAGCTATTTTGAGGAAAAGCAAATGGAATTTCCGGCGTATTTACGCGGTTTTACAGTCTTTTGCCTTCAGAATACAAGATATCGAAAAAAGGAAAATTATGTCTACTATATGTGGTGAAAATTAAATTAAAAAGATATGTAAGTATTTTTGTACCAAAAACGGATTAACATAACTTTGTAGCCATGCTGCGGCACCGTACAAACAAATACAGAATAGTGTTTCCATGATCAAAGCCTTTCGTTCGATAAATTCTCCCCCACATTTCAAACGATAAGCCTTTGTATAAAGCTTTCGGTTCAAATCAAAAAGCACCCCTATGGCTGGTACAAGAATAATGCAGTGGGGAAAAACTGCCACCAGAAACAAGCCTGCTCCTTTCCATGCATACAGTTGTATCAATGTCATAAAAAAGATGCCCTGCAGCATACAGATCCATAGCAGATATAAATCTATCCCTGTTTTTCCTATAAACGACATGGAAAGAAGCAGCAAAAAAACAAGCTCCGTAACTCTCCTTTTTATCAGATAGAAAAGCAAAGATTCCGGCAAAAACACAGTGCCAGAAAGTCTCTGCAGGGTATCTTCATTTAAAAATCCCGCAAAATCAGAAACACCGTTTCCAACAAGCTTCGTTACCAGCATCCCAACAAAAAAACCGCCCACGGTTACCCCCGTGAGCGGCCAAACATTCGGGGAGACATTTCTGCTTCGTCGTATGATTCTTTGCTTCGTCATCCCTGTCTCCGAATTTTTCTTTATCCAATTTTATGCAGATATTTACATTCATATGCCATAATGGCAGCGATGGTTTTGCTGTCCTGAATCTCACCGGCGTAAATTTTCTCATTTAACTCCTCCGGCGTAAATTCATAAACATCAATGTATTCATCCTCATCCAGATGCTGTTTTCCCGGCTTTAGGTTTCTTGCCAGATAAATATCGATCTTCTCATTGCAAAAAGCAACGGTAGTACGAATGGTAATGAGTAATTCCAGATTCTCACTATGATAGCCGGTCTCTTCCTCCAGTTCTCTGGCCGCAGCCACTTTCGTGGGCTCATCTGCTCCGTTCAGCCCGCCTGCCGGAATCTCCAGTGTAAATCGATCCAAAGCATTGCGGTACTGTCTCACCATTAAAATTTTACCATCTTCCGTTACCGGCACCACAGCCGCAGCTCCCTGATGTTCAATAAAATCCCATTTTGCCACGTTTCCATTGGGAATCTGTACCGTATCCTCATAAAATTTCACCAGTTTACCCTGATACTTTAGTTCACGCCCGATTCGTTTAATTTCTTCATTCATACCGCTCATCTCGTTTATTCTGCTATTTGCACTGTAACAATAATTTTTCCACACTCACCAGTTTGACGCAGAGTGTAAAGAGTTCTGCAGCCTGGCGCATCTCTTCCTCACTGGGATAAGAAGGTGCGATTCGGATATTGGAATCCTTGGGGTCTTTCCCGTAAGGGTAAGTTGCTCCTGCTCCTGTCAGCGTCACGCCTGCCTCTTTGCATTTTGCTACAATTGCCTTCGCACATCCATCCATGGATTCAAAGGAAATAAAATAACCGCCCAAAGGCTTCGTCCAGGTTCCGATTTCCAGGTCCCCCAGTTCCTTCTCAAGAACTTCCAGGGTGATATCAAACTTCGGACGCATGATGGCTGCATGGCGCATCATCTGTGCTCTGATGCCATCCACATTTTTAAAATAGCGGACATGGCGCAGCTGATTCAATTTATCATAACCAATGGTTTGTACTGTCATGGTAGACTTGATCCAGTCCAAATTCTTCTTGGAAGATGCAACACAAGAAATGCCTGCCCCTGCCATACTTACCTTGGAAGTGGATGCAAATTCAAATACCATATCCGGGTTTCCGGCTTTTTCACATGCTCCCAGAATTTCCATTAACCGGTCTGCTTTGTCCTCGTACAGATCATGAACACAGTAAGCGTTATCCCAGTAAATTCTGAAATCTTCTGCCGCCGGTTTTAATGATGCAAAGCGAAGCACGGTCTCATCGGAATAGGTATAGCCTTGGGGATTGGAATATTTCGGTACACACCAGATTCCCTTTACCGCCGGATCGTTATTTACATACTTTTCTACTAAATCCATATCGGGACCCTGGGGAGTCATAGGGATGTTAATCATCTCAATTCCCATGGTCTCTGTAATTTTAAAGTGTCTGTCATAGCCAGGAACCGGGCATAAGAATTTCACCTTATCCAGTTTACACCAGGGAGTGGAACCACATACTCCATACAGCATGGAACGACTTACCGTATCATACATAATCGGCAGGCTTGCATTTCCACAGATAATGACATTTTCAGGAGAAATCCCCAACATATCTGCCATCAACTTTCGTGCTTCCGGAATTCCTACCAACCCGCCATAGTTACGGCAATCCAGACCATCTTCTGCAATCATATTATCCTGGGCAGTGAGAGCATCCATCAGACCACTTCCCATATCCAGTTGTGCCGGTGCAGGTTTTCCTCTGGACATATCCAGTTTCAATCCCTTCCCCTTTGCATCTTCAAATTCCTGTTGCAGCTGTTCATGTAACTGTTGTAATTCTTCTTTGCTCATTGCTTTCAATGATTTCATTGCGATGACCAGACCTTTCTCTTATATTGTTTGGATAATCGTATACAATCATACACTTATGACATTCTACTACACCTGTTAAAACGATGCAATAAGAAAAGGGTATGAATTTTTTTTAAATTCATACCCTTTTTGAATCATTTTACATAGTCAAAGATTATTTCGCATAGTCTATGACACGCGATTCCCTAATTACATTCACTTTAATCTGTCCAGGATATTCTAACTCAGCTTCGATCTGCTTGGAAATATCCCTTGCCAGTAATACCATGTCTGCATCAGAAACTTGTTCAGGAACTACCATGACACGGATTTCTCTACCTGCCTGGATTGCAAAAGATTTGTCTACACCTTTGAAATTGTTTGTTATGTCTTCTAACTGTTTTAACCTGGTTGTGTAAGTTTCCAGAGTCTCACGTCTTGCACCCGGTCTAGCTGCAGAAATAGTATCAGCTGCCTGTACAATACATGCAATCAGTGATGTAGGCTCCACATCGCCATGATGGGATTCTACCGCATTGATCACAGTATTAGATTCCTTGTATTTTCTACATAACTCGGCACCTAACTGAATATGAGATCCTTCCATTTCATGGTCAACCGCTTTACCGATATCATGCAGTAAACCGGCACGCTTTGCCATTCTTACATCTAAGCCCATCTCAGCGGCCAGAAGACCGGATAACTGGGCAACTTCGATGGAATGTTTCAATGCATTCTGACCATAACTGGTTCTAAACTTCATCTTACCAAGTAATTTGACGAGTTCAGGATGAATACCATGTACTCCTACTTCCAGAGTAGCAGCTTCACCTTCCTCTTTGATCATTACTTCTACTTCTCTTTGCGCTTTCTCCACCATCTCTTCAATTCTGGCGGGATGAATACGTCCATCTACGATGAGCTTCTCCAGCGCAATTCTAGCCACCTCACGACGAATAGGATCAAATCCGGAAAGAATAACTGCTTCCGGAGTATCGTCAATAATCAAATCCACTCCGGTCATAGTCTCAAGAGTTCTGATGTTTCGACCCTCACGACCGATAATTCTTCCTTTCATCTCATCGTTAGGCAGTTGAACAACGGAAATCGTTGTCTCGGAAACGTGATCGGCAGCACATCTCTGAATGGCTGATACCACATATTCCTTTGCCTTCTTGTCAGCTTCCTCCTTCGCCCTGGTCTCCATTTCTTTGATCATGACGGCGGATTCATGCTTTACTTCATCTTCAACAATTTTCAATAAGTAATCTTTTGCCTGATCTGAGGTTAAACCTGAAATCCTTTCGAGTTCCTGTACTCTTTGCTCGTTTAACTTAGCAATTTCTTCTTTCTGCTTTGCAAGTACCTCTTCTTTTGCTGCTAAGCTTGCCTCTCGCTTCTCGATTGCATCCGACTTTTTGTCGATGTTTTCTTCCTTCTGCTGAATTCTTCTCTCAGAACGCTGTACTTCCGCTCTCCGCTCTTTAATCTCTTTGTCCAGTTCATTCTTGGTACGAATGGACTCTTCCTTCACTTCAAGCAGGGATTCGCGTTTCTTGGTCTCAGCAGTTTTCAGTGCTTCATCGATAATCTCGCGGGCTTTATTCTCCGCGTTGCCGATCTGTGCCTCCACCGTCTTCTTGTGACGATTCGTTGCAACAATTGCAGATACGGGAACTGAAACAAGCAAGGTAACTACTACAGCTATCACGATGTATACAAGCATGTACAGGAGCACCTCCTTATTTAGTTTTCATGTGTTTAATATCCTTCTAGGATGATAAAACCTACCCTCATTGGCATTTTCACAACATATCAATTTTAAACTGAATTTGATGTTATGTCAAGTAGCATATACTTTCGGATTGTTTCACCGCTAAACCCTTTTCGACATAAAAAAGCATAAGTACGCTGCTTTTCTTTATAGTCCGCTGTACCGGGGTTAAAATGTCGTTTCTCAAGAAGGCAGCGAATCTGTTCCCCTTCATCATAATCGCACCCCTGTTCCAGCTTCTCTTCCCAGCATGCCCGAATCACATCCTTAGCGATTCCTTTTTTCATCAGATCCACTTCCATCCGCCGGTAGCTTCTGAAATCTTTATAATATTCCAGGTAGTTATCCGCATAGCGCACATCATCGAGGTAGTGGTAGGATTTCACATAGGTAATCGCCGCTGCCGTCTCCTGCTCTTCAAAATGCTTCCGCAGTTTATCCCGCAGCTGTTTCTCGGTGTAGTCTCTGGCTGTGAGGAGCTGCATCGCCCGGTTCACAGCCTTTTCCGTCTCCGTCATGGATTATTTTTCCTTATCCTTGCTCTTGGTTTTCTCCGGTTCTGCCGCAGGGGTCTCCTCCACCTCAAAACCGTATAAAGCTCTCACCCGTCTCTCAATCTCCGCAAATACTTCCGGGTTCTCTTCCAGGTACGCTTTTGCATTCTCTCGTCCCTGTCCGATTTTATTGCCCTCATAGGCATACCAGGCACCACTCTTGATGACGATATTATTCTGGGCTGCCAGATCAAGGACATCGCCTGAAGCGGAAATTCCTTTTCCGAACATGATATCAAACTCTGCCTCCTTAAAAGGCGGAGCTACTTTATTCTTCACAACTTTGACTCTGGTATGGTTACCGATTACCTCTCCACCCTGTTTCAGTGCTTCCACACGTCTTACATCCAGACGGACGGAAGAATAGAATTTCAGTGCCCTGCCACCGGTGGTGGTTTCCGGATTACCGAACATCACACCCACCTTTTCACGCAACTGGTTGATAAAGATCACGGTACAGTTGGATTTACTGATCACCGCTGTCAGCTTTCTCAATGCCTGGGACATCAGACGAGCCTGTAAGCCCACATGGGAATCCCCCATCTCTCCATCAATCTCAGCCTTGGGAACCAATGCGGCCACAGAGTCCACAACCACAATGTCGATGGCTCCGGAACGCACCATAGTCTCCGTGATTTCCAAAGCCTGCTCACCACAATCCGGCTGGGAAATATACAGATTGTCAATATCTACACCGATATTCTTCGCATAGACAGGATCAAGGGCATGCTCTGCATCAATAAACCCTGCAATACCACCACGTTTCTGTACTTCAGCAATCATGTGAAGGGTGACGGTGGTTTTACCGGAAGACTCCGGTCCATAGATCTCCACGATTCTTCCCTTGGGAATCCCCCCCAGCCCCAATGCGATATCCAGGCTTAAAGAGCCGGTGGGAATAGTTTCTACGTTCATTTTCGTGGAAGGGTCGCCCAGTTTCATCACGGCGCCCTTGCCATACTGTTTCTCTATCTGTGATAATGCCGCATCAAGTGCTTTTAATTTGTCTTCTCTTTCCATTTTGATTTTGTCTCCATTCTGCGTTTCCCGCGCATTTCAGAACAAATGTTCTTGTTTAGATTAAAACATTTGTTCGGTTTTGTCAAGTTTTTTGTTACTGCCCCGCGGACATTTCTATATTAGCATATTTAATGTCCGATAAACATCCCTCAATAGCATCCCTCCTTTTTATTTTCTAATTGCTTTGAATGAATGGCGAGATGCCTGATATGCAAAGCAGAACGACTCTGGAAAAGTCTAACGCTATTATAACGAAAAAAGTGCCCGCAGGCAATCCCTCAAGCACTTTTTCATATTTTTATTCACATTTTCATAAACTACGAAGGTAATCTCTGTAATCCTGATAGGTTACGGTAATCCATCCCAGTTCATAATTAAATCCGATTTCCATTCCCAGTGGGGTAAAATAAGCGATTCCGGTGTTTTCACCGCACAAGTAAGCTGCCACCTCCTGGTCAGACATATAATCAATGGAATCCGTCTGGTTCTGCCTGGCATTCCGCTCCCGGAATTCGATGGCAAAGGCATCATCCACATGGATTAAATCCATAAGATTGTGCATGACCACGCCGGATTCCATATTGATGTTGACACAGGATAAATACACCTGACCGTAATATTCCGTGGAAATACGCACATTGTATACCACACTCAGGAATTCCTCATCCATATAGGTCACATAGCAGTCCACAGAAACCTGTGCCGGTTCTGCTCCGTCAATCCCAAGATCACCGGTAATCATTTCCATGTATTCCTGAAGGTCCTGATATTCCGCCGTAAGAGCATCGTTAAGAACATCCAGATTTTCAATGTTTTCCCCCTGAATCACCGGCTTTTCGCCTGTAATCACATAGAGGTTCTTTTCCTGGTCATTCTCACCGTTTAACTGCACTTTCTCCAGTTCCACCTGGTAGGAAAGGTCATCCCGGATGGCATGATGCAGCTCATAATATTCGGCGTCCTCATCCTCCCAGGCCGGAGCACTTTCTGATTCCTGCCCTTTCTGTTCTTCCTGCTGTTTTCTTCTCTCCGCTGCCCGGGATTGATGCTCTTTCACATCAGCCACAACTTCCCGGGATTTGTCCTGTGCCCATTGGGTAAACTGGTTTGCCGCTGCTCCCAGCGCCACAATAAGAAGGATCAGAAGTAGTGCAATTGCAGAAAGAATGATGATGACCGGAGCACGGGAAGGTTTTTCTTCCTGTTTCTTTCCCTCACTCTCCGTCTGTTCTTCTCTCTGCTGTTCCTGTTTATCCCAATAGCCGTTGGGATATTCGTTTCCATCCTGTCTCATATGATCCTCAATTATTTCCGTCCGGTATATTCATTCAGACAGGCAACTGCCAGTTCCAATGCCTCTCTGGCCGCCTGTGCGCGAATCTCCTGGCGGTTTCCATGAAAATGGCACTCCACCACTGAAACTACGCCTTTTATGCTACAGCCTATATAAACCAGTCCCACCGGTTTCTCCGGTGTCCCCCCATCAGGACCTGCAATTCCGGTACTGGAAATTCCCACATCAGCACCCGCTGCTTTGGCAGCCCCCAGTGCCATCGCCTCTGCTACCTCCGGACTTACTGCTCCCTTTTCCTCCAGGAGCTGTTCGTCCACGCCTAAGAGGGCCGTTTTTGCCTCATTGGCATAGGTGACAAAACTTCCCCAGAAGTATTCGGAAATCCCCGGAACGTTCACAAGCCTTGCCGCAATCATGCCACCGGTGCAGGACTCCGCCACCGTCACAGACATCTTTTTTTCTTTTAAGAGAGCAGCCAGCGTCTCTTCTACCTGTTCCATTATTTCTGTTCCTTCAATACATTCTTATTTTTCATCAGATAATCCACCAGGGATACCACGGTGAGAATCAGTGCAATCCACATAATAATATTGGTAAGAACACCATACCAGGCAAATTTTTCTGACAAATCCAAAAGCATCAGACATACCATCACCATCTGGAAGGTGGTTTTGAATTTACCCCAATAGCTGGCAGCAATGACTACACCGTTATCGGATGCCACCAGACGGAAGCCGCTGATAATAAACTCACGGCTGATAATCACAATGACCACCCATGCAGGAATTCTGCCCATCTCTACCAGGGCAATCATAGCTGCACTGACTAACAGTTTGTCTG
Source organism: uncultured Lachnospiraceae bacterium (assembly GCA_934402515.1). GTDB lineage: Bacteria > Bacillota > Clostridia > Lachnospirales > Lachnospiraceae > UMGS2037. Next base: position 16,375 of record CAKRTZ010000013.1, read on the forward strand.
CCAGAGGATCCATGAATTTACCAAAATCCGTTACCAGATTGTATTTTCTGGCGATTTTGCCGTCAATTAAATCAGTGAGGCTTGCCACAATAAAGATTGCCAGAGCAATGCCGCCATAGAGCAGGCTGTTGTCTCCAAACCAGCCTGCTTCGCCGCCCAATAATACTATCACAAAAGGAACAATTAAAATCATTCGAAAAATTGTAAGTTTATTCGGTAAGTTCATCGTCTAATTCTCCTATCAAATCATATTCGTTGGAACCGGTTACTAAGACTCGAACAAAATCCCCGGTCATTAACTGTTTCTCTGTTCTTAAGAAAAGCAATCCATCCACGCCGGGAGCATCCATATAGGTACGGGCCACATAGATATCATCCTCTGCCACTTTTCCTTCAATCATGGCAAGAAGTCTGCGTCCTACCATGTTTTCCGCTTTTTCAAAGGCAATTTCCTGCTGCAGTTCCATCAGTTCATCCCTTCGGAAATTCTTCACTTCATCGGGCACCTGGTCTGCCATGGTGGCTGCGGGAGTATCCTCCTCTGCAGAATAAGGGAAAACGCCCAGCCGTTCAAATTCCATCTCATTGACAAAACGGTAAAGTTCTTCAAAATCTTCCTGGGTTTCTCCTGGAAATCCACTGATTAATGTGGTACGGAGTGCAATGTCCGGGATTTCTTTCCGAAGATAGCCAATCGTCTGACGAAGCTGTTCCTCACTGGTTTTCCGTCCCATGCGGTGCAGTACGTTGTCCGAGGCATGCTGGATGGGAATATCCAGATAATGACATACCTTGGAGGAATCCCGGATGGCTTTTACCAGTTCCTCGTTGATTTCCTCCGGATAACAGTACAGAATCCGAATCCACACCAGTTCCGGAATGGCTTCCAATTTCTTTAACAGTTCCGGTAATGCCTTTCTTCCATAGAGATCCGTGCCGTAAAGGGTGGTCTCCTGGGCTACCAGAATCAACTCTCTCACACCGTTCTCTGCCAGTTTCTGTGCCTCATCCACCAGCTTTTCCATGGGGATGCTGCGGTAATCGCCACGCACTTTAGGGATAATGCAGTAAGTACAGTGCTTGTCACAGCCTTCGGCAATTTTCAGATAAGCATAATGACCACCGGTGGTCACTACCCGTCTGCCCTCCGCCAGGGGCAGGGTGTCCAGTGCCCCCAGATAGCAGCCGGTGTTTCCCGCTACTGCCTGTTCCAGCGCCTCCACAATTTTGTCCGTTGCCATGGTTCCCAGCACTTCGTCCACTTCCGGGATTTCCTTCTGGATTTCCTCCCGGTAGCGCTGTGCCAGACAGCCGCATACCAGCAAAGCTTTAATCTGACCGGACTTTTTCAGTTCTGCCATCTCCAGAATGTTCTGGATACTTTCCTCTTTAGCATCCCCGATGAAACAGCAGCTATTTACCACCACTGCGTCCGCGTCCTCCTCCGAGTCCGTAAAGCTGTGACCATGTTCCAAAAGCTGTCCCAGCATTTTCTCGGTATCTACCAGATTTTTGTCACAGCCAAGTGATATAAATAATACTTTCATAATACTTTTCTTTCTAACACAAAGAGCCCGGTTTTCCCGGACTCTTGACTTTTACTGTTCCTGTGTCTCCTCTGCGGGCTCCTCATCGTTCAGAATTTTAATTTTGCCCTGGTTTAACTCCTCCACTGCGATGGAAAGGGGTTTTTTACCCTTTGCACCGGAAATCATGGGAGCATCCCCTGCAATCAGCTGTCTTGCTCTTTTGGAAGTCGCCATAACGATGGAGTAACGGCTGCTAACTACCGGCTCCTCACCTTCCTCTACTGCGCTGTTAACTACTTTCATCAGGTCTGAATAAGATGGATGTAACATTAGTTCTCTCCTTTCACAAGTGAGGATAATTCTCCTCGTACCAATTCTATAAACTCACGATTCCGGACTGCTGCATTGGCAGAGGCAGCGACAATCGCTTTTACTTCCTCCACACAGGTGTCCAGATCGTCATTCACAACAATGTAATCGTACTGCTCAATTCCCTGGGATTCCTCCACAGCTCTCGCCATCCGTCTGTCGATGACTTCCTTCGTCTCTGTGCCCCGGCCCACAAGTCTTTCATAGAGCACTTTGGCACTGGGGGGCATCACAAACAACAGCACTGCCTCCGGGAATTTCTCTTTGATTTTCATTGCTCCCTGCATTTCGATTTCCAACAGGACATTTTTGCCTGCGGAAAGCATCTCATCCACATAGGATTTCGGTGTGCCGTAGTAGTTGCCGCAATAGCAGGCATACTCTACCAGACCGTCATTGGCAATGGTTTCCTCAAAAACTTCCTTGGTCACGAAATAGTACTCTTTTCCGTGCTGTTCTCCCTCTCTGGGAGCTCTGGTGGTCATGGAAATGGAAAGTGCAAAATCCTCCGTTTCACTGACCAGCTTTTTCATGATGGTTCCTTTTCCTGCTCCGGAGAAACCGGATACCACAATCAGACTACCCTTATGCATCTTCATCCTCTCCGCTGTCCATCACCTGTGCCCTGCTGGCTATTGTCTCAGGCAGTAAGGCTGAGAGCACAAGCTGATTATTTTCCATCACAAGTACCGCTTTGGTCTTGCGTCCCTGTGTCGCATCAATCGCCATGCCGGATTCCTTGGCATTCTGCACCAGGCGCTTAATCGGCGCCGAGTCCGGACTGACAATGGCAATGATTTTACCGGTATTTACAATGTTGCCAAATCCGATATGAATCAGTTTATTCAATGTTCTGTATCTGCTCCCTTACTTTTTCAATCTCGGTCTTTAAGGTAATGGCACAATCAGAAATTGCCAGATCGTTGGCTTTGCTCAAAATGGTATTCGCCTCTCTGTTCATCTCCTGAGCGATGAAGTCCAGCTTTCTTCCCACACTGCCGCCTTCCAGCAAAGTATTCTTCGTACTTTCGATATGGCTGCGCAGACGCACGATTTCCTCGTCCACACACACTTTATCAGCAAAGATGGTAACTTCCATCAGCAGACGGTTCTCGTCCACCTTGGTGTCTGCCAGAAGTTCTTTGACCTTGTCCTCCAGTTTCTGCTTGTACTCTGCAATAATCTGGGGAGAACGCTCCTCGATGAAATCCACCAGCTTTAACATGCCGTTGCACTTCTCCACCAGATCGTTTTTCAGGTTCTCACCCTCTTTGATTCTGGTTTCCACAAAGCCCTCACAGGCACCGTCAATGGCTTTTTTCAGTTCCTTCCACAGCTCCTCCTCGTCCAGGGTCTGTTCTTCCATATCAAAGACCTCCGGATAGCGGGACAGTGTGGAGACACGGACATCGTTGTCCAGCCCAAACTCCTGCGCCATCTGCTGAAGATACTTCATGTACTCTGCAGCCACATCGTGATTGTACTTGATGCAGACATTGTTTTCGCTGTAATCCTCCAATGTAATAAACAAATCTACCTTGCCACGCTGAATGTAGGTTTTCAGTTCGTTGCGGATGGCAGACTCAAAAAAATTGAGTTTCTTGGGCATCTTCATATTGACATCCAGATAACGATGATTTACAGACTTGATCTCCACTGTAAATTTACGCTTTCCTTCCGCCACTTCACATCTTCCGAACCCTGTCATGCTCTTAATCATAGGCTACCTTCTCTTTTGTATATATTTTCCCCATCGTTATATTATAGAAAAAATATGGCATCCCGTCAAGGCGTTGCTGACTTCATTTTTCGGTTACATTTTTTCGGTAGTGCAAACTGTTTTTTTGCGATATACTTATTAAATAAAATTATAAAAAACGAGGTTACAACTATGGCTTTTGACGGAATTACCATCGCTGCCCTGGCAAGTGAATTAAATCGCACCCTGCTGGGCGGGCGTGTCTATAAAATTGCACAGCCGGAAACGGACGAGCTTTTGCTCACCATCAAAACCGGCTCCGGACAGTACCGGCTTTTGCTTTCTGCGGATGCCTCCCTGCCTTTGGTCTATCTCACAGACAAAAACAAACCCAGTCCCATGACGGCGCCGGGTTTCTGTATGCTGCTGCGCAAGCATCTCCAGAATGCCCGGATTGTGAAGATTACCCAGCCGGGACTGGAGCGGTGCCTTCATATTACTATGGAGCATCTGGACGAGATGGGGGATTTGTGCCAGAAGGACTTGATTCTGGAATTGATGGGAAAACACAGCAACCTGATTTTCTGTAATGACCAGGGCTTGATTATTGATTCCATCAAACATGTCAGTGCCGCTGTCAGCTCTGTCCGGGAGGTTCTGCCGGGACGGACTTATTTTCTGCCGGAAACCCAGAGCAAAAAAGACCCGCTTTCCATTTCCCGAGAGGATTTCATGGAGGTTCTGACTTCCAAGGCACAGCCCGCCTACAAAGCACTTTACACCAATCTGACGGGCTTGTCCTCTGCCACTTCCCAGGAAATCTGCCACCGCGCCGGAGTGGATGGTGACCGCCCGGTGACCTCTCTTTCTGCCGATGAGCTGGAGGCATTGTGGCAGGGCTTTACGGGTATTCTCTCTATTATCAAAGAGGATGCCTTTGCTCCCTGCATCGCCTATGAGAATGGAGTACCCGCAGAATTTGCGCCCTACCCTCTCACCATGTACAGTGAGCAGAGCCGCACCTCCTATGATTCCATTTCCAAGGTGCTGGAGCATTATTATGAGGAAAAGGCAACGGTTACCCGGATTCGCCAGAAATCCACGGAATTGCGCCGGATTGTTGCTACCGCCCTGGAGCGGAATGTGAAGAAATACGATTTGCAGATTCGCCAGATGCAGGATACTGAGAAACGAGATAAGTTTAAAGTTTACGGGGAGCTCATCAACACTTACGGCTACGGTGTGGAACCGGGTGCCAAATCCATGACGGCTTTTAACTACTACACCAACGAGGAGATTACCATTCCCCTGGACGAAACCCTCTCTCCCTCCGAGAACGCCCAGCATTATTTTGAGAAGTACAACAAGCTAAAGCGTACTTATGAGGCGCTTTCCGTATTGACTGAGGAAGTCAAAGCTGAGATTGAACATCTGGAATCCATCAGCAATGCGCTGGATATCGCCATGCAGGAGGAGGATTTGGTTCAAATTCGTGAGGAGTTGATTGAGAGCGGCTACATCCGCCGCAAGGGAGGAACGAAAAAGATAAAGATTACCAGCAAGCCCTTCCATTACATCAGTTCCGATGGATTCCATATTTATGTAGGGAAAAACAACTACCAGAACGATGAACTGACCTTCAAGCTTGCCACAGGGAACGACTGGTGGTTTCATGCGAAGAAAATGCCCGGTTCCCATGTGGTGGTAAAGGCCGAGAACCAGGAACTGCCTGACCGCACCTTTGAGGAGGCTGCAAGACTGGCTGCTTTCTATTCTAAGGGAAAACAGCAGGATAAGGTGGAGGTAGATTATCTCCAGAAAAAGAATGTGAAAAAGCCCGCCGGTGCAAAGCCTGGGTTTGTGGTTTATTACACGAACTACTCTATGGTGATTGATACGGATATCTCCGGGATTCAGCAGGTGGTGGAGTAGGGATTTTGTTACAAAGCAGGGATGCCGATGTTGACTCTTGAAGGTCTCATTGCAGTTTTAAGTTTTGGCTTAACCTGCTTTGGACTTGGGCGGTCGTTTTTAAGGCTTTTCTGGTCTTTGAACCCATTCTTCTAACAAGTTTTCCTCTGTATATATTTCATCGGTTTCATCATCAATATCAAGATATGTCCATGTTTTAATATAATATTGAAACCAGGTCTATTCTCCTTCAAAACCTATAAATCATGATAAATGCTGCATCTTATATGTTGATTTTGAGAGTTCTGGCGCGTCCTCTACCTATAAGCATCACAAAAATCGTTCCTTATATGTCGAATTTGTTGAAAAAATCGTCATTTTCCGCTTATAAGCCTTCTAAAAGACCCATAAGAACTACTGGGAACAGTCTTTTATAGGTGCCTCATCCATTCACAGGGTTCCAAAGAACATATAAAGAGTCCAATAACTCAACTTTTATAGGTTCACACGAACCAGGTAGCTCCGGCATGTTGGCTCCAATAGTTCGTTTTCTTTCCATCGAAATTGCTCCTGTGATTTTCTTCATTTATCAACTCATAAGTTTTCAACTCATGAGTCTATTATTGTTTTCACGCCGCAATTATGCTACAGCAGTTCCTAGTGGGACTGCAGCCACGGGATTCCACCTACAGTAAATGCAGTTTCTGTGCTGCCCGGACAATCGCCGTACCCTTGGGCATTGCCAGCAGCTCCTCCTTGGTCACCGCCTTAAAGCGGATAACGCAGAACGCATAGACAATCACTGCCACCAGAATAGCCACGCCGGCAGCAATGAGATTCCGCAGGTAACTGCCCTCTGCCAATACAAACCCTGCCAGCATGGACACGCCCTGGTACACCAGCCATGCCACCGCTCCCATAATTGCTGCCGACATAAAAGGCAGCCAGAAGGTGCGGAATATCTCCTGCTTGTATTTCAGATATTTACGCACTGCAAGCTGATTCATCACACACATGCTCAAGGAATATACAATGGCAGCAATGACCAGCGCATAAAGATTAAAATCCGTAAAGTAAAGCAACAGCGCCAAAGTTCCCGTCTGTAACACCAGTGCAATAGCCGCATGGATCACCGGTACGGTCACTTTGCCAATTCCCTGTAAGACTCCGTTGGTCAGGGTGGACAGGCAGTAGAAAATGACAGTAACCGATAATGCCGCCAGCACATTGGACGCCGTATCCAGGGAATTTTTCTGCCAGAATAAAAGCTGGGTTACCGGCTTTGCCAGCACGCAGAGTCCCACGGCACAGGGAATGGCAATGAGCATGGTTACCTTGACCGCTTTCTTTACATTTCGTCGGGTTTCCTTTTTCTCCCCTCTGGCAAAGCTTGCCGCCACCGTAGGAATCACCGCCGAACACATGGCTGAGGCCATGGCAATGGGGATATTGCTGATCACCACTGCTTTTCCGGAATAGATACCATATAAGGTTGCCACCTCCGACTCTGCCATTCCCTTTACGGTGGTATAAAAACGTTCATAGATGGTCTGGTTTAAAGAGGTGGACAGATTATAAATGAAGGTACTGAGAATAAAGGGGGTGACAATGGACAGAATTACCCGGAAAATCTCCTTCCGGCTTTCTTCCTCCCTGGAATCCCTGGAAATCCTCCGTTTCATCCCCGGCCTGTTCAGCATATAAACCCATAGCATGAATAACAGCGCCGTCACTACCCCGGCTCCGGTTCCCAAGGCACCTCCCATGGCACCGTAAATGGCCCGGGTGGTATCATCCGCTCCCGTACCTGCCACATGGGCAATCAGATACCAGGCTGCTCCCACAGAAACTACGGCATTGATAATCTGCTCTAAAATCTGGGAAATAGAGGTCTGCACCATGCTTCCATAGGCCTGAAAATACCCGCGCAATACTCCCACAAGACCTGACAGGAAAATGGTAGGGGCAAACACCCGCAATACCCGCACGGAATTGGTTCCCACCAGATAGGGAGCAGCAAAAAAAGCAACGAGGCTTGCCCCGCCGCCGACTACCACCACATAAATCAGTGCACATTGAAAAACCCGATGGGCATTCCGGTACTCTTTAAAAGTAAGCCGCTGCGCCAGCACCTTCGATAATGCGGATGGAATACTATAAGAAGAAATCAGGAGAATAATGGCATAGATATTATAAGCATAGCTGTAATATCCGTTTCCTTCATCTCCTATAATACTGGTTAAAGGGCTCCTGTAAAGGAGCCCTATGATTCTGACAATAATGCCGGACAATGCCAAGATTCCGGCCTGGATTACAAATCCGCTTGTTTTTTTTCTGGATTGCTCTGACATATAAAACTCACAGCCTTTTTCTTACTCACAAAGCCAGTCATACATTTCCTGGTATTTCTTTGCCGATACATTCCATGAAAAATCTGCCTTCATGCCACGTTCCACAATCTTATTCCAATCCCGTTTCTGATCGTAATAAATTCGCTCCGCATAACGAATGGCCGCCAGCATTTCGTGGGCATTATAATTGGCAAAGCTGAAACCGGTACCGGTTCCCTCAAACTCATTGTAGGGCCATACGGTATCTTTCAGGCCACCGGTCTCTCGCACAATGGGAACCGTACCATACCGCAGGCTCATCAACTGGCTTAAGCCACAGGGCTCGAACAGAGACGGCATCAGGAATGCATCACAGGATGCGTAAATTTTGTGGGATAGAGCCTCCGAATAATAAATATTGGCAGAAACCTTGCCATTATATTTCCAGTCGAAATGACGGAACATATTCTCGTATCGTTCCTCTCCGGTTCCCAGAATGACAAGCTGTATATTGTCCTGACACAATTCATCCATCACATAGGCAATGAGATCAAAGCCCTTCTGATCCGTAAGTCTGGAGACAATTCCGATAAGCATTGCCTTATCATTATGATCTAAGCCCAATTCCTCCTGGAGTGCCCGTTTATTTTTGATTTTCATTTTCCGGAAATTATCTACGTTATAATGAGTGGTAATATAGGCATCCGTATCCGGGTTAAATTCGTCATAGTCAATACCGTTGACAATTCCTCTTAAATCTCCGCTTCTGGCACAGAGAAGTCCGTTTAAGCCCTCTCCATAGAAATCTGTCTTAATTTCCTCTGCATAAGTATTGCTCACCGTCGTGATGGCATCGGCAAAGACCAGACCTCCCTTAAGGAGATTGGCATCCTTGTATGCCTCCAGTTTGTCGGAGGTGAAATAATACTCCGGCAGTCCGGTAATACTCATCACATCCTTAATGTTCCATTTCCCCTGAAATTTCAGATTGTGAATCGTCATAACCGTCTTGATTCCACGGAAAAACTCATTTCCCTGAAAACGTTCGTTCAAATATACGGGAATCAATCCGGTCTGCCAGTCATGACAGTGGATCACATCCGGGCGGAAATCCAGCATGGGTAAAGCAGACAATACCGCTTTGCTGAAAAACGCAAACTTTTCGATTTCCCAGAGGGCATTTTCTCCGTAAGGCTTGAAGTCTGTAAAATAGTCTTCATTATCAATAAAATAATACTGTACGCCGTCTACTTCTGCCTCCAGAATTCCCACATAGACATTTTTCCAGTTAAAATCCATATAAAAATGTGCCCGGTATTTCAGCTTATCTTTCATCTCCTGTTTCATGCAGGAATACTTGGGCAGGATTACCCTGACATCAAAATATCTCTTATCAATACACTTGGGCAGAGATCCTACCACATCCGCCAGACCACCGGTTTTTATAAAAGGTACACCCTCTGATGCTGCAAAAAGAATTCTTTTCATGAACGTTCTCCCTTGCTGATTCTTTACGCCAACTTACTGTTTGCTGATAATCTTACCAAGATTATACAACATCAAAGGATGCATTGAAAGCCTAATTTCGATATTGAAGACGGATTTTATCCGCGATCAGGGCAATGAATTCCGAATTTGTGGGTTTCCCCTTTCCCACATTGATCGTATATCCAAACAAAGATTCCAGAGTCTCCATTCTTCCCCTTGACCACGCCACTTCAATGGCATGCCGGATAGCACGCTCCACCCGGCTGGAGGTGGTCTGATATTTTCTGGCAATGGACGGATATAAAACCTTCGTAATAGATCCCAGCATCTCCACATCCGTCACCGACATCATAATTGCTTCCCGCAAATACTGATATCCCTTGATATGTGCCGGGACTCCGATTTCATGAATCATGTCCGTCACATCCTTTTCCAGATCATGTACCTCCGGCTCCTGTTTCTCCTTTACCGGTACATCCACAATAGAACACGCCGAGGCACTGCGAAACACAGCTCCCTCTCTGTGATGACTTTCCTTATTTTCTTCCTTCGTACTTCTTTTTTCTCCCCTTTTTACTTCCCCTGGTTTACCCGCCGGCACTGTGATCATGATCTGAAATTCACGATCCGTCTCCATTAAATCTCCCAAAATCCGGTATAAATTTTCATTATCTTTGGTAGCAGTCAACTGAAGCTGCTCCATAATTTCCTCCTTATCTGTTCCCTTTTACATTTTATTTTGCGGATAGATAAAGTATAAGAGTTTTCCCCCTATTTTGACAACCTGTAAGCATCGCAGAATACGTGCAAAGCAGCCACAGAATCTACTCCTCCAACATTTCCTCTATAAAAATACCGTAGCCTTTTGTCGGATCACCTACCAGAACATGGGTCACTGCCCCGATAATTTTTCCATTCTGTAAAATCGGGCTTCCGCTCATTCCCTGTATAATTCCTCCGGTCTTTTTCAATAATTTGGGATCTGTCACCACAAGTTCAATCTCCCGGCTTTCCGCACCTGCATTGTAATTCACTTTATCAATGGCAATCTCATACTCCTGAATCGAACCATCCACCCCGGTGAGAATGGTTGCTTCTCCCGTTTCGATCTCCTGCTTGGTTCCTATGGGCATTTCCTGCAGATACTCGCTGTAGGATGCCATTTCCCTCACAAATTCATCGTTGAGATTTCCAAAGATCCCTTTCTTGGTATTGGCATCAATCCTGCCGATCCGATTACTGTCCTGATAAGAAATCAGCCCTGTCAGTTCTCCCGGAGCTCCTGCACTTCCCCTGCGGATTCCGATAATATCTGTATGATAGAGTTCTCCGTACTGCAGTTCCATAAGCAGCCCGGTATCCACATCGTTGATTCCGTGCCCTAAAGCGCCAAAATTTCCGTTTGTTTCCATAAAGGTCATGGTTCCCACACCCTGGGCATTGTCCCGAATCCAGATTCCCAACTTATAAACACCATTTGCATCTGCTCTTGGCTGCACCAGCATGGGAAACTGCTCTCCGTCCCTTTCCACCAACAGAGACATCGGTTTTCCCTCTGACTCCTCAATGTGCCTGATTAATTCCTTCTTTCCGTTGATTTCCTGCCCGTTGACCTGTAAAATATAGTCTCCTTCCTGAAGAAGATAACGGGAAGGCGCATACTTCATTCCATCCTCTCCGATAAATTCCCCGACTCCGATGATCATGGCAGACTTTGCTTTCATGTAGATTCCCACCGGCATTCCCACGGGAATCAAAGTCCTCTCTCCTGTAACCCGCACCTCTACATCACGGATGGGTACGACCCCCAGCAGTTTCAGACGCATCTGATAGCTTTGGCTTTCCTTTGCAAAAAGCGTCACCTGATCCGTCACCGGAAATTCCATAACCGCCTTTTGATCCGCATTATAAACAGTCCCGGATACCGGAATATCAAAGGTGAGATTCTGCTCCTGTCCCGAAAAGATCCGTAATGTATCCGGAATTTTCCCCCGCATATACAAGCATGCCCACAGCAGGGCCGCTGTCAGGACAGACACCGTCATGATCAAAAAAGCATAAAATCCAATTTTGTTTTTTATCTTCAAAATACCACATCCTTACCTTAAAATCACAAAAGAGACACAAAGGCTTCCTTTGTGTCTCTTTTAGTATGTGGCGTTTTCTTTAATTTACTATAAAAATACAACAACTTTTCTATGAAGATTTTGCCTGTTTTCGAATTTCCCTTGCATTCTCCAACACTGCATCCGTCAATTCCTCGCCTCCCAGCATACGGGCCAGTTCTTTGATGCTGTCCTCTTCGGAAAGTTCAAAAAGACGGGTTCTTGTGGAATTTCCATCCGCACTTTTTTCAATTAAGAAATGCGTATCTGCGTTGGCTGCAATCTGAGGCAGATGGGTAATACAGATAATCTGGTGATCCCTGGCAAGTTTTCCCATTTTCTGTGAAACCTTCCAGGCAGTCCTGCCGCTGATACCGCTGTCGATCTCATCAAATATCAGGGTTTCCACACTGTCCTTACCGGCAAACACAGTCTTTAATCCCAGCATAATACGGGATAATTCACCGCCACTGGCAACCTGGGTCAGAGGTTTTATGGGTTCGCCCGGATTGGTGGAAATCATAAATTCCACTTCATCGTAGCCTCTGCTGTTGACCTGTGACTCCTCAGGCTGCACCTTCACCTCAAATTCCACATTTTGGAAATTCAGATCCTCCAGTGCTTCCGTCAGCTGCTTCGACAATTCTTTTGCACTCTTCTGTCTCAAGTCCGATGCTTTCTTACATGCCTGAAAAAGTTTTTTCTCCACCTGTTCTTTCTCCTGCTGCAATTTTGCACGGTATGCGTCAAAGTCCTTCAGTCTGTCTATTTTTTCCTGTTGTTTCTGTTCGTAGGCAAGAATTTCCTGTACGGTATTGCCGTAGCGGCTTCGCAGATGGTTCAATAGATTCAGTCTCGTCTCGCAGGTGACAAATTCCTCCTCATCAAACTCTAAGCCTTCCTCATAATTGGATAAAAAGCGATTGAGGTCATTCAACAGTCCGTCAATATCCGTGAGCATATTGACTCCTTCCGCTAAATCCTCGTCATAGGCTGCCACGCTTTTCAGCTCCCGCAGTGCTCTTCCGGTCTGCTCTCCCGCAGCTCCCTCGCTTTCATAGCCCAGACACTGGTGGGCAATTCCCACACTTTCTGCAATGCGTCTGGCATTTTCCATTTTGCGGTAACGGCGCTCCAGCTCTTCCTCTTCCCCCGGGACAAGCTGTGCCTGCTCAATTTCCTGAACTTCAAACTCAGCAAGCGCCAGTTCCTTCTGCCGCGCCTCCTCGTCCATGCTTCCTTCTTCCAGCTGATGTTGGATCTGCCGGAACTGCTGATAGGCATCTCCGATCTGCTTCAGGACGGGTTCCAGCTGCTCCATGCAATAAGCATCCAGCACATCCAGATGTTTTCGCTTATTTAGCAGGGACTGGTGCTCATGCTGCCCGTGAATATCAATCAGTTCCTCCGCCAGTTCCTTACAGATTCTGGCACTTACCGTCTCTCCGTTGACCTTGCAGATACTGCGGTTTTCCTGGATTCTCCGGCTGATGGTAATGATCCCTTCATCCTCCGGATAAAGATCCAGTTCTTCCATTTTCCGCCGGATTCCCGGACGGTTCGTCTGAAAGACCAGTTCCACCAGCGCATAATCTGCTCCGTTGCGGATCAGATCTTTTTCTGCCTTGGCTCCCAATGCCAGACTGACGCTTCCGATGATCAGGGATTTACCTGCTCCGGTCTCACCGGTGAGAATGTTCAAATTCGGGCCGAAGGTGATCTCCGTTTCATCGATCAGAGCCAGATTTTTCACATGTAAACTTAAGAGCATATTTCCTCCTTTGCTCTCTCCCAAAAAGCTTTATGACTCCATCGTCTCCCTTATTTTACGCATAACGACCTGAGTGTCTTCCACAGTACGGATCGCCATCATAATCGTGTCGTCTCCTGCAATAGAACCCACGATTTCTTCGAATTTCATTGCATCAATAGCGGCAGCTACTGCCATTGCCATACCCACACCGGTCTTAATCACCAGAATATTCTGTGCGGAATCCATGGATACGAAACACTCTTTTAGGACACGGATGTACTTGTCTCCCAGATGACTGTCATCCTGCCGTAAGACCGCATACTTTTGCCGGCCGTTTCCCGTTGGAATTTTGGTGAGTTTCAATTCCCGGATATCCCTGGAAACGGTGGCCTGTGTCACTGTAAAACCGTCTTTTTTCAGATACTCTGACAGTTCCTCCTGGGTTTCGATATCGTATTTCTCAATGAGTTCCACAATTCTGATATGTCTGGTCTGTTTCATAATTCTCCTTTACCTTCAAACTTTAGCTCATTTTTTTGTGTAAGACCTGTAAAAAGTTCTCCTGATCCAGCTTTACAAATTCCACATGCCGTGGGCTGCAGGTGATCATGATCCGCTCGCCTGTCTGGAAAGGTACTTTTGTCGTTCCGTCAAAATTGATCTCTGCTTCCTGCGGTGCATTATCTCTTCCATAGGGAATCTCCACAGAAATCACATCCTCCGGGGATAAGACAATGGTTCTTGCGTTGGTTGTATGGGCACAGATCGGTGTCACCAGAATAATTTCTGCCCGTGGCTCCACAATGGGTCCTCCCGCCGACAAATTATAGCCGGTGGAGCCGGTGGGTGTGGCAAGAATAACGCCATCCGCACTGAAGGTCAGCAGTAATCTGTTATTTACATATACTTTATACTCAATGATCCGCAGAGACCCTTTTCTGGAAATAACGATATCGTTCAAGGCATCAATTTCGTTTCCGGCGATGGTTCCCCGTAACATCATTCTTTTTTCCAATTCATAATCATCCTGAATCAGCCGATCCAACGCCTCCTCCAGACGATTCTGTTCAATTTCTGCCAGATACCCCAGTGTCCCCAGATTCACCCCAATCACCGGGATTTCCAGTTCCACCGTGTCTCTGGATGCCTGCAAAATGGTGCCATCCCCGCCAAGAACCAGGATACATTGGGTTTCTCTGGGAATTTTGCCAGCATCCGTGTGAATGTCTCCCTGTTCTGACTGCTCCTGCACCTCACAGGTACAGCCACGCTTTTCCAGATAGGTACGAATTCTCTCCGTAGTGGTTCTGTCCGGGTCTTTCTGGTTATTGGTAATCACATAAAAATGTTTCATGACTTGTCCAAATCCTCATGGGCTGCTGCCACCGTCCGGCGAATCAGTTCCTGTAACGGCTCTTTGTAAGAGCAGCCGCTTTTCTGTTCTATGATTTCCCGCAGGGCTTTTTCTGCAGACTCCTCGGTACAGTCTGCCAGTTCTGCGTTTCTCTCCGGGTCTTTTTCCAGATAAACCAGATACTCGATATTTCCTTCCGGCCCCTTGATGGGGGAAAATTCCAGATTTAAGATATGAAAGCCCACCAGATCTGCAAAATCCAGTATTTTGTGAACCACTTCCTCATGGATTTCCGGTTCCCGTACCACACCTTTTTTGCCGACTTTCTCTCTTCCTGCCTCAAACTGGGGTTTAATCAGACAGACCATCTGTCCCCCATCCTTCAAAAGATTTCTGGCAGGCAGCAAAATTTTGGTCAAAGAGATAAAGGATACATCTACGGAGGCAAAATCCAGTTTGTCCGCAATATCCGCCGGTGTCATATAGCGGAAATTGGTCTTTTCCATGCAGACCACCCGCTCATCATTGCGGAGTTTCCAGGCAAGCTGTCCATGTCCCACATCCACAGAATAGACCTTCACCGCGCCGTTTTGTAACATACAATCCGTGAATCCGCCGGTGGATGCTCCGATATCCATGCAGACTTTTCCATCCAGGGTCAGCCCAAACCGGTTCATTGCCTTCTCCAGTTTCAGTCCACCTCTGCTCACATATTTCAAAGCAGTTCCCCTCACCTCGATATGCACCTTGGACTCATCGAAACTCGTTCCTGCCTTATCCTCTCTCTGTCCGTCCACAAAGACATCCCCTGCCATAATGACAGCTCTTGCCTTCTCTCTGGACTGTGCCAGTCCCTGCTTTACCAGCAGGACATCCAGCCGTTCCTTCATCGTCTATCCCTCTCGGTTCTCTACACTCATAATTTTCCGGGCAATGCTTTCCCCGTCCAGTCCCAGTTCTTTTTTCAGCAGATCCACATTACCATGCTCCACATAGGCATCGGGAATGGTCACAGCCAGCAGTTTTACAGGAAGTTCCTGTCTGTCTATGCTCGCCCGTACTTTCTCTCCATAACCGCCGCTTGCCACATTTTCTTCCATGGTGACAAATAAATGGTGATCTTTCGCTGCCTCTGCCAGCACTTCCTCGTCAATAGGTTTCACAAACCGGGCATTGACAATGGAACAGGGGATTCCCTGCTCTTTCAGCAGTTCCCGTGCTTCCAGGGCCGTTTTTACCATACTGCCTACGGCCAAAAGCACCACACCGGATTCCCGGCATATCCACTCTGCTTTTCCCAGTTCGATGGGTTCCCGATACTCCCGTAAACCGTCAAATGCTTCTCCCCTGGGGTAACGCACCGCAATGGGTGCCCCGAAATTCACCCCGAATTTCAACATATCCGAAAGCTCCCATTTATTCTTGGGAGCCATAATGTGCATATTGGGAATGGAGGACAGAAAGGACAAATCAAAAATTCCCTGATGCGTCTCTCCATCACTTCCCACCAGTCCTGCCCGGTCTATGGCAAAGGTTACCGGCAGATTCTGGATGCAGACATCATGTAAAATCTGATCATAGGCTCTCTGCAAAAAGGAAGAATAAATCGCCACAATGGGGCGCATGCCTCCCACTGCCAGACCAGCCGCAAAGGTCACTGCATGTTCCTCTGCAATTCCCACATCGAAAAATCGATCCGGAAAAATATTGTGGAATCGTTTCAGTCCCGTTCCATCCGGCATAGCTGCGGTAATTGCCACCACCCGTTCATCCCGCTGCGCCAGTTTCACCATGACAGTGGAAAAAATATCCGTATAATTCGCCTTGGTTCTGGGATGTGCCGGTAAACCATTTTCAATTAAGAAAGGCTCTGTACCGTGAAACCGCGCCGGATGCCGGATAGCAGGCTCATAGCCTCTGCCCTTCTGGGTCATACAGTGGACAATCACTGCACCACGCACCCGCTTGGCATCCTTGAATGCCTGGAGCATCTCCGGGATATTATGTCCATCCACCGGTCCCAGATAAGTGATTCCCATATCCTCAAAAAACATGCCGGGAATCATCAGATGTTTCACGCCGGCTTTCGCACGGCGGATTCCCTGCACCATGCCGTCGCCGCCCTTATTCGGCAGGCTGCGGAGGGTATTGTAAACCCCCTCCTTTAAATCCAGATACTTGGTGGAAGTCCGGATATTATTCAGATATTTGGACATGCCCCCCACATTCTCGGAGATGGACATGTTGTTGTCATTTAAAACAATGATAAAGTTTTTTTCCAGCTTGGAGGCATTGTTTAACGCCTCATAGGCCATGCCTCCGGTGAGGGCACCGTCACCGATGACCGATACCACCGTGTAATCTTCTCCCCGGATATCCCTGGCTTTCACCATGCCCAGTCCTGCAGAAATGGATGTAGAACTGTGACCGGTATCAAAGCTGTCACAATCGCTCTCTTTCCGTTTCGGGAAGCCGCTCATGCCTCCGAATTTGCGCAGGGTATCAAAGCCTTCCCGTCTGCCGGTGAGCAGTTTGTGGGTGTAGGATTGATGTCCCACATCCCAGATAATCTTATCCTTGGGAAGATCCAGTGACAAATGTAAAGCCATAGTCAACTCCACCGTACCCAGGTTCGGTCCCAAGTGTCCCCCGGTGACACTGATTTTCTCAATGAGAAACTCCCGGATTTCCTGTGCCAGTAACCCGTAATCTTCTTTCTCTATGAACTTGATGTCATTTGCCTTTTGTATTTGTTCTAACAGCATATCTGCCCGCCTACTTTTCTCTCGTAATCAACCAGCTCACCAGTTGTTCCAGAAATTCGTTCCGCACATGTTTGCTCTGTAACAGAGAAAGTGCCTCTGCGGACATCCGCTCCACATCGGCTTTTGCCTGTTCCATCCCATGAATATGCACATAGGTCTGCTTATGATTTTTCTCATCGGAACCGATGGGTTTGCCCAGTACCTCCAGAGTGCTGGTAAGATCCAGAATATCATCCTGTATCTGGAAGGCGATTCCCACCTGATGTCCCACCAGTTCCATGGCTTTTATGTCTTCTTCTCCGGCGCCTGCCATCACGGCACCCATCATCAGGGATGCCTCAATCAATGCGGAAGTTTTGCATTCATAGACGAAGGTCAGTTCTTCTTCAGAAAGGGTATGTTCCGCTTTTTCAGCCTCCACATCCACCACCTGACCGCCGATCATTCCGTAAACTCCTGCCTTGTGGGCAAAAATCCTACACGCCTTCAACACCCGCAGAGGATCTGCTCCCGGCTGTCCTGCTGCAGATAGTGCCGTTTCATAAGCGAAATTCAGCAGAGCATCTCCTGCCAGAATCGCCATTGCCTCCCCGTAAGCCACCCAGGTGGTCTTTTTGCCCCGGCGATACTCGTCATTATCCATCGCCGGAAGGTCGTCATGCACCAGAGAATAGGTGTGGAGCATTTCCATGGCCGCCATCAGCGGTTCGATAGGTGCTGTGGGAGCCTCCGTCCCTGCAAACATCCGGTAAGCCTCCAGCATCAGCATGGGACGAAGCCGTTTGCCTCCCACCATAACACTGTAATCCATGGCATCCAGTACCGTCTTCTGAAATCCCTCCTGTTTCGGGAGTGTATCCTCTAAGATCTTTTCAATACAGGAAACCCGTTCCTGCAACTGTTCCTCAAAATTCATCCAAATCACCCGCTTCGTTTAAGCTCAGTACTTTCTTTTCCACCATATCGATCTTGTCATGGCAGGACTTCAGCAGACGCATGCCTTCCTCATATTTGGTAAAGGAATCCTCCAGGCTGATGGAATCCGTTTCCAGGCTTTCCACTGTCTCCTGTAATTTCTTAAAGGTTTCTTCCAGATTCATTTCTTCCATCCAAAGGCTCCTCCCATTTCATGCTCCGGGTTTCCTGCACCGTGGCATCAATCCGTCCGTTTCCCACATAGACGCAGATGGCATCTCCCGGTTTTACCTCAGTGATATCCTTCAGGGTTTTCCCATCCCCATAAGTGCTGTAGGAATAGCCCTGCTTTAATTTATCCAAAGGGGACAAGCCCTTTAATTTTTCAAAATACACATCCCATTCGTGTCGGCTGCCTGTCAGTCGGCGCTCCATGCTGCTTTGCAGCCGCTGCGCCAACTGTTTCATCTGGCTTCTTTGCTCTGTGAGTTTCCCCTGGGGACTGACATGCTGTAACTGTAACTCGAGATTTCGATACCGCAGTCTGGCTGCCTCCAACCGGTTCTCCATACAGCGCATCAGCTCATCTTCACAACCATCCATGGTGAGAAGGAACTGATTCACATCATATACTGCCAGTTCTGCTGCCGCAGATGGGGTAGGTGCCCGTAAATCCGATACATAGTCGATAATCGTGGTATCCGTCTCATGACCCACTGCAGAAATAATGGGAACACTGCAGTCAAACACTGCCTGTGCCACGATTTTTTCATTGAAAGCCCACAAGTCCTCAATGGAACCACCGCCTCGTCCCACAATCATCACATCCACACCCAGCCGTTCCAGTGCATGGATACCGTTGACCACGCTCTGCGCTGCCTGGTCGCCTTGGACGATCGCCGGGTAAAGAATAATCTGTACATAGGGGTTCCGCCTTGTGGTGATGTTGATGATGTCCTGCACAGCAGCTCCTGTGGGTGCTGTAACTACGCCCAGTTTCTGAATAAAACGGGGAATGGGCTGTTTATATTCCGGGGCGAACATCCCCAGTTCTTCCAATTCTTCCTTTAAACGTTCAAAACGTTCATACAGTACACCGGCTCCATCCAACGCGATCTGCTTGGCATACATCTGGTATTTTCCGTCTCTCTCGTACACATCAATGGTTCCGAATACGATGATCTGCTGTCCTTCTTCCATGCGGAACTTCAGTCCCGCCCGGTTTCCGGCAAACATAACGCAGGCGATGGAACCCTTCTCATCCTTTAACGTAAAATAAATATGTCCCGAAGAATGATATTTGCAGTTGCTCACTTCGCCTTTAACGAAGATAGACTGCATCATAAAATCCTGCGTGAACATATTTTTGATGTAAGCATTTACCTGTGCGACTGTATAAACGTTTTGCATTGCTTTCCCCATAACATTTATGTCTATGCTATTTGCTATGCAAATTTGGCTAAAACGCCATTCACAAATGCAGGTGATTCATCCTGTCCGAATTTCTTAGCCAGTTCCACTGCTTCATTGATGGCAACAGAAGCCGGGACGGTCTCGTCGTACAGAATTTCAAATACTGCCAGACGCAGGATGGTCAGTTCCACCTTGCCCATGCGCTCTGTGGTCCATCCGGATGCCTTCTCATTAATCTGCGCATCAATAGAGGGAAGAACATCCATGATCTTCCCATATTTTTCATCAATGTACTTCTGATCCTGCTCGGAAGCGGATTCTGTCTCTTCAAAAAACAGTTCTTTCTGCTCCGGCATATCTTCCGGTGCATTAAACTCCACGCGAAACAGCAGTTTAAAAATCTGCTCACGCAGTTGTCTTCTACTCATCATCTCTCTCGTCCTATCTGTTCTGGGGAACATGTACTCCTGCGATGCGGATATTTACATTCGCCACTTCTAAGCCCGTCATATTTTCAATTGCGCTCTGTACTTTGCTCTGCACCTTCTGACAGGTTGCAGGGATATTATAGCCGTACTCCATCATCACCGCCAAATCTACATATACCTTCTTCTGGCTCATCTCAACCTTGACGCCCTTGGACAGTTTCTTCATGCCCACACGGCTCATCAGTTCGTTGGTGATGTTGCCTGCCATTGCAGATACACCCTCTACCTCGGTGGCTGCCAGACCAGCAATCATTGCCACTACATCATCTGCAATCTTGACACTTCCGATATTTTCATCCAGTTCCTTTTCCATCTGCTTTTCCACCTTTCCATTTATCACATTATATCAAACCCCTGTCACTTTGCAAAGCCTTTTATTTACGGAATCCATACCCCGATGGTACACTGGGCGCTGCTGTCATAATAGGCAAGTACCCCGTCCTTTGCATCCAGATAGGAAAAGACATTCTGCTTTGTCAACAGGTATTCCTTCATCTGCTCATAAAGCTGATGATCACTGCATTTTAAGGTAACCACGGCTTTGTCCTGCTGCACTGCCCTGTCGAACAACTGTTGCAGCTGCTCCGTGTCAATTTCAGTAAAATAAGCCCCTTCCCGCACATAATAATTGTCCCGCATGCTGTCGCATACCGGCATGGGAATCACATTGTCAATGCGGTGAGTCACCAGAAGCTGACTGGTGGTCACCCCCAGATAATCATAATTCATGGTGGGAGTATCCGACTCCTCATAATCTCCGCTGCCTTCCTCCATCTGATAAGATGCGTCTCCCCAGGTGGGATCCACATAATACCAGCCGCCGTCCATCTGTACCAGATCCCAGGCATGTCCGTCACCATTCTCTACATAGCCTAATACCAGAGTTGCCTCCAGTCCTGCCTCCTGTACCAGGTACTGTAAGGCCTTGGCGTACCCCTGACAGACGCTCTCCCCGTTTAAAAAGACGGAACAGATATTCTGGCTGTCCGGTGCATCCAGCTGATATTGTGTGTGTTCAATCACATATTCGTACAGATACTTGACCGTTCCGTAATCATCCATTCCTGCAGGCATCTGCTCAAAAATTGCATCCACCAGCGTCTCAATTTTCTCCTGCCGCTCTGCAATTTCTTCTCCATCATAGATATAATTGCCGTGGAATGTAATCTGTGTGATCTCATTTCCGGTCTTGTACTTCGTATAGGTATATCCGTCCACATAAAAGATCTCCGGATGATCATTCATCACACACTGAAACACTTTGGAAAGCGTGGTCTCGTCCACTGTTGACAGATCCGACTCCTGCTCCCTGTTTTCCAGTCCCTCCAGTATCTCGTCATATAATGTCTTCTGATCCACCGGCAGGGTATCATAGGCATAGCCGGTACGGTGACGCACCTGCCGCGGAACACCATTTTCCACTTCCGTCTCCTCTGCGGCAGCACTTTCCCTGTCCCAAAGTTCCTGTTCCTCCGGCAGTATTCCATCCGCAGAACTTTTCTCCTGTGTATTCTGTGGAAGTTCTTCCGTATGCGGATCACCTTTTCCGGTGACCCAGGTATAACTCAAAAGAATTAACGCACACAGTGACACCAGAACTGTGACGGAGACAAGCAGTTTCTTCATTCACAACTCCTTTTAGCCACGACCAAATTCAGACAGAACCAATCCCTTATTTCGATCCAGAACCATGCCCACACTCCAGGCATTGACAAATAATAATAAAGGATTGCCCTTTAGGTCCATAATCTTCTTCATATCGGAGGTTCCGGTCAGTTTGTCCAGATCCACCTCCTCTTTATTTTCAATCCAGCGGATATGCTCATAGGGCAGATTCTCCAATCGGATCTCCACATTATATTCATTCTCCAGACGGTACTTCAACACATCAAACTGCAGGACACCCACTACACCTACAATGATCTCCTCCATACCGGAATTCACCTCCTGGAAGATCTGAATAGCACCCTCCTGGGCAATCTGGTTGATTCCCTTGACGAACTGCTTCCGCTTCATGGTATCGATTTGGCGGACCCTTGCAAAATGCTCCGGTGCAAAGGTAGGGATTCCCTCATACTGGAACTGATCCTTGGGACTGCACAGTGTATCTCCAATGGAAAAGATTCCCGGATCGAACACACCGATAATGTCTCCGGCATAAGCTTCATTCAGGATTTTACGCTCATCTGCCATAATCTGCTGAGGCTGGGACAAACGCATCACTTTGCCGCTCTGGATATGTTTTACTTCCTTCTGGGCATCAAATTTTCCGGAACAGATACGCATGAATGCGATTCGATCCCGGTGCGCTTTATTCATATTCGCCTGAATCTTAAACACAAAGGCGGAAAATTCCTTTTCGGCAGGCTGAATCAGTCCGATATCCGCTTTTCTGGGAAGAGGCGGTGTCGCCATCTGTAAGAAATGCTGCAGGAAAATTTCCACACCGAAGTTGGTCAATGCAGAACCGAAAAACACCGGCGTCAGTTTACCGGCGCGCACCTCCTCTAAATCAAAGACGGCACTGGCACCATCTAAGAGTTCAATTTCGTCAAACAGTTTCTCCTTGGTTTCCTCCCCTACATAGCTCAACAGCTTGTCCTCATCATCCAGGGCGATTTCTGTTGCCTCACCTTCCTTGGTTCCCTTCTCGGTGTCAGAATAGGTGATGACACAGGATTTCTGTCTGTCATACACACCCTTAAAGCCTTTTCCGGAACCGATAGGCCAGTTCATCGGACAGGTAGCGATACCTAACTCCTTCTCAATCTCGTCTAACAAGTCAAAGGTATCGTTGGCATCTCGATCCATTTTATTGATAAAAGTAAAAATAGGAATACCACGCATTCCGCAGACCTTAAACAGTTTTCTGGTCTGAGCCTCCACACCTTTGGATGCGTCAATGACCATCACCGCAGAGTCTGCCGCCATCAGAGTACGGTAGGTATCTTCTGAAAAGTCCTGATGTCCCGGTGTATCCAGAATGTTGATACAATATCCGTCATATTCAAACTGTAACACAGAGGAGGTTACAGAAATACCTCTCTCTTTCTCGATTTCCATCCAGTCCGAAACCGCATGTCTGGCTGTCGCTTTTCCCTTTACGCTTCCTGCCAGGTTAATCTGTCCGCCATAGAGCAGGAATTTCTCCGTCAATGTGGTTTTTCCGGCATCGGGATGGGATATGATAGCAAAGGTTCTGCGCCTGTTAATCTCTTCCGTATAATTTGCCATTGTGCTGTTCCTCCATCAATTAAATATCACTTTCAACCTTTCTATACTATCATATCCCTGCCCTTTGTGCAAAGCATCATCTGCTTAATTTGTACTGATTATGATATTTTCCGGTGAGATACCGGTCTTCCGTTGTACAATATCCTCGATCTGGGCGCATTTTGCCCCGGTTAACTCCTCATTTGCCACAACCACATCCACCGTATTTCCGGTAATGCTCACAACCGCATCCTCAAACCCTTTTGCCTCCAGCAAAAGTTCCGCTGCTGTCTCCATCTCTGCAATCTGGGTCATGGCTACCATGGTATCCACGGCCGACTGTTTCTGGGTTTCACTCAACGCTTCGTTGTTGATAATTTCCAGAAGTGTTTCTTTGTTCCGGGCTCTGGTCTGCTCCTTGGACAGCTTCGCGCCCGCCAGGGAGGACACAGTCGTTGTGGAAGTAAAGACTGCCTGCCCGGGAATTTCTCCCTGTCCTAAGTCCTCTTGAACGTTTTCCTGGGTTACATCCACGGAGGCAAGGGCATCTTCATTTCCTTCGGTAACTCCTGCCGCCTCCAGATCCACAGCGCTGTCCGTGAGCATACCGCTCTCCAGATAGTCCTGGGTGACCAGGTCCGGATCGCTGTCCAGACTTTCAATATCGGTAACTCCTGCTGCCTCCAGATCCTCCGAAGAAATATCCAGCATACCGATTTCGTCAGAGGCCGCACTTCCCACCTCTCCTGCCGTGTAATTTTCCACTACAATGCCACTGTTTAACACCTGTTCCGAGCTTGCCGGTGTGGCTGTCAGTTCCTCTTTTGAAATCTTTCCCTGTGCAAAATGGAGATACCCCGCCACGCCGATCATAATTGCCAGCGCCGTAATCATCACCTGGTTCTTTTTACATATGCCTTTCATTTTCCTCTTCCCTTCTATCCGGTTTTCATCTTGACTACTATTACTTTATGTGCTTCCACATCAAATAATGCTTGCAAAAGTCTGGTAATCTGTTCTTTTACTTTTGCATTTCCTGCTCCCTGGGCAATGACCACCACGCCCGTCACTTTCGGCGCCGACTCCCGTACCACATAGGGTACCTGCCTTCCCTCTGCATCGGTGTAAAACACCGTGGATTCCGTGCTGGAATAGTCCTGTATCTGCCGGGTGCCGCCCCCACTGTCCTGCTCTTTTGTGGTACTGGTCTGTAGCGGCACATCCTTCTCCACAATGGTTTCCCCGCTGTCCTCCAGCGTAATCATCACCTTCGCCTTTCCCACCCCTTCCATCTGGGACAAAGCAGTTTCCAGCCGTTTCTCCCAGTATTCCCCGTAGGAATCCGCCGTACTGTCCGTCTCCGCGGAAAACTCCCTGCCTGCCCCCTGGGATTCCTCCCCCGCTGCCGGAGCATTTTTTCCTGAAGTGCGCTCCACTGGCATGGCAATGATGAGAAGTAACACCCCCACCAGCGCCAGCACGATATAGTCCTCCTTTTTCCATCTGTCCATCCGCAGTTTCTCCCTGATGGTCTGCTTACTCATGGTCTGCCTCCTGTTTCCCGATTCGCTCCACTTCGATGAGGACAGGGAGAATTTCCCCCTCTGTCTCCCCCTGTGTTTCCTCTCCGGTTTCCGTTTCCGCCTCTGCCTCCTGTAACTGTGCACTCCAGTAGCTTTCTGACTGTTCCCACAACTGCTGCCGGATTTCCTCCGCCCGGACTTCCAGTTCCCCGGATGTCTGCCCGTAAAAATCCGCCTCCATCTGGATGCTCTTTTCCGCAATCTGACCCCATAAACTGTTTCCATCCTGCCCCACCATGGAAAGCACCAGCCCCACCAACTGGGCACCCAGCAGAATTGCCCCCAGAAACCGCACATATTTTTCATAGGGCGTGGATGCCGACAGCCTGCAAAGTGCCGTCACACATAAGGAAAATACCACCAGCCTGCTCATTGCCGCCATCTTCTATCCTCCATTGGTCAATAAAACAGTAAGGGCAATAAAGAGAAAAAACACGGTCATGGCAGAAAGTAAAAGCTGGAACAAAAGAGCGCCCCCTTCTCCCATCCGTTCCATGCAGTGGACACTCCGATTGTCCTGAAACAGCCCCAGCAAAATGGCATCTGCCTTTAAAAGTAAGGTAAACACCCCAAGCATGCACAGGGGAACGATTCCCAGTAACACCAGCAGAATCACCAGAGCAATCCCCACCCCGTTTTTTACTAAAACCGCGGCTCCCATGGTGGTCTGCCATGCAATATCCGCCGCGTTGCCCAGCACGGGAATACTGGCAACCATTTTCTGAAAGGCAGAACCCGTAAGGCTGTCCACCGCAGGCTGGATGGCGTTTCGCACAAAGGTGATGCCACACACGCCCCCTAACATCCACTTCATCCCCCCCTGGAGCAGACTTTTCATCTGATCAAGGAGGGTGTTTAACCGCTCCTCCTCCCACAGCCCATTCATCAGGGACAGAAGGACGTACACCTCTAACGCCGGGAGAACCAGGCTCCGCAGCACCTTTTCCACCAGAAATAAAAAGAATAAGGCACTGCCATAGGTTGCCGTGGCGGTGGCTCCCCCCGTTGCCGTGCCCACAGAAAGGCAGAACGCCGGGATACAGAGCCGGAGAAACAGCACCATCTGGTTTAAAAATTCCACGGCAATCCCCTGCATGCTCACAAACGCTTTGATGAGAATGCCCATCATTGCCACATAAAAGATGTAATACCCCGTGTCCGCAATCTGGTGGTTGTGGAAGGAGGCGGCGAAAATCTGGTAAAAAGAGGCGATGATTCCCAGGGTCAGCAACAGTAAAAATAATTCCCAATAGGAAGAAACACTGCTTTTTACCCCCTGGAGAATTCCCTGCCACAGATAGTCCAGTCCTGACCTTAGATTTCCCTGTAAAATTTCCTGCAAAAGCCGGGAAAAGGAAAGGTTCCAGCCGGGAAATAGTCCGTCCACCTGGCTTGCCAGTTCCCCCAGACCATAGAAATCCAGATAATCGGTGATGTCCACGTTTCTCCTCCTTTCTCCTACCAGATGAGGGATTGTATGCTGGTAATCACCCCATAGATAATGGGAATTCCCGCCGCCATGATGGACAGCTTTCCCCAGAGTTCCACCTGCCCTGCAATGGCACTCTGCCCTGCATCTTTACAGATGCCGGAACAGAATTCGCAGAGATAGGTCACCCCAATCATTTTCACCAGAATTTTTAGATACTCTCCGTCGGTTCCCAGATAGGCTGCCAGCCCCTGAATCTGCTCTAACACTCTGGAAAAGCCACCCACCGCCGCCCCGAAAAGCAGGATGCAGATTCCCATGGCAAGCAGGTAACTGAATTCAGGTTTCGTTCCTTTTAAGAGCAGAATCAGCCCCACGCCCATCACACTGATGATACAAATTTCAATCAGATTCATTTTCTTCCTATCTTTTCCTCACACAGAAAACAGTTTCTGCACCAGAACAAACAAGTCATAAATATAGGGAATCAGCCACATCAACACCAGAATCAACCCCGCCAGACTTACCAGAAACGCCTGTTCTTCCCTTCCGCTGTGCTTGAGCACCTGGCTTAAGATGGTCACCAGAATTCCCACCGCCGCAATTTTAAAAATCACACTTACACTCATGTTTCCTCGTTTCCGCTGGTCTTTCCATCACCACAGAAGTAATAAAATCATCATTCCAACTCCCATGGAAAGCCCCACTCTGACTCTATTCTGATTTTCTAACTGTTCCCGATAATGCTGTAGAATCTGTTCCAGCTCCCCGCAGGTTTCCTGAAGCAGTTCCCTGCAAAGCTGGGTGTCCATCACTTCCATCCGCTGTCCCAGTTTTAAAAGGCAGTGTTGAAAGGATTCCGGCACAATATCTTTTTTCAGCACCGTGCCCATTTCCTCCTGCCAGATATGGGAAAAATCCTCCCCAAGATTTTCCTCCATCCGTTCTGTCACCCGGCATAAGCCTTTAGAAAAAGCATCTCTGCCTGTCTCTCCACACTGCCAGCACACCTGGGGCAGTGTAAAGCGCCCAAAGCCGATTTCCCCACTCATCCTGGTGAGCACATAAAGAATTTCCTGCATATTGGCAAGTTTTTTCCGTCCGGTAACCGCCAGCGTCCACCCGGTTCCCAGACTGCCCAGAAGGAGCAGGGCTCCCCCAGACAGGCGTAACACCAGTGCCATCATGTTCCTGCCTCCACCGGTGCAAAGGTGCCATCCAGTATCTCCCTGATGCCAAAGCCTGTTTCCTTCCGTTCCAGAAAAATAAACCTGTCAAACCACTGCTCTTTCAAAATGTCTCTCAGAAAAAGTTTCCGTTTCACATCCTCTACCGTCTCTCCGTGGATGGTGGAAAACACTTTGCACCCAGTGGCAAAGGCGGCATGGAGTGCCTCCGCGTCAGACCTTGTCCCAATCTCATCCACTGCCAACAACTGGGGTGACATGCTGCGAACCAGTAACATCATTCCCTCCGCCTTGGGACAGCCATCCAGCACATCCGTGCGTCTCCCCACATCATTCTGGGGAATTCCCAGGTAGCATCCGGCAAGCTCGGAGCGTTCATCCACCACTCCCACCTTTTGCCCGCTCCCATAGCTGGTTCCGTCAGAAATCAGTCGTACCAAATCCCGGAGCATGGTGGTTTTTCCTGCCGCCGGGGGCGATACCAGGAGAACATTCAAGGGCTTTCCCTCTTTGTATATGTAAGGAAGAAGTTTTCGTGCCACCCCCTTCTTCTCTCTGGCAATACGGATATTGAAATACTGCACTTTTTTAAAGCCGCCCATGGTGCCATCCTGCCGGAGAATCACCTGCCCCGCCATGCCAATCCGGTGCCCACCGGGAATGGTGACATAGCCCTGGCGCAGTTCCTCCTCGTAGGCATACAGGGAGTAGTGGCACACATGCTGTAAGATTTTCTGTAACGCCTCCTGGGTCGTCCATTCCTCACTTCCCGTACAAAAAGATTCCTCACTATCGGTGAGCAGCTGTACCGGACACCCCACCCGGATCCGGATTTCCTGTAACTGCCGGGTCTGATTCAGCGTCCCTGTCCAGAACTCTCGCTGCTCCCCCGGAAAAATGGATAAAATTTCCTCCAAAACCACCTTTTCCATCCCACAATCCACACTCCTCGTTTTTGTTTACTCTAATATATGAGACGTTGTCCAAATTATGACTTGTAATAATCAAAGAGGCGCTTGCCGACTCTTTGCGCGCGCGAGCGGTATGCGCAGCATAAACTACTTCTCCGCGAGCTGCGCATCCCCGCGGAGCGTTTTGTATACATAGGAAAGAATTTCCTATGTATACAAAAAACCCGGCAATATCTGTAAAAAGATATTGCCGGGGTCTGTTATTCGTTATTCTGTTGTATTATACCAGGTCAGACTCTGTCTCTGCCACATTCTGGTGACGGGCATCACTCACTGCCTGATGGAAACCAGCGGGGTCAGCATTGTACTGACGCTCGATTTCCTCGGAGTAGCCAATCACTGCATCCGGGTACATATTCTGTAACTTGGCTAAGAGCTGCTGTGCCGCATCCTCGTTCTTCACGCTGATGGAATGACAGTGGTTCTTCTCGTTCTCACTGGCGCTGAACACTTTCACCGCATGCTCTTTTCCTACAGTGATAATGCCATACTGTTTGCGGGTCAGGGTATACTGGTATGCCCATACCACATCATTTCCTGCCAGTACCCAGGAGTCTACTCCTTTGACATACAGTAACCAGTCCGGATTCATGCGGACATTTCCGTCTTTTTCTGTTGCCTCAAAGAAACGGTCTAACTGCTGCTCGGTAGCTGCAGGATTTGGGGTTGCTGCAATATAATTGCGAATCTGTTTCTGATAGCCGCCGCCCAGTGCCAGTACCAGAATTCTGATTAACATTACCAGAATGACTGCACCAACGATTGCTGCGACGATTAACACCTGGGAATCGGTTTTGCCGATTCCGCCATCCACCAAAACTAAAGGCAGGAACTGACATCCGTCCTCCATACCAATCTGGTCATCATCTGCACCTAACTGGTAGATGTAATTACGGTAAAGCTGCTCAGTTTCCTCATCCATTCTGCGCACGGTACCGGAAACGGATACATAAGCACCGCTCCACTGGTAACTTCCATCCTCGTCAGAAAGCATGTCCATGGTATCTTCCACTACAGCATCTGCCATGGTAATGGAACCGCTGGGAACTTCCAGACCGATATAAACGGTCATGTCCTCGGTGTTGATGGGCATCAGATACTCTCTGGATGTGGTTTTATCCGGTTTGCCGGACTCGCTCTGAACGTTTTCTGCATAGTAGTCAATCAGGGTATCCACATCTGCGGATAAGTAACTGCCCTCCAGATTGGAGATATCGTTATCATCCAGGGGCTCAAAGTAGGTAGGTCCCTGAATCCAGAGTAAATAGCTGTGACCCAGAGTCACGATTCCCGCTACCAGAATCGCCACCAGAATGATAATGGTAAATAGTACGCTTTTCAGCGATTTTTTCTTTAGTGCCTGTAACACGTTATGTCCTCCCTCATTTGTCTGCAATAGTAGGTATTTACCATAGAAAAAGCACAACACCAAGATACCTCTCGTCTTATTGTTGTGTTTTTTACTATCCATAAATTACTGGGATTAAACCTGTGCTACATCCTTCATGGAGAAGCTCATACGACCCATCTTATCCTTACCTAAGCATACAACGGTTACTTTGTCGCCCAGTGTCAGGACATCTTCAACGTGCTCGATACGCTCCTTGGCAATCTTGGAGATATGTACCATACCTTCCTTACCAGGTGCAAACTCAACAAACGCGCCAAACTCTTTAATGCTTACAACAGTTCCCTTCAAAACCTGACCTTCTGCAAAGTCTGTTACAATGGTCTTGATGTAATCTACTGCTTTGTCCATCATAGCGGCATCCGTGCCACATACGGAAACTTTACCATCATCAGTGATATCAATCTTCACACCGGTACGAGCAATGATCTCGTTAATGGTCTTTCCTCTCTGACCAACGACATCGCCGATCTTCTCCGGATCAATGTTGATGGAAATGATCTTCGGTGCGTAAGGGCCAACCTCTTTACGAGGTGCAGCGATGGCAGGCTTCATACAGGTATCCATAATGAAGAAACGTGCCTGTCTGGCTCTGGAAATTGCCTCTTCTACGATAGGACGGGTCAGACCATGGATCTTAATATCCATCTGGATTGCGGTAATACCTTCGGTAGTACCGGTTACCTTAAAATCCATATCTCCGAAGAAATCTTCCAGTCCCTGAATATCGGTCAATACCAGATAGTCATCATCGGTATCACCGGTAACCAGACCACAGGAAATACCTGCTACCATCTTTTTGATGGGAACACCTGCTGCCATTAAGGACATGCAGGATGCACAGGTAGATGCCATGGAAGTGGATCCGTTGGACTCAAAGGTCTCGGATACGGTACGAATTGCGTAAGGGAATTCGTCCTCGCTGGGCAGTACCGGCAACAATGCACGCTCAGCCAGTGCTCCGTGACCGATCTCACGACGTCCGGGACCACGGCTTACCTTCGTCTCACCTACAGAATATGCAGGGAAATTATAATGATGCATATAACGCTTGGTTGTTACATTCTCATCAAGTCCGTCAACCTTCTGTACTTCTGACAGGGGTGCCAGGGTACAAACGTTACAGATCTGTGTCTGTCCACGAGTGAACATTGCTGAACCGTGTACACGGGGGATGATATCTACTTCAGCAGACAGAGGACGGATCTGGTCAATGGCACGACCATCGGGACGCTTGTGATCCTTTAAGATCATCTTACGGACAGTCTTCTTCTGATACTGGTATACAGCGTCAGGAAGTACTGCAAGCCATTCCTCGTTGTCTGCAAATGCCTCTTCAAATTTAGCTGTGATCTGACGGATATTCTCCTCACGAACCTGTTTCTCATCGGTAAATACCGCATTCTCCATCTCTTCGGGAGTGACGATCTTCTTCATCTCGTCAAACAGTTCCTGGGAAACTGCACAGCTTACATACTCATGCTTGGGCTTACCGCATTCAGCTACGATCTGATTGATAAATGCGATGACTGTCTGGTTCACATCGTGAGCTTTGTAAATGGCTTCGATCATCTTTGCTTCCGGAATCTCGTTGGCGCCAGCCTCAATCATAATCACCTTCTGGGCAGTGGATGCTACGGTCAGCTTTAAATCTCCCTTTGCCCACTGCTCCTGGGAAGGATTGATGATGAATTCGCCATCAATCATACCCACCTGAGTCATGGCACAAGGTCCATCGAAGGGGATATCAGAAATACAGGTTGCAATGGAAGCGCCCAGCATGCCAACCAGTTCAGGACGGCACTCCGGATCTACTGCCATGACCATACAATCCAGGGTTACATCATTACGGTAATCCTTGGGGAATAAAGGACGCATGGGGCGGTCGATAACACGGCTGGTCAGAACTGCGTTCTCACTTGCCTTGCCTTCTCTTTTGTTAAATCCTCCGGGGATCTTGCCTACTGCGTATAATTTCTCTTCGTACTCCACACTCAGAGGAAAGAAATCAATTCCATCTCTGGGTTTCTCAGATGCGGTTGCTGTACACAGGACGGTGGTGTCACCATACTGCATGAATGCACAGCCGTTTGCCTGTTTGCCGACTCTGTTGATGTCTACTCTCAGAGTACGACCGGCTAACTCCATTGTGTAACTCTTATACATTCGTTCTACCTCTTTCCACGCACAAAAAGGCGGGGAGTCCACCGGACTCCGTACCGCCCTTTCTTTTTCCTACTTTCTTAAACCTAATTTTTCGATCAGTGCACGATATCTCTCGATGTCTGTCTTCTTCAGATAAGCAAGTAAGCCACGTCTCTGACCTACCATCATTAACAGACCTCTCTGGGAATGATGATCCTTGGGGTTCTGTTTCATATGCTCGGTGAGCTCCTGGATTCTGGCTGTCAGTACAGCTACCTGTACTTCCGGTGAACCGGTATCTCCCTCAGTTCTTGCATACTCTTTGATGATTGCTGTTTTCTTTTCCTTAGAAATCATTTTTATTTCCTCCTGTAAATTTAATTTGCACCGGATACCAGGCGAAAGGTTGGAGTTGTCCATTCACTGGGTATCGGCATTTGTAACCATACTTGAACAATATAACATATCCTGGGATTCATGTAAACCCTGAATTTTACTTAATCAGTAACTATTCGGCACCTTAATCGTTGATAACCCGCACGGCTTTGATGGGTGTACGGTAATTATAGGTGGAAATCTTAATTCCCGTTTTGGGGGAACTTGCATGGATCACCTGTCCGTTTCCAATATAAATAGCCACATGGTTGATGGATCCGTTTTTTCCATAGAATATCAGATCACCGGGTTTCAGTTCACTCATGCTGATCTTTCTGCCGGAATTTCCCTGGGCTACTGAGGAGTGAGGGAGATTGTATCCGTATTTCTTGAAGATACTTAATACAAAACCGGAACAGTCCGCCCCCTTCGTGAGACTGGTGCCGCCCCATACATAGGGATTTCCCAGAAACTGCTTCGCATACTGTACCAGATCCACCCGGACATCCGATACACCCTGTCCGTATAAAAGTTCGGTCATGGTGATAGCTTCATTTAGCTTTTCTTCCACCTTCACATACTCTGCTGCCACATAGACCTCTTCATCGTCCAGATA
This sequence comes from uncultured Lachnospiraceae bacterium, assembly GCA_934402515.1. Taxonomy (GTDB): domain Bacteria; phylum Bacillota; class Clostridia; order Lachnospirales; family Lachnospiraceae; genus UMGS2037. The sequence goes on from CAKRTZ010000013.1 coordinate 49,421, forward strand.
GACGCGGACCCATTCACCCTCTACCTCTGCGACTTCCAGTTGTTCGCCGTTGGGAATCTGGGTAATAACCGGCGCGTCCGTACTCGGCTCCTCCCGCACCCGCAATGCATCGCAGGTAACAATGGCTGTCAAGGTCAGTTCCTGTGCTGCCAGTTTCTTGGCTTCTGCACCGGTGGCAAGGTAATCCATACTTACATACCCCTCTACTTTACCTGAGGTGATATGTGCCCAGCCGTTCTCGATTTTCAACACTTCACAGGCTGCATACCGGGGCAGCTTACCCACCAGTTTGCCATCGGTGGAAGGGTTTTCCCGGATGTTTAAGTTATTGTCTGTGGTGTTGGCAATGCCCAGTACATTGTAGCCATAACCGCTGTTTAAGTCTTTGGCTGCCGCAATGTATTCCTCTGTGGTTTTATTTTGTGCTTTCAAAAAACTTGCCACACCGGCAGTGGAGTTATCCTCATTGGCATCTTCCGTGGTTGCGGTGGTGGCAGAGCTGCTTCCTGCTTCCTGTGCCTGTACCGGTTCTGTTGATAACAGCATTCCTGCTGCCAGAATCAGTGCCAGAATTTGTTTTCTTCTATTTAAAATAGTTTTATTTTTCATTT